>VGOD01000414.1 GCA_016876015.1 Chloroflexota bacterium
GACCAGCCCGCTGCTCTGCGGGCCGCACAATCCCTTACCGCCGCTGAACAGCGCAAGATCAGCGCCCATCTGCGTGAAACGCCACAGGTTCTCGACCGGCGGGAGCTGCGCCGCGGCGTCCACGATCAGCGGGATGCCGTGACGCCGGGCGATGGCGATCCCCTCTTCGAGCGGGACCTGCCCCTTCATCCGGGAGACGTTGTAGAAGTAGAAGATCGCGGCCGTCCGCTCGCTGATCGCTGCCTCGAATTCGGCCGCGGTCGCGCCCTCGTCCGTGCCGATCAGGACGATCTTCGCCCCCGCGTGCCGGATCGCCTGGGCATAGCCGACGATGCCAGACTTGTGGACGATCACCTCGTCCTTCATGCCAGCGGTCTCAGGCAGACGGCCGCGCAGGTCGGGATCGGTCCCCGCCATGCACGCGGCCGTGCTGAGCACGATGCCGGCCGCCGCGCCGCACGTGATGTAGGCGGCCTCGTTGTGCGTCCATTCCGCGATGCGCTGACCGGCCTTGGCCTGCAGATCATCCAACTCCACGAAGTGCTGCGCTGCTTCGGCCATCGCCGCGGTCACTTCCGGCGGCATCAGCGACCCGCCGAGCACTGTCACGGTCGCCAGGCCGTTGATGACCTTGCGCACGCCGAGTTCGTCGTAAATGTCCATGTCGAATGCTCCACGATTGGCCGGGATGGGACAGGATTACAGGATGAACAGGATGATTCCGACCTGTCGATCCTGTCAAGACTTACGCAGTCGCTGCTCCAAGCCGGTCTGTGACCGGTGTCGTTGCCACGAATCGGCCGACATCAGTCCGCAAGACGGAGGTCGCAGACCTCCTCCGAGCGTAGTTGCGTGGGGCCTGCCCGCAAATCCTGTTCATCCTGTCCGGTCACACCTCGTCTGACCAGAAGGCTTACCCCTGCAGCTCCGGCATCCGCCAATACGCGACCGGCGCGTGCTCCCACTCCGGCACGCTCAGCCCCTCCGGGTCGTAGACGATCTGCCCGGCCCGGATCGTCAGCTTGCAGGCCAACTGCTCGTGGCCGATCAGCTTCGCCTTGCCGCAGTCCACGTAGCCGAAGTCGCCAATCAGGTGCTTCAGCACAGCCACATCCGCCTCCGCGCCGATAGTCAGCGTGCCCAGCTCCGGCCGGCCGATCTCTCGCGCCGGGGTCACGGTCGAGCGGTAGATCACCTCCGGCAGCGGCATCCCCATGCACAGGCACTTCGACATCGTCGTCAACATGCTCAGCACCGGGCCGTTGACGTTGCCCATGTGGAAGTCGGTGCTGATCGAGTCGGGGACGAAGCCATCCTTGAACGCGGGGACGGCGTTGCGGAACCAGAAGCTGCCCGCGCCGTGCCCCAGGTCGAAGATGATCCCGCGTTTGCGCGCCTGCCACATGTGATCGTAGACCTTGCCCTGGCTGTCCACGATCGGGAACTGCTGGGCGAAGACGTGGGTGTGGATGTCGCCCGGCCGCAGTTTCTTCAGGATCAGGTCTTGGTAGGGACGTTCGGGCAGCCGCGGCCAGAAGTCCACCATCACCGGCATCTGGCAGATCTCGCCCGCCGCGACGGCCCGCTCGACCGAGACCCACGGCGGATGCGCCGCGTCCCACGGCAGCCGCGTCCAGTAGTGCGCGGTCTTGATGCCGACGATCAGATCGCTGTACGCCTCGGCTACGGCTGCGGCGATCTTGGGCTGCATCTCGCTGACGACCTGCTCGCCGTCCTTGTCTACCATGCCGTCGCCCGCAATGTTGAGATAGGCCAGGATGCGCACCTTCGAGCGGTCAATGCAGCTCGCCTTGAAGTCGGAAAAGTTGCGCCAGCCGGCCGTGCCCGCATCCACGGTCATCGTCACGCCCGACGCAAAGAGATGCGCGTCGGCGTGCATGCTCTCGACATAGCTGGTGGGGGTCGGCGGATAGACATAGACGTGCGTATGCATGTCAATGATGCCGGGCGTGATGATCAAGCCGGTCACGTCCACAACCCGGCTGGCGGTCTCCGGCGGAATGCTGGCCTCCACCGCGGCGATCTTCTTGTCGGCGATGGCTACGTCGAGCAGCCCGTCGCGTCCGTTGGCGGGGTCAATGACGCGGCCGCCTTTCAGCAACAAATCGAATTGGGGAGAATCCGTGTTCATCTGTGTCCATCCGTGGCGGTCTGCAATGCCTTCTGATACAATGCCGTGCCGTAGAACTCATACGACGCGGCCTTATCCGGCACATCCACAAGATGCACCGTGAAGCGGGCCGGCACGCCGTTATCAGGCAGGTGGTCGCGGAAGTAGGCGCGATACGCCTCGGCATACGCTTTGCGCAGCCGATCCTGCTCAGCCGCGTAACCGAGCGGGTCCACCAGCGGGTTCGGCGATTTGGGCTGGCAGCCGAACGCGTGAATCTCGATGAAGTCCACGCGGCGCAGCGAGTCGCAGATGCCGGCGTCCCGCAGCCACTTCTCCCAACACTGAAAGACGAGCGGGATTTCGCGATGCGGATCCATCGTCACCAACTCGTCCAGCCCCAACACGCCCTTGGCCGAATAGCCGCCCGTCAGCCCGGCGAAGCAAATCTTCAGGTCGCCGTCGGGCAACTCCTCGGTGACGAGCGCGGAGAGCACCGGGTGCTCTCCCTCGTAGTAGTAGGTCAGCTTGCCGCGTTTCTTCACATTGAATGGCATCATTGCACTCCTTTTGAAAATCGCTGCAACGGATGGCCTCCGGCCAAACGGATAAACGGATGCGTCGCATGCATGATCCGTTTATCCGTTACGATCCGCTGCACAGGCTTCACGCATTAGCAGTTGAAGGAATCACTTTCGCCGACGATCCCCCGAATCACGCGCAGCGGCGGATCGGCGCGCAGCGCGGCCAGGTCGAGACACGGCACGATGGCGCCATCGGCGACCACACACACACGCAGCGCGGCCAGGTCATTGCAGCCCAGCCCCGCTTCGGCCGCCATCCGCAGATAGATGAGTTGGGCCGGATCGAACCCCATCAGGTAGCTCGCCACACTGTCCACCGCCACCATGTTGACGCCCGCGATCACCAGCCCCAGCGGATAGTTGCGGCCGCGATGGAAACCCGTACCGTCGCGGCCGACGACCCCTTCGACGATGTTCAGGTGCGGCGGGACCGCCTTGGCGGTGTCGTTCAGCCGCCGCGCCAGCCCCGCTTGCCACAGGGCGTGTACCCGCTCATCCATCCACTCGTGGCGCGGCCGATCGTCGTGGCGCAGCTCCGGGGGAATCTCTCGCCAGGATTGCGCGCAGTAATGCCGGTCGAAGACATTCACCGCGCCCATCATGTTCTTCAGGCAGAGCGTGGTAATCGCCAGGTTGTGCGTCTTGAGCTTGGGAACGTTGATGAGCACGGTATCTGGCCCGACAGCCAACCGGCTGACGTTGAGGGCAAGATGGGCCTGGGGGTGCGGAACCGGTCGCTTGACGCAGGTATAGGTCGTGGGGCAGCGCAGCTTAACGATCCCTTGCTGCGCCAGCGTGTCGTAGCCCGTCCCGCGCCAGTGCCGCGG
>VGOD01000415.1 GCA_016876015.1 Chloroflexota bacterium
GGATCGCCTCCTGGGGTGAAAGTGGATGTGTTGTAGTATCGGGTGTATACTTTACCACATGTTGGAGCTAGCCGGAAACGGCGCTCTCCGACAGGCTGCTAGAAGGAGGTTGATCGGAGATTATCGCAAGACATCGGCACCGTATCGCTCGCTCCAACGGAGACGCTACGCTGCGATAGTGCGCACGGATGGTATCGTTGGAGTACTCACGGTCTGTCGAAACGGCCCGACCGTGTGATCTGGCGAGGGCGGATTAGAACACCTGGTTCACATCCGTGAACTCATGGGGAGAAACCCCCTTTCGCCGACGCCACATGATCGTCAGACGCACGCTCGCAGCCCGCGGAGACCGAGACCTCCTGATCTTGCTGGAGTAGGATCTGCCTCACGCGCTCGGCACTCAACCCGAATCGCTGCCCGATCTTGGCCAGTGTTTCGCCCTGCTCACGCAGCTTACGGATCTCGCTGGCACGGTCGGTCCAGACTCGCGATGGCGGCGTTGTCACCAATTCGAGCCATGTTCCTGCGATTTCGGGGCGAACGAGGTGGTCGCCGTCACATCAAGAGTCAACCGTATTGCCGCGCATCGAAACGGGCGTGGTATAATAGCGGTGCAGAAGTGAAGCGCTCACTGAGCCAGCTTGCGCTGTGAAGTCCACACTGATCAACGGGCGGACCACATATGAACCGTACTATCCCTGATCGCGAATCTATGACCATCGAGCTCAAGAGCGACCGCAGCCGGCTCCCGGACCGCGATCTGGTTACAGCCGTGGTCTGCCTGGCGAACACCGAGGGCGGCAACATCTACCTGGGCGTCGAGAAGGATGGTGCCATTACCGGCCTCCATCCCGAGCATCAGAACCTGGCCACCTTGGCCGCGCTCATCGCCAACCGCACCAGCCCGCCCGTCAGCGTGCGCGTGACCGCTTTACAGGAAATGGGGAAGACCATCGCCCGGATCGAGGTCCCGAAGTCGCTGCGCCTGGTCGCTACCGCCGAAGGGCTATTGCAGCGCCGGCGCTTGCAGGCCGACGGCACCCCACAGTGCGTGCCCTTCCATCCGCACGAGTTTGCCAGCCGCCAGTCAGACCTGGGCGTGCTCGATTACGCGGCGCTGCCCGTGACCCAAGCGACCGAAGCGGATTTCGACCCGTTGGAGCGCGAGCGCCTGCGCCAACTGGTGGAACGCTACGGCGGCGACCGCTTGCTGCTGACGTTGAGCGACGAGGAATTGGACGGCGCGTTGGGTTTCATCCGCACCGAAGGCCAACGCCGGGTGCCAACCGTGGCCGGTCTCCTCATCCTGGGCCGTGAGGCTGCCCTGCGCGTGCATCTGCCGACGCACGAAGTGGCGTTCCAGGTGCTTGAAGGTACCCAGGTGCGGGTCAACGACTTCTACCGCGTGCCACTGCTGAAGACCTTCGAGCGGGTCATGGAACAATTCGAGACCCGCGTCCAGGAAGACGAAATCCAGGTTGGCCTGTTTCGGGTCCCGATCCCGACGTTCGACAAGCGCGCGTTTCGTGAAGCATTGATCAACGCGCTCACCCATCGGGACTACACGCGCCTGGGGGCGGTGCATGTGCGCTGGGAAACTGATGGGTTGATCATCAGTAATCCCGGCGGCTTTGTCGAGGGCGTCACGCTAGAGAACCTATTGGTCGTGGAGCCGAAGCCGCGCAACCCGCTCCTGGCCGACGCGATCAAGCGGATCGGCCTGACCGAACGTACGGGCCGCGGGGTGGATCTGATCTACGAAGGGCTGTTGCGCTATGGGCGCCCGGCTCCCGATTACAGCCGCAGCGACCCCACCACCGTGGTGGTCCAGTTGAGCAGCGCCCAGGCTGACATCCCCTTCCTGCAGATGGTGATCGCAGAGGAGGAACGCACCGGCATCCGCATGCCGCTCGACTCTTTGATCGTGCTGGCGCGGCTACGCAAGGAGCGCCGGCTGGACGTCCAGGCCACCGCATCGGCGATTCAGAAAAACGAATCGGTCGCCCGCGCGGTGCTGGAACGGTTAGTCGAGGCGGGTCTGATTGAGGGCCGCGGCGCCACGCGCGGCCGGACGTATACATTGAGCGCACAAGTGTACCAGCGGATCGGCCAGGGTGCCGATTACGTCCGGCAAGCGGGCTTTGATCCGATTCAGCAGGAGCAGATGGTTCTGCAATACGTGCGGACGCAGGGTCGCATCACCCGCAGTGAAGCCGCCGAACTATGCCGGTTGGGCTCTGAGCAGGCCAAACGTCTCCTGACACGCATGGAGGAAAGAAGCCTGCTCGTTCAGACAGGGACGCGGAAAGGCGCGTACTACGAGCTGGCGCCAAATATATAGGCGCACCCATAAGTCATTTAGGCGCGCCTATAAAAGTAACCGTTAACCCACACGGAAACACTACGCTGCGACGGGGAACTACACCGCCTGTGTAATGCGCACGGATGGTACCGGCGGAGAAGGCACGGTCTGCTGAAACAGCCTGACCGTGGATACTATCAGAGATGGGGTAGAACACCGGGTTCACGTCCATGAGGTCACAGGTTCGAGTCCCCGTCTCGCCGACTCGACATTGTCGTCAAGCGCTTGCTCGGCGCCCACAAGGTTCGGGGTCGCTTGGTCCTCTTGGAGCAGGATCTGCCTGACCCGCTCCGCACTCAGTCCGAACCGGCGTCCGATGTTTGCCAGCGTTTCGCCCTGCTCGCGCAACTTGCTGATTTCCCTGGCGCGATCGGTCCAGACCTGTGACGGCGGCGCTGTCACGAGTTCGAGCCATGTACCTGTGATATCGGGGCGAGGAGGGGCGTCCCCGTTACATGAAGAGTGCCCAAGCCCCCTTGGGGGCACACTTATCCCCTGCACTACTCGCCAGGAGCGCCTGGCCGGTAGACAATCTCGGCTTCGTCACCATTTACCTCAACCCGTTCCACAAACGACTGTAACGCCCGCCGTGCCACCGGCACTTCCGGCGCCTGCAGTTCGTCGCGCATGGTCTTCAGCACACGGCGCAGGTCGGCGTCACCCAGCTTGATCGTCGTGACCAGATGATGTTGCGCCAGGGCATCCCGCTCCATCTCAGCCGACCCCAGTTCAGCCTGGCGCAGGCGCTCACGCACCTCCCGGCTGTTGCCACCGGTCTCGATCATATCCAGGAGCCGGTCAATGGCCCGCTTCAGCCGGACGATCTCCTTGTCCAACGCCTCGATCTGGGCCGGGGCCTCCGGACTGGCCAGACGCGCCTGCATTTCGCTCAGCCATGACTGGACCATATCCGGGGTGCGATTTTGTCCATCACCGTGTGCATCACGTACTGCTCCAGCTTGCGGGCGTTGATCCGCTGCGTATGCTGGCAGACGCCCTCCTCCAACCGCTGGCCCCGGCAGCGATAGTAGCGCCACGCGTTGCCCTTGCCGGTCTTCACATGGCGCATATCCGTGCCGCTTTCCAGGGCGCGACCACAATTCCCACAGAAGACCAGACCGGTCAGCAGG
>VGOD01000416.1 GCA_016876015.1 Chloroflexota bacterium
AACGGTATTTGCCTTGACGACTCGGCGTTTCCCGACGGCAGGATGAAAATGGTGTGAACGTGGCGGCGTGAAGTTGTTTGTTCTTCGGGTGGATTTTCTTCCTGTCTTCCAAGCGAGATATCGCATTTTCTTCCCCTACTGAAGTGTCTGGATGTGGGGATGGGTTTGACGGGTTTGCTGTGACCTTGGCGCTGGATGCTTCATCGTGGTGGGATGAAGCAAAAGCGACGACGCAAGTGCCGGTGTTGCGGGGAGTTGTACCATCACGATTACCGCAACGCGCATCATCAGGAATACTGCAATCGGCCGGCCTGTCAGGCCGTCAGCAGACACGTGAGCCATCAGCGCTGGTTGGCCAAGCCACCGAACCGGGATTATCACCGTGGCCAGGGGCACGTGGAGCGTGTCCGCGCGTGGCGCAAAGCGCATCCGGGGTACTGGCGGAAGGGGACGGGTGCGTTACAAGATCTCTGCTCGGCGCAACCTGTTGCTGTTCAAGATTCTAAGCACGACTTAAAGTCGGGTATCCCCACGGAAGCCCGACCGTTACAAGATCTCTGTCTGGCACAAGATCCTCTTTTCGTTGGCTTTATGGCGCACTTGACGGGTGCGTTACAAGAGGACATCGCCTCGCAACTCATCCGCTTTCAGACTCACGGGCAGATGATTCTGGGAAGAGGTCCCGGGATCGGAAGCTGAAAGGAGTCGGAGTCATGCTTACGAGGAAACAGGTCTTGTGCGAGGAGCGGGTGCGCCGGGTGCCGCGCCAGTTCAGTTGGGTGGATCACCGGTTGGTGCGCGACGGGTTCTGCCGCAGGTGCCAACCCGAGGAACTGGCGTTGTACTTGCTGCTGATAACCGTCGGCGACGCCGAGGGGTTGAGTTACTACTCCGATGCGAGCATGGGCCGGTTGCTCAATCTGCCGGCACCGCGACTGCCGGAGGTGCGCGACCGTCTGTGCCGGGCCGATCTGGTGGCGTACCGTCATCCGTTGTACCAGGTTCTGGAACTGCCGGAGGTGCGGTCATGATCGGCTACGAACTGTACTGCCGCATCCGGCAACTCTCGGAACAGGGGCTGAGCGTTCCGCAGATCGCTACTGCCGGCGGTCTGGATGAACGGACCGTGCGGTACTGGTTGGCGCAGCCGGCCTATCGCCAACGCAAGGCGTTTCGCCGGACCAGCCTGCTGGATCCGTTCAGGGATCTATTGGTGCGCTGGCTTTCGGAGCATCCGTACACCGCGGCGCAGTTGTTGAACAAGTTGCGGGAGGCCGGGTACAGCGGCGGGTACAGCATCCTCAAGGAGCTGGTCGCCAAGCTCAGGCCACCGACCCAGAAGGCGTACCTGACGTTGGCCTTCGAGCCGGGGGAATGTGCGCAGGTCGACTGGGGGTGCGCCGGATCGCTGGCGGTGGGCTGTGCCCGTCGGCGTCTGAGCTTCTTTGTCATGGTGCTGTGCTACAGCCGCAAACTGTATGTGGAGTTCACACTGCTGGAGCGGCAGGAGCAGTTCCTGGCTTGTCATCAGAACGCCTTCCAGTACTTCGGCGGCGTTCCCAGAAAGGTGATGGTGGACAACCTGAAGAGCGCGGTGCTCTCGCACCCGGCGGGTCAGCCGGCGGTCTATCACCCGCGTTACCTTGACTTCGCGCGTTACTACGGCTTCGAGCCGCGCGCCTGCAACGCGCGGGCCGGAAACGAAAAGGGTCGCGTCGAGAATGCGGTTGGCTATGTGAAGAAGAACTTCCTGGCCGGACTGGAGCTTTCCAGCCTGGCGGCGGTCCAGGGAGCGGCGAGACGCTGGCTTGAGGAGGTGGCCAACCGCCGGATCCATGCGGTCACCCGGTGCATGCCCGAGGCGATGTTCGCCGGGGAGAAGCTGCAGCCGCTGCCGGTGCGCAGTGTCTATGACACCGGCATGGAACGCGACGCGGTCGCCACCTCGCTCTTCCGTGTCCACTTCGACGGCAACCGCTACTCGGTGCCGGCCCGTTGCGCGGGAACGCGGGTGCGATTGCGCGCCTATGCCGACAAGGTGCTGCTCTACCGCGGCGAGCAGTTGGTGGCCACGCATCTGCGCAGTTACGAGCGGGGTCGCGACATCGTGGACCCCGAGCACGAGAGCGCGCTCGTCGCTCAGCGCCGTCAGGCGAGGGACCAGCACATCCTGCAGCGGTTCCTGCGCCTGAGCGCTGAAACGGAACGTTACTACCGGCAACTGGCCGAGCACCGGCCTAACCCGTTCTTCCACGTCCGCAAGATCGTGGCTTTGATCGAGATCTACGGCGAGGAGAAGACCGAACGCGCCTTGCGCGATGCAATGGAGTTCGGCGCCTACAGCGCCGAGTATGTGGCCAACCTGCTCGAACAACGCTCCCGGCGGTTGCCGGAGCCAGGAGCGTTGCACGTCACACGGGGAAGCGACCTGCTGGAACTGGACATGCCCGAAACCGATCTGTCGATCTACGAGGAAGGAAACCACGCGTGAAGACAACCGAAATGCTCGAAACTCTGCAACTGATCTACCCCCTGGAGAACTTCGAGGCCCTGACCCGCGAAGCGGGCAAACAGGCTTGGAGCCATGAAGTCTATCTGGACCGGCTTTTGGAGGGAGAATGCCAGCGCCGAGAGATCAATGGTATCGCCCGGCGTATTCGCAACGCCCACTTTCCGGTACCCAAGACGTTGGACGAGTTCAGTTGGATCTGGCCAAAAAAGATCAACCGGCCCCAGGTTCAAGACCTGTTCCGTCTGGCCTTTCTGCAGGACCACACCAACGTGATCTTCCTCGGGCCAGTCGGCATCGGCAAAACCCATCTGGCAACGGCGCTGGGACGCCAAGCCTGCGAAAAGGGGCGCACGGTGCTGTTCACCACCGCAGTGGACATCATCAACACGCTGGCGGCCGCACAACTCGCCCATCAACTCCGGCAGGAACTCAAGCGCTATACCCGTCCGGAACTGCTGATCGTTGATGAACTCGGGTATCTTCCCATCGACAAGCTCGGCGCCGACCTGCTCTTCCAGGTCTTCAGCCAGCGTTACGAGCATGGCTCCATCGTCCTGACCACCAACAAGCCCTTCAAGCACTGGCCTTCAATCTTCAACAACGATGCCACGCTCGCCTCAGCCGTCCTGGACCGACTCCTGCATCACGCCGAGACAGTCCTAATCGAAGGATCCAGTTATCGCATGAAGAATCGCACAACCGACCCCTGAACGCAGCGCGGGTTCCGGTCACCACCAGAACCCGCCTCCTCACCCGCATTTTCAATCCGCCACGTTCACTACATTTTCACGCCGCCGCCCACAGCGAAGGGTGAGGTCCGGCGTGCAGCCCATCTTCCGGATGGCCCCCTGGACCCGTTCTTGGGTTGTTGTCGCGGCGACGCGGTGCTCGCCCGCTTGGCCATGGAAGACATAGGAGGCCACAGTCCGGGACACACCGGCGGCTCTTGCTATTGCACCAATATTTGGGGT
>VGOD01000417.1 GCA_016876015.1 Chloroflexota bacterium
TCGCTGTCATTCGCGGCTCCTATCTCTTGTCTGCGGCTCTATCGCATATCATACTATCAACCGCAGCGCGTGTATAGAGCGCGACTGACAAACCGGGAAGTTATTCTTTTACAAGTCCTAATGGACGCGCCGCGGCGAGAAAGGATTCGTTCATTCGTTCAGTATTCGTTGACGCCGCCATCACCCACTCCGCCTCACGCACACCTCATACTCCTCTTCCACCGCGACCCGCGCCTCCTCGCCCAACGCGCCGAAATCGAACCCGCCCCGCTCGTAGATCGCGCGGCCCAGCTCGTACAGCCCGGCGCGGCGGCACTGGCGGAGCCAATCCGCGGCGTCGGCGACGCTGGCGGGGCGGTCGCGCTCGGCTGGCGGGACGCCATCCAGCAGCGCGGCCGCGAAGCGCTTGATGTGGCGCAGGCTGCCGGTGGCGCGCACCGCCGCCAGCTGCGCCCGCTCGCCGTCGTCCGCGGGGGGACGCCACGTGCCGTCGGCGGTCTTGATGAAATATTCCGGCAGCCAGTCGGCCAGCAGGCGGCGGGGCTTGTCTTTGACGCCCAGGTATTGCTCGAAGAGGTCGGAGTAGTGGGTTCCCTCACCCCCACCCCCGACCCGAGCTTGCCCCCCGCGCAGCGGGGCTCCCCCGCGCGCAGGGGAGGGGAGAGCGGCGCGCATGAACGCCTCCAGCCGCGCGGCGGCTGCGGCCTCCTTGCGGCTCTCGGCTTCGTCCAAGCGGTCGGATGCTTCCTTGAGGTACCAGCGCGTGGCGCTGTAGTGCCAGATGGCATCTGGCACTACAGGCTCCGCGACCTGGACCAGGAGCGCCTCGAAGTTGTGGCGCTCGAACTCCCTGCGGCGCACCATGCGGCTGACCAGCTCGTCGTAAAGCCGATCCGCGCTGGCGCCGGGGTGACGCTCCAGCGCATCGGCCAGGATGGCGCGGGCGTTGTCCGCGAAGGTGGCGTCGCCGTACCGCAAATTGGCAATTTGCGATACTTCGCCCGGCCGCGGCTTGCGGAAGTTGATCACCAGGTCGCGCTTGGTGACTTTGTCGGCCATGAGCTGGTTGTACGACTTCTGGCCGGTGTCAATGTAGAGCGCGTCGCCGGAGCCGCCCTCAGCGATGAACCCGACCTCGGCCATGATGTCCTGCACCAGCCCCCAGGTGCCCTCGCTGGTGTCGTGGTAGCAGAGGGAGATCCAGCGGCCGGGCTTGAGGACGCGGTGGCACTCGTCCATCGCCTGGCGCATCAGCCGCGCCCAATCAACGTCGGTCATGCCGCGCGTTTCGTTGACGATGATCTCCCGGTCGTGCCAGCGGGTATCTAAGCCTAGCCAGGCTTCCCAGATGAAGTTGAGTTCGCCGTATTGGACTTTGTCAGCGTAGGGGGGATCTGTGAAGATGTAATCAACGGATTCTGCATGAATGCCACTCAGATCAGTAGATGACTGGGTTGAAACAACAAGCTCTGTTGACCGAGGCGCTTGGGCTAAGCCTTCAATTCCACGTAGCACATCGCGAGATTTGTAGTCGAAGCCAATTGGCACAGGGGATTCGCGGCTGATTTGAGGCAGGTAATATGTCCCCATTTGCAGAGCGCCACCCCATTGTTCACTTTGCTTAAGCATTCGGGACACATTCAAGATGGTACCGCTGAAAGCAAGACGGATTTGATCTTTGATGTTCTCGTTATTGCATTTGAGGGCCTGGATGCCGCGGTTCAACGTCGCCAGCGCCCACAAATTGCGCTTCGTGAACAGCTCGGCCACGGTGCGGAAGTTGCTGGTGCCGGCGCGCCACTTGTCGCCCCACGGCGCGGTATCCGACTCGACGTTCATCATGCGGTGTGGCGGGACCCAGTGGGGGATCGGCTTCGCCTCGATCTCCCGGATCTTCGCCAGGTCGTACTCCTCGAAGAAGCGCCGCCGCTTGGGGTCGGGGTCGTTGTGCCGGCGCTCCCCGCGCTTCGGCTTGCACCCCTCGTCGCACTCGTAGCTCACCAGCACCGGGATCGGCTCGGACCGCTCCCCGCGCGTGCTGATCTCCTCCACGATGCCCCGCGCATAGCAGCAGGGACATGCCCTGATCGTCTTTCCCTCCGCGCCTCCGCCCCTCTGCCCCTCCGCGCCGCTCACCTCCACACAATCGAACAGCGCCACCCGCTCCAAACACCGCGGACACCGGAAAACGTAGGAATAGACCGTGTACGCCGTCGTCGCGCGGCCGTCGCAGCGGTCGCAGCGCGTGGCGTACAGCCAGTCCATCTCTGGCTTGACCCGCTCCTGCAATGCCTCGAACGCCCGCCCCAACTCGTCCACATCCACCGGGGTGCAGTAGTTCTTGGTGATGAAGGTGGCGGCCGGCGAGAGGTCAATGGCGATGGCGGCGCGTCCGCCCATCAGCGCGGCCAGCGCGGTCCCGCCGGAGCCGCAGAAGGGATCCAGGACCAAATCGCCCGGCTGGGTGTAATGCCGGATGTACTGCCGGATCGCGTCGTGCGGCTTCTTCGACCAGTAGGTGTGCATGTTGTAGATCGCGGTGGCCTTGGTGGTCGTGATCGGCTGGTCGAAGGGCGGCACGTCGTAGGCGTCGGTCGCCGGGTCGTAGGGGGTCGCGTGCTCCGCGACGAAGCGCGTCAGGTTCGGGTTCGGGCCGGATGCGTAGTAGCCGTCCGGCATCTTGGGGATGTCCTGACGGAAGAAGGAAGGTTGGGCGGTGCGCGTTTTCTTGGGCATGGGTGTGAAACCTATGGAAACTGTGTCAACGAATACGGAACGAATAAACGAATGGGCGTTCGCCGCGGCGAGAGTGGATTCGTTTATTCGTTGCCCATTCGTTGACGCTTTCTTCGATGCTCCTGGATATCCTTCGTCGGGAACAGCCGTTGCCACTCCAGACGGCGTCTCCCGAAGTTGAACAGCAGCAGCACGTTGCAGTCCGAACCGGCGAAGTAATCGAGACACTGCGCGATCTCATCTTTGGTCAGAGGAAACCGGTGCGCCTTGTATTCGACCAGCAGGTTCGGGCCGACGCGATGGTCGGGCCAATAGGAGTTGATATGGTTGCCGTTCTCGTCGTAGATCGGCAGCTCGGGCTCGCGCTCGGCGTCCAGGCCCGCATCCGCGTAGCGTTGCGTCATCGCGTTGTGGTAGGTGGACTCGCGATGCCCCGGCCCCAGGTCGGTGTGTACAGCCATCGCCAGGCCGATGACCTGATAGGTCAGGCCCTCGGTGCCATCGTCTACCAGTTGCGTCTGTGGTTGGGATATTCTGACCATGTTTATCCCTCCATCGTGTCTTGATGATCGGTTATCGTATCACGGCGTCAACGAATCTGTAACGAATCAACGAATACGCGTCCGCCGCGGCGGCAGATAGATTCGTTGATTCGTTTCCCATTCGTTGACAAGGACACCGGTCAACGAATATACCAATTATGCTAAATT
>VGOD01000418.1 GCA_016876015.1 Chloroflexota bacterium
AGCCGGCCGCGCCGGCTCGGAAGGTTGTGGAATCCGGAGCAAAGCGGAAGCCGAAGAAGGCCATCGCCCAGCGCGGGAAGGCAGCGAAGAAGAAGCCGGCGCAACGTGTGGCGGCGAAGAAGGCGGCGCGGAAGCCGAGCGCGCGCAGGGCCGGTCGAGCGGCAAAGAAGGGGGTACGGAAAGCGGCGGGCAAGCAGGGCAAGCGCGCGGGGGCCATGAAGCGCGGCCGTCGCTGAGCGGCGCAGCGGAGTGAGCGGAGGCATTCAGGATTATGAAAACCATCAACGTGGGACTGATCGGGTGCGGCTTTATGGGTCGCACACACTCGAACGCGCATCGCAAGGTCAACAACTTTTTTGACCTCGAGCATCGGCCGGTGCTGAAGGCGATCTGCGACAACAACGGTGAGAAGGCGAAGGCCTTTGCGGCCCAGTGGGGGTATGAATCGGTCGAGACGGACTGGCAACGTCTGTTGGCGCGCAAGGACATCGATTTGGTGGACATCTGTCTGCCGAACAACCTGCATCTCGAGGTGGCGGTGGCCGCGGCGAAGGCGGGCAAGACGATCTTGTGCGAGAAACCGCTGGCGCGCGACGGCAAGGAAGGGGAACAGATGGTGCGCGCGGTCGAGAAGGCCGGCGTGCCCAACCTGGTCTCTTACAATTATCGTCGCATCCCGGCGGTGGCGCTGGCGAAGAAGCTGATTGACGAGGGCCGGCTGGGCCGGATTTTCCATTACCGCGCGAAGTTCTTGCAGGACTGGACGATCTCGAAGGACCTGCCGCAGGGGGGCGACGCGCTGTGGCGGTTGGACGTGAAGGTAGCCGGCAGCGGGGTGACGGGCGACCTGTTGGCACATTGCCTGGATACGGCGGTATGGCTCAACGGGGGTGTGGCGGAGGTGAGTGCCATGACGGAGACGTTCGTCAAGGAGCGGAAGCATCAGTTGACGGGGAAGGTCGAGAAGGTCGGCATTGACGACGCGTGCGCGTTCCTGGCTCGGTTCAAGAACGGGTCGCTGGCGACCTTCGAGTCGACGCGGTACGCGCGGGGCCACAAGGCGCTTTACACCTTCGAGATCAACGGCGAACACGCGAGCATCTTTTGGGATCTGCACGATTCGCATCGGCTGCAGTACTTCGAGCATCGGGATCCGGGCTATCTGCGTGGCTGGCGCTCGGTCCACGTCACGGACGGCGATCATCCGTACATGGGCAACTGGTGGGTGCCGGGCCTGACGATCGGGTACGAGCACAGCTTCGTGCACCAGCTCGCCGACTTCTTCGAGGGGATTGCCAAAGGGCAACCGGCGGGCCCCACCTTCCGGGATGCGCTCGAGACGCAGTACGTGTGCGACGCCGTCCTCAAGTCGGCCAAGAGCGGCCAATGGGAGAAGGTTAAGGCCGCGAAGTAGTCTACCGTATGGGGCCGCGGCCCGGGTGGGGCTCCCGCGCCAGGGCTGCGCAGGCCGGGCTGCGCGGTGTGCGGAAGCAGGTCCGACCGCGTGGGCTTAAGCAGACGGGCCACTCGGGCGATGCCCGAGTGGCCCGTGCCTGTTTCTAGGCTGAGCGTTTAGGGCTTAACGGCCCGCAAGAAGACCGCTTGCTCGGTGCCGATGGGCACGGTGAGCGGCGTGTTGGCGCCGGCCTGAGTGGTCCAGGGGCCGGTGACGGCAGGGGCGGTTTGGAGGACGAAGCCGGCAGCCATGGGCTGCGGGTCGGAGGTGACGGTGACGTTGTTGCCTGAGCGCACGGCCATGAGCTTAGGACCCACAACGACCGGCGGGTCATTGAAGCTCCAGTAGGCCATGAGCCCTGCCGAGGCCGGCAGCGCGTTGGGCATGGTGCCGGCGGCCAGGCTAGCGATGTTGGCCGGCGACAACGCGGTCTTGAAGGCGGCGGCGTCGTCGATGATACCGCGCAAGCCGCCGTTATCGGCCGGATTATACCCAAACCACATCTCGGTGATGTCGGTGGGCAAGAGGTTCGAGCTGAAGCCTTCCAGGAAGAGCTCGCCGTCGATCCAGATCTGTTTGAGGTCGCCCTGCTTCTGGAAGACGATGTGGTGCCAGGTCTGCCACCAACTGGCGGCACCCGAGTACCTCGGGAAGGTATTGATGTGGGCGTTAATGCGCTGGGTGGCCGCATCGCAGCAACCGCCGGTGTCGAAGTACAGTTGGCTGTTGCTCCAGGGCGTGTGGCCTTGGAAGGCGCGGCCGCCGCTGCCGGTGGTCGGTGAGGTGACCCAGAAGAGCGAGGAGTCGGCGACCTGATACAGCTTCTGCCAGGCGGCCAGCGCCAATTCGTTATTGGCCGTGGCGGCGTTCAAGAAGCTGGCGTCCAACACGCGCACCCCTTGCCGGGCATTATTGCGGCCGAGGTCGATGCCGTAATCGCCGGGTTGACCGCTTCGGCCGCCGCCGTCGGCTGTATAGACGGAGGGGCCCATGAGCAGGCCGATGCGCTGATTGAGGAGGTCTTTGCTGTAATTGCCGACGGTGAACGACCAGGAGCGGTCGGCGAGGGCGCCCCCGGGCAGCGGATAGGTCAAGGTCGCGGTGTGCTTGGACAGCGGGGCGAAGATCGGGCTGGGCACATGATTGACCGTGACGCGACTGGCATCGCGAGTGGCGCTAGCCGTCACTGCTGCGCCATCGATCTTCAGGCTGACCTTATCGAGATCCCAGGGCTCGGTACCTTGGAGATGCACCACGCGGACCAGGTTAGGCACACCCGAGGTAGTGTCTGGCGCGGGTGTGAACGAGAGGAACAGACCGCCGGGCGGGATATCGTTGAAGTCCCAGTAGGCGAGGAGTTGGTCGGTGGCGGGGAGGGTGGTGGGGGCGGTCCCGTTGTAGAGGGCGACGATCGAGGTCTCGCTGAGCGCGGTGCTAAAGACGGCGAAGTCATCGATCAAGCCGTGATACAGGCCGGCGGTGAGGCTTTCGGCGCCGATGAACAACTCGGTCATGTCGGTGGGCAAGATCCCGGTGTTGTAGCCTTCGTAGAAGAGCAGGCCGTCGATCCAGATCCGTTTGACGTCGGCTTTCTTCGTAAAGACGAAGAGGTGCCATTGGCTGGTCCACCAGGTCAGGTCGCCCGTGTAGGGCGGGAAATCGATGATGTTGTAGAAGATGCGTTGGGTGCCGGCGTCGCAGCAACCGGCGGTATCGAAGTAGATGCGGCCGTCGCTGGTGGGGATGTGGGCTTGCCAGCCGCGCCCGCCGCCGCTGCTGGAGGGGGACCTGGCCCAGAAGGCCGAGCTGCTGGCGATGTCAGCCTTCTTGACCCACAGGGCAAAGGTCATTTCGTCCTTGGCGGTCGCCTGGTTCAGGAACGTGCCATCCCCCACGTGCACGGGGCCAGTGCCCATGCCGAAGTCGACGGCGTAGTCGCCGGACTGGCCGGTGCGCCCGCCGCCGGCGCCGGTGTAACCGGAGCC
>VGOD01000419.1 GCA_016876015.1 Chloroflexota bacterium
GTCGCCGAAGAAAGCGCCTGATCCGGTCTGGCTCGGTCAGAGACCGGCCAGAGCACAGCTTGGTCGGAGACCGGCTCGGTCAGAGACCGGCCAGAGCACAGCTTGGTCGGAGACCGGCTCGGTCAGAGACCGGCCAGAGCACCAACGCGTCCTTGTTTCCTTGTCTACTTGTTTCCTTATCTACCCAAATCCCCGAGGCACACGCACTATGACCGCCGACACCGACCGCTATCTCGCATTTATGGGCCGCGCGCCCAGGCGTATCCCGCACTGGGAGCATTGGTCGTGCCCGGACGCCGAAACCTACCTGACCGGGATTGATTATTACGACCATCCGCAGCAGTGCCGGCTGAGGCTGGCTGAGCTGTATCCGCAGCTCCGGTTGTCCATCCCGGAGACTGACGAGCCAAAGCCCCGGCCAGAGCTTGACCTGATCGGCAAAAGCTCGAACACCGATGCGCAGGGCCGGCATCATGTCCGCTGGGGCGATGCACTGACCGGGCATTGGGACTGGGGCGATCATTTCCAGAGCGCCGAAGATGTCTTCGCCTTCTCGCCGCTGGCGCAGGGCGATTTCACCGATATCCCGGTGGTCGAGTCGCAGGACTACAGTGACGAAGAGCGGCTGTATGAGAAATATCGCGGCCGCTATCCCGCGGAGTGGGGCGATCGCGCGCCGGAAGGCGTCCCAAACTCGGTCGGCTTCTACAACACGATGTTCATGTGGCCGCTGCTGACCTTCGGCTGGGAGCTATTCCTGGAGACGTGCCTGGACGAACGGTTCGGCCGCATCATGGATGAGTTCGCGGAGATCAACCGCCGCGTTTTCCGCACCTTCGCCCGGCTGCCGGTGAACTTCGTCGTGTGTCACGATGACATCGTCAACTCGCGCGGGCCGGTCTGCTCTCCGCGCTGGATGCGGCGCTACATCTTCCCGCGTTACGAGGAGTTTTGGGGCATCGTCAAGGCCGCGGGCAAGGAGGTCATCTTCATGTCGGATGGCCGGATGGACGCCTACGCCGACGATGTGATGGCGTGCGGCGCGCGCGGCATCATCAGCGAGCCGTACACCGATTACAAGGCCATCGCGCGACGCCATAAAGATTGCTTCCTGGCCGGCGAAGGGGATAATCGCGTCTTGATGCGCGACAATCCGGCCGAGATAGACGCCATGGTGCGCGGGATGATCGAGACGGCGCAGCTTACCGGCGGCTACATGATGTGCATCGGCAACCACATCCCGTGGAACGTGCCCCCGCGGGCGATCAAGCAGTATCTCGACCGATCGGCGGAGTGGGCGCAGCGGTAACATCCAGCCTGGCGTGGCGCGACTTGCCAAACGCCACGACTTGGGATATACTGGGTTCATTGCCAGCCTGAAAGGTAGAGACTATGCGGTTCGTCGCTCTGCGGTCGCTTTCCTTGCTTGCCAACGATCTCCTTGCCGAAAGGAGACGTCGCCGCCTGGGGAGCGACCAGAGTTAGCAGATCGCAGCTCGGCTGTCCAACACGTTGAGAGAGGCCTCCCCAAGCGGGAGGCTTTATTGTTGCCACACATCCGCACACCAGGAAAGGAGTCATTCACATGGGGCTCAAGATGTAGTTGACGCTATTGCCGACAACGTCGGCGACGACTGCGGCGACAGCGACGGCAGCCGCGCTGCGGCCGCGGCTTATGCGCCGCAAGCCGTAGAATCGCGGTGGCGACAGCGCTGGAACGAGACAGGGCTGTACGGCACGCCGCCGCGCACGCCGGGCGATGCCCGGCCGAAATTCTATGTCCTCGACTTCTTCCCCTACCCCTCTGGCTATGGCCTGAGTGTGGGGCATGGCCGCAACTACGTGCCCACCGACGTGATCGCGCGCTTCCATCGCATGGCCGGGTACGATGTACTGCATCCGATGGGCTGGGATGCGTTTGGACTGCCGGCCGAGAACGAGGCGATCAAGCGCGGCGTGCCGCCCTGGGTGACCACCGCACGGAACACGGCCAACTACCGCCGGCAGATGACGCTGCTGGGATGCTCCTACGATTGGGAGCGAGAGATCAATTCCAGCGCGCCTGAGTTCTATCGCTGGACGCAGTGGGGCTTTCTGTTGCTGCACCGGCGTGGGCTGGCATACCGGGCTCAGGGGCGGCAATGGTGGTGCCCCGGCTGCCGGACAGTGCTGGCGAACGAGCAGGTGGATAGCCGAGGCGTCTGCTGGCGCGGGCATACAGGCGTTCACAAGCGTGACCTGGAGCAGTGGCACCTCCGCATCACCGCCTACGCCGAGGAGCTGCTGACCGATCTGGCCGGATTGGACTGGCCGGAGCACATCGTCGCCATGCAGCGCAACTGGATCGGCCGCACCGAAGGCGTCGAGTTCGAGATGGCCGTCGAAGGGAGCGCCCACCGCATCGCCGTCTTCACCACCCGGCCCGACACGGTCTGCGGCATGACGTTCGCAGTCCTGGCGCCAGAGCATCCCCTGGTCGAGTCCATCACAGCCGCCGATCGGCGCGCAACCGTGGCGGCCTATCAGGAGGAGGCGGCCAGGCGCAGCGAGGTGGATCGCATCGCGCGCGACCGGAGCCAGACGGGCGTCTTCACTGGCGCATACGTGATCCACCCCATCAACGACCGCCGCGTGCCGATCTACGTCGCTGACTATGTGCTGATGTCTCACGGAACCGGCGCCATCATGGCCGTACCGGCGCACGATGAACGCGATTTCGTCTTCGCCGCCCACCATGGCATCCCGATGCCGGTCGTCATCGCGCCGGCCGGATGGGAGGGCCAAGCCCTGGATGCCGCCCATACTGGCCCCGGGCGGCTGGTCAACTCCGGCCAATGGAACGGTATGACGAATGCCGAGGGTGGATCCGCGATCGTCGACTGGATGATCGCGCGCGGAATCGGCCGGCGGACCGTGCACTACCGAATGCGCGACTGGCTGATCTCCCGCCAGCGTTACTGGGGCGCGCCGATTCCCATCGTATACTGCGCGGCCTGCGGCAGCGTCCCCGTGCCCGAAACTGAGCTGCCAGTGCTGCTGCCGCGGATAAGCCGATGGCGGCCAGGAGATGACGGCCGCTCGCCGCTGGCTAATGTCGCGGAGTTTGTGAACACGCCATGCCCGCGCTGCGGCGCGACTGCCCGCCGCGAGACCGACACGATGGACGGCTTCGCATGTTCGAGCTGGTACTTCCTGCGCTTTGTGAGCCCACGCTGCGAATCTGCCCCCTTCGACAGCATGGGGCTGGCAGCCTGGGGGAATCCCGACCTGTACGTCGGCGGCGCCGAGCACGCAGTGATGCATCTGTTATACGCGCGCTTCTGGACGAAGGTTCTGGCTGACGCCCATATCGTGCCGTTCCGCGAGCCCTTCCCTCGCCTGCGCAGCCAGGGCGTGATGCACGCACATGATGACAACGCCGGCAAAGTACGCC
>VGOD01000420.1 GCA_016876015.1 Chloroflexota bacterium
GCCAAAGGCGACCGGACCAGATACCGCGACGCGCGGCTGATCCTGATCGGCCGGCACCATGACGCGGCCGAGGCGCTGGTGCATGACCTGGATGAGCTCAACCGTTTGCAGAGCGTGACCGACGAGCGCGTGCGCGAGTTCGAGCGCCTCTGCATGGCCGTGGCGATCCTGGGCGAGCTGACCGATCGTGGGCTGGCTGTCATCTCGGGGCTTGGCGAGCGACTCCTGGCCCCCATCCTGGCCGCGGCGCTGCGCGACCGCGGGCTGCCGGCCGCGTTCGTGGACGCCGGCGAGCTGATCGTCAGCGACGATAACTTCGCCTCGGCCGCGCCGCTCATGGATGCCACCCGCACCGCAACGCGGGGCCGGCTATTGCCTCTGTTGGACCAGGGCGACATCCCGGTCGTCACCGGCTTTGTAGCAGCCACAGCCGATGGCGCGCCCACGGTCCTGGGCCGCGGCGGCTCCGACTACTCCGCGGCCATTCTGGGGGCCGCGCTCGACGCCGATGAAGTCCAGATCTGGACCGACGTGGATGGCGTGCTGACCGCGGACCCGCGCATCGTGTCCGAGGCGCGTTCGCTGCCAGAGCTGACTTACGGCGAGGCGGCCGAGCTGGCCTACTTCGGCGCCAAGGTGCTGCATCCCAAGACGATGCTGCCGTGCATAGATCGCGGCATCCCCATCAGCGTGCGCAACACCTTCAACCCCACCTTCCCCGGCACGCGGGTGGTGGCCCAGGCAACCAATGGCGTAGCCGCCCAACGCGGCGGAGGGCCGGCCGTCAAGGCGCTCACCGTCATTCGCGGGCTGACCCTGGTCACGGTGGCTGGCCGCGGCATGATGGGCGTGCCTGGGATCGCGGCGCGCACCTTCACGGCCGTGGCCGGCCAAGACGCCAACGTGCTGATGATCTCGCAGGCATCGTCGGAGCAGAGCATCTGCTTCGTGGTGCCCGAGGGGGATGCGACGAAAGTGGCCAGAGAGCTAGAGGCGACCTTCGCCTCGGAAATCCGCCAGCGCGCCATTGATCGCATTGCGGTGGAGCGGAACATAGTCATCGTCGCCGCCGTCGGAGAAGGCATGAAGGGCACGCCCGGCATCGCGGCGCGACTCTTCAGCGCGCTGGGCGACAAGAACGTCAACGTCATCGCGGTAGCGCAAGGCTCCTCTGAAACGAACATCTCGTTGGCGTTGGCCGCGGCCGATGCGGATGCGGCCGTGCGCTACATCCATGCTGCATTCAACCTGGGCGGGTGACACATGAAACGCGTTCCTCTGCTCATCTTTGGAGCGGGCGGCGTGGGCCGTGCGCTGGTGCGCCAACTGATCGAGGCGGCCGATCTGCACGCCGACCGTCACGGCCTGGCATTGCCGATCGTGGCCTGGTGCGACAGCGATGGCGCAGCCGTGGATGAAGCCGGCCTGCCGGCCGAGGCGCTGCGCAGCCTCTCGGCGGCCAAGTCCGCCGGCGGCCGGCTGGCCGAGACGCCCCTGGGTTATCGCCAATCCGACCCGGCTGCGATCGTAGATGTGGCGGGCGCAGATGGCTGCATCGTGGTGGATGCCACCGCCAGCGATGCGACCGTGCCTGCGCTGATGCTGGCGTTGGATCGGGGCTACGCGGCCGCGACCGCGAACAAGATCCCGCTGTGCGGACCGCAGGCGGTCTTCGACCGGCTGGTCGGCAGTGGGCGCTGCCGCTACGAGTCCACCGTCGGCTCGGCCGTGCCGGTCATCGAGACGGCGCGCGGGCTGCTGCGCTGCGCCGATGAGATACGCGTCGTGCAGGCCGCGCTCAGCGGCACATTGGGGTTCATCTGCACCGGACTGCAGGCCCGGCAGCCTTTTTCGGACCTGGTGGCCGAGGCGATGCGCCGGGGCTACACTGAGCCAGACCCGCGCATTGACCTGGGCGGGATGGACGTGGCGCGCAAGGCGCTGATCCTGGCGCGCACCCTCGGCTGGCGACTGGAGCTGAGCGATGTCCAGGTCGCCGCGTTCCTGCCGGCGGAGTATGGTATACTGTCGCTGGCGGATTGCCTGGCTCGCCTGCCGGAGTTGAACGACGCTTTCGCGGCGCGCGCCGCCGCGGCGCAGGCCGCGGGCGAAGCACTGCGCTACACCGCGGAGCTGCGGGAGGGCCGCGCGACCGTCGGGTTGCAGGCCGTCCCGCTGGACTCGGCGCTCGGCCGGCTGCGCGACAACGACAACCTGGTCGCGTTTCACACGCGCTACTATCCCGACACGCCGCTGGCGCTCCAGGGTCGCGGCGCAGGCGTGGATGCCGCCGCGGCCGGCGTACACGCGGATGTGATCGCGCTGGCCGAGCAAACAGCGTAGAGTACGGTTCGAGATGCAACGAACAGTCGCCTATCAAGATGCGCTCTTTCCCGATCTGGCCGCCGAGTTCCCTGCTACTCGCTACCAGGGCAGCAAGGCCAAATTGGTGGATTGGATCTGGGCGCAGATCGCTGACCTGGACTTCACGACCTGTCTCGATGCGTTCGGCGGCACAGGCGCGGTCGCCTACCGGCTGAAGCAAGCCGGCAAGCAAGTTACCTACAACGATCTGTTGCGATTCAATCACTATTTCGGGTTGGCGCTCATCGAAAACAGTAGCGTGCGCCTGAACCCTGCCGATGTTGATAGACTGTTGCAGTTACATGGAGACGTTGTCTACCCGCGCTTTGTCCAAGACTGCTTTCGCGATATCTACTTCACCGATCGGGAGAATGCCTGGATTGATCAGACGATAACCAATATCCGCCGCCTGTCCAACCCATATGAGTTCGCCCTGGCTTTCTTCGCGCTGTGTCAGGCCTGTATCGTCAAGCGGCCCTACAATCTGTTTCACCGCAAGAATCTCTACATTCGTCTGGCCGAGGTCGAGCGCACATTTGGGAACAAGGCCACCTGGGACAGACCCTTCGACGAATGGTTTCGGCAGTTTGTCGAAGAAGCGAATCTGAGCGTTTTCGACAATGGGCAGCCCAATCGCGCCCTGAATCTGGATGCCCTCGAAGTTCCCGGCGATTTCGATCTGGTCTATGTGGATCCTCCCTACATCTCCGCGCAGGGCATAGCGGTAGACTATCGCGACTTCTACCACTTCCTGGAGGGACTGACGATGTACGACGAGTGGGGCCTGTGGCTCGACACTCACTCGAAGCATCGCAGATTAAGGCCGGTGTCAAACGAGTGGACCGATAAGAATCGCATTCGGGCTGCGTTCGACCGCCTTTTCAGGCGCTATCGCGATAGCCATATCGTCGTTTCCTATCGCAGCGATGGAATCCCTTCTGAACCAGAACTGATATCCCTGCTCGAGAAATACAAACGAGATGTACGCGTGCAACGCTATGGCGCCTACAAATATGTCCTCTCAACTAACTCAC
>VGOD01000421.1 GCA_016876015.1 Chloroflexota bacterium
TGGCTGCCGGTCTCGAACCCGCCATTGACGATCAGATCGGGACAGCCGGGCGGCAGGGTGGGTGTGGGGGTGGACGAGGGAGTGGGCGTATGGGTGACGCGCGTGGCGGTGGGCGTGAAGGTATTGGGTATTGAGGTATTAGTCGGTGTGCGTGTGCGCGTTCGGGTTGGCGTCGGCGTGGCGGAGATTGGGTATTGGGTATTGGTGGGCGTCGGCGTCCCCATAGGTGAGGCCGTCACACTGGGAGTCCACGTGGCTGTGGGCGTCCACGTTACCGTCGCGGTAGGGGTAGGCGTCCTGGTGATCGTCGGCGTGCGGGTGGCGGTGGGCGTTGGGGTATTGGGTATTTGGGTATTGGTCGGCGTCGCGGTCGCTGTGGCGGGCAGATGATACGTCACCACCAGCCGCGGCAGGTTCACGCGGCCGTCCTTGCTGGCGAAGTTGCGGTCGTAGTACGAGGGGTCGCCCGTGATCGGCCCGCGCAGCTCCAGGCCGTAGTTGGGGTTGTTGCGCCAATAGTCTATCCAGCCCGTCACCGCCCAGGACTTGTAGCCGGGCGCGGCGTCCACGTTCACGCCGTAGACGAAGCCGCCGGTCTGGCCGGGGGGCCGCGTATTCCAGGTGACCGTGGACTCGTTCCAGGCCGCGTACACGTCGTACAACCCGATCCAGACCGGGTCCGCGCCGGCCGCGTTCCACAGGTACAGCTCCATCACGGCCGAGTCAATCACGGCGTCAGGCGGAATGCCGGACAGGTCGAAATGGATGAGGGTGAACGCAGCGGCCGGCCCCTCGACGTTATCGTAGTGGAGCTGGAGCATGGTGTCGGCGCCGAAGTTAGCGTTCGGCTGCCAGCTCTTGGTGGTCGCGTCCGCCGCGGCGTAGAGGGTAAGGGTGTCGCCTGGGGCGGCGGGCGCGGCGTCGGCCGCAAGGTTGAAACCGCCGGCCGGCGTCGCCAACAACAGGGCCAGCAAGGCAACAAGGGTAAGGCCTAGCCAGGATCGCAATGTCGTTTTCATGGGCGTTCTCCTTCTTGGAACGAGGCAGACACGATGGAAACTGCTTTCTACAGCCTGGCGAAATGACTGTACCATAGGAGTTGGGGACCGAGTCAACTACTACTATATGGCGCGACCCGCGATTTGACTGAACAGTGACAGTCTGCTACAATTTGTAGCGCATGAACGCGATCGCCGATGCTTCCAGCCTGATCGTCCTGGCGCGCCAGAATGCGCTTTGGTTATTGGAGCGCACGTTTGGCGCGGTCGGGCTCGTGCCCGAAGTCGAGTTTGAGACGGTCATCCAGGGCAAAGCGAAAGAGTACGCCGATGCCCGTCGGATCGAAGCTGCCATTGCTGCGCAACGATTGGTTGTCATCTCGCCCACGTCAAACGAGCGACAGGCGGCGATTGTCATCAAGCAAAATGCGCCCAACCTGAGTCGTGCCGACTGTCTGACTCTCGCTTGTGCGAAAGAGCGTGCCTTGACGCTCGTGATGGAAGAACAGCGAGGGCGAAACATCGCTATCGCTCAGGGCATCCCTTACGTGACCATTCAAGTGTTGCCGTTGCAAGGGCTGATCGCCCATCAATTGACCTTCGCTGAGTGCGATGATTTGCTCTTGCGCATCGGCCAAGCCATGCGCACCGACCAGGCTATCCTGACGGTTCTGCGCACGGCTGCTAACGAAATTGAAAGCTTGCGCTCCGCGCAAGAAGGAAGCGCCAGATGAGCATGGTCCAAACCGCTCAGATCAACCTCCGCGTGCCTGGTCAGGTGATGGTGGATCTGGATCACCTGGCGCAAGAAGAACACATGGCCCGCGTGGATCTGGCCCGCAAGATTCTCTTAGAAGGTGTGGCCCAACGCAAGCGCGAGCTGGCCCTCCGCCTTTATCGTGAAGGCAAGGCCAGCAAGTCCCGCGCGGCCGAGATCGCCGGCATCTCCCTGTGGGAGATGGTAGACCTAGCCGCGCAGGCTGAACTGCCCGCGCCTTACACCCTGGCCGAAGCGGTCGAGGACGTGCGGCGCCTGGTGGCGCCCCTGTACAGTCAGGCGTGAGTGACGGACGAAGCCACTCCCGGATTGGATTTCCTCCAGATTGAGCATCCTGATTTGCACAACCGCCAACCTGGCTAACTCAGGTATCCCACGCACCACTGCACAGCCTTGAGGTTCCAGCGGATGCGCTCTTCCAGGGACCAGTCTACTGTCGCCTCGATGGTCACGCAGCGCGAGCAGCCCAGCCGCCGCAGGTATACCTCGTCGCTCCCCTCCCACTCGTCGAAATCGGTCCAGTCCACCATCTCTGCGCCCAGGTGCGCGGCCAATTGCTCCGCCAAGCCATGCTCGTCGCCCGGATAGCGAAACAGGTAGGGCCGGTCCTGCTTGTCCAAGTCCTCATGCAGGTCCAAGAACATGTCGGGCAATCGGGCGCGCCACTCGTCCATGATTGGCCATAAGAATTCGGGCGATCTCTCCTGCGGGAGAAACGAACGGTTGAGGTCCAGGCCGCACCACTCACGCCGATGCGCATCCCAGCCCTCGTCGTTCAACAGCGGAAGAAGCCACACCTGCCGGTCAGGGGGGATCAACGAACCGTTGTGGGACGAGACCCACTCGAGGAGAGCCAGTGGGCCGCTGCGTTCGTCGCCGTGCACGCCCGCGACGAGCGCCAGGCACGGGCCGTTTGAGCCGAGGTGCGCGACCATAGCGCCATTGAGCAGCCGCGTGAACGCCGTGCAGCCCAGTCGCCGCATCTGCTCCGTGAAGCGTTGGTAGTATTCGTGGAACGTCGGGGATGTGTCCGGCATATCAGATCAACTGCCTTCCTACCTCAGGCATGAAAGAGCATCACAGGCTCTGATGTTCCAGCGCATAGCCCAGGATCTCGTTCACGAATGCCTCGTAGCTTAGGCCAGCCGTCTGGGCGGCCCGGGAGATCCAGTACGTGGGGCCAATCCCGGCGATAGGGTTCAGCTCCAATACGTGCAGCGTGCCGTCTGGTCCCAGCCGCATCTCCATGCGACACCAGTCCCGGCAGCCCAACGCCTGGAACGCGCGCAAGGCGGTCTGTTCAATCCGGCGCGCCAGGGCTGTGTCTACCTCGGCCGGGCAGACGGAGTGGTGCCGGGGCGTCGGGTCGGCCTGGGGGAAAAACGCCACCGACGAGCCGGCGGGGCAGATCGTCACGATCCCCCACGGCTGGTCAAAGATGATCTCGATGATGGGCAGCACCCAAGGGGGGGCATTGCCCAGGATGCCCACCGTGAACTCGCGGCCAACGATGAACTCCTCCACGAGGGCTGGCTCGCCGTAGGCGTGTAGCAGGTGCTTCACTTGCCGGTGCAGCGCCGCCTCGTCTGCCACC
>VGOD01000422.1 GCA_016876015.1 Chloroflexota bacterium
GCGGCCTGCTCGTGATTCTGGCCGCAGCGCTTACCGGCGCCGCCCTGCCCTTCGGCCGTTTCTATCCCGAACCTTGGCCGACTACGACGCCCACAGGGGGCTCCGGTTAAAAACCTACCCCTGAAAGGGTCGGTGGGGAGGCGTGCGGTCGCGGCGGTGGATAGGATCACCGGCCCTCTACGCCGGCCAACTCGCGCAGGAACGTCGTGAAGGCAGCCAACTCTCGATGGATTTGCGGCCAGAGTGACGGGAGATCGGTGACGAGGTGCGCCATCCGGTCGGGGTCCAGGTTAGTGGCATAGATGTTGCGGATACGATGCCTGAACTTACGATACTCGTCCAAGCGGGCGGCGGTGTCTTGCTGAAGCACGGACGGTCGCACCTCTGGTACGTCGAGGGCCATCTGACGCAGCAGCTCGACGTGCCAGGCATCGCCGCCCAGGGCGCCGCCGTCGAGCTCAAGAGCGATCAACTCGAAGATGCGCTCCAGGCCCGAGTAGAAGCTGTGCAGATTGAGCGCCACGGAGTTCAGGTACGCATCCTGGTCGGTCGCGGTTCGGATGGCCGTCTGCCAGTGCCGCTGGATGGCTGCCTGGGTGCGTTCGAGTTCCTCGACTTCGAGCTGAATGCGCCGGGCCAATGTCCGATAGCGGGCGATCATAGCGCTACTCCCTGGCCGGCAATCTCGTCCCGCAGCCGTTCGGGGGCCGACTCGATGGCAACCAGGTCTATCTCGAAGCCGGGGTCCACCCGATCCAGCGCGACCCAGGCGCGCCAGAAGGCGTCGGCCGGCACGCCTTCGACCGCCAGGTCAATGTCGGACCGGGGGCCGAACCAGGCGCCGTGGGCCAGGGAGCCGAAGGCGAGGACCCGCGTGGCGCCGAACGCCTCCCTGAGCACGGCCGCGGCCTGGCGTGCGACCGACCAGGCCGCCTGGCGGCGTCCTTCGATCTCGTGTCGCCGCGCCGCCTCGCGCGCCTGGGCGGTGCGCCGGTATCGGGCCATGGCCTCCGGGGCGATAGCCGCTTCCATTCTCACGCTTTGCCTCCGGGGTGAGTATAGCAGTCCGGGGAAGAATGGTCAAACTGGACTCGGCGAACAGCCCTCTATCGTACATTCATGCCAGCCCGAACAGACGGGCGAACTGTGCCAGCGAGATGATTTGCGTGCCGTGGTAGTACTTGAGGTTTTGCAGATGAGGATCTTGCGTCACCAGGTAGTCGGCCCCTGCTTCCAACGCCGCAGCCAGGAAGACGTTGTCAGATGGGTCGGCCTGGACAGCAGTCACACCTTCATAGAGGCCGGGCAGCAGGTGTGCATGGCTTTTGAGCGTCGCCACGACCTCAGCAACGTCGGCATCAACGAGATCGAAATTGCGCTGCACCCGAGGGTAAGTCAACACGCGCTCCACCTCGGCCAGATTCTGCGGCGTGATGCACAACGCGAAGCGAGGCTCGTGCCAGAGCTGGCGCAACGCTTTTGCGCGGCGGGTCGCGCCGACCAGCAAAGGCAGCAGAGCGTTGGTATCGAAGACGACGATCGTAATGCCGACCGGTTCGATCATGCGGGGCTGGTTCCCGTTGTGCGCACCTCGGCCAACACTTCACCGAACAGAGTATCCAGGTCGTCATCTGACACACCGGCAAACTTCTCGCTCACCCGTTCCAGGGCCGCAAAGCCGGCATCCCAGTCAGCCTGCGAGGTCGCCGCGGTCAAGGGCAACGCCAGGGCGCGACGCCGGCGTTCCTCGCGTTCAGCCAGGGCCACCAGGCGGCGGTAGCGCGCCGGGTCCACGATGACAGCGCGGACTTGTCGGCCTTCAGTAACGGCGAACTCATGTTCGCCTGAACGCAGCGTCGTCGCAATCTCGGCCCACCGGGCCGGCAGGTCGGCAACTCGAATCGTCTCAAGCATACAGGGTAACTCCTTGGGGGTGAGTATAGCAGTCCAGAGCAGAATGATCAAATAAGTACTGCCGGAGGCGACCAAACAATGCGCGGGCAGACGCATCATCTGCGGCTCGCGCCGCCAGCAATTGATAGTAGTCAATCAAGGAGACCACGTAGTCGTGCAACGCCTGGTCGGCTGTGCTGCCATCGCCGTAAACGCCAAAGAGCTCATCGCTGAGGACGTGATACCCGTCGGCGTCGCGTTCGCAGGTCAGCGTGATGGGCTGGATCACCTGCCAGCCTGGCGCGATGAGTCCGTTCAGGCGTTGTGCGCGCTTGACCCGTCGGTCTGAGGTCGCGTGCTTCCGCCAGTGCCGCAGCCCTAGCTCGATGATCTCCGGCAGGCGCTCCTGGAGCGGGATCACCTGCTGGGCCAGTTCGTCGGGAAGTTGGAGCGGAATCGTAATCATGTCTCACCTCTGATCCAAGTATAGCAGTGCTGGGGGAGTCGGTCAAAATGGCGAACGCGGATGGTTACTACGAACGGCAACGCGTGGGTCACAGTGTTTCGGTATCATGCAGTTGGATTGGCAGCAGGCGCTACGGCTTGAAACGCTATGGCGTTATGGATGGAGATTGGGGTTGTCAGTGGACAAGCCTTCGGCCGCGGCAGCTTTGAGGAGATCATCGTCGGCCGAGATGAGAACCAGGGGAGGCAAATGATGCGCGACCAAGGCGCGGTTCAGACGCAAGGCACAGGCCAGATGAACGGCATGGTCACAGGTTTTTCAGGTCGGTTCATAGCCCTGGCGTCGTTCTGCGATGATCATCTCGCTGGCCGGAGGGCCGCCGGCATAAATCGGGGTGCGTCGCGTCCAGGCCGCCTGCCGAGCCGTGAATCTGGGCAGTGTAACGATGCCGGTGGAGTCCAGCGCCGCCAGGACCCGCTGTTTGGTCGCCGGTTGACTCGCTACGGATCTGCGCTCGGTTCTACCAAGAAGTTGCCGTAACCCCAGCTCGATGATCTCCGGCAGGCGGTCCTGGAGTGGCAGCACCTGCTGGGCCAGCTCGTCGGGAAGTTGAAGCGGAATCGTAATCATGGCTCACCTCGGATTCAAGTATAGCCGCGCGTCGGAGAACGGTCAAGTCGGCCAATCAACAAATCAGCAAAAGGACAAGGAGGAATCGCCCATGTTCAAGCGTTTCTTTGCAGCTCTGTGTGTGGCCTTGCTCGGTAGCTTCGTGTGCGGCGACGTGACATCGGCCGTGGAGCCGATGCCGCTGTACGTCATCGGTACGGCCCAGCTCGACGGCGGCTACGTGCCCGATGGCACGACGATCCAGGCGTATTGCGCCGGCTACCTGGCGGGCCAGACCACGACCTTCACCTACAACGGCGCGGCCTGCTTCGCCTTCGACGTGGAGGGGGATGACCCCGACACCGAGACGCGGGACGGGTGTCGGCCGGGCGAGGA
>VGOD01000423.1 GCA_016876015.1 Chloroflexota bacterium
GCAGCTCCGAAGCATCCACGCAGTGCAGGTCCGAAGCATCCACGCAGTGCAGGTCCGAAGCATCTACGCAGTGCAGGTCCGAAGCATCCACGCAGTGCAGGTCCGAAGCATCTACGCAGTGCAGGTCCGAAGCATCCACGCAGTGCAGGTCCGAAGCATCTACGCAGTGCAGGTCCGAAGCATCCACGCAGTGCAGGTCCGAAGCATCCACGCAGTGCAGGTCCGAAGCATCCACGCAGTGCAAGTCCGAAGCATCTACGCAGTGCAGATCAGACGCGTCTGCCGATCTCGCCAGCCTGCTCAGAACACTAAACGCTGTGCTTGCCATGTGCCATCCTCCTTTCTTTGCCAGAGTAAACTACGGTTCTTCAGGGAAGAGCGAAGTGGAGCCGGGAATCCCTCCCGCACCACGCATCCCACATTTCCGGGCTTCCTTGTTTCCTTTTCCCGCCCTCTACCTGATACGATTCGCCGCCGCCTGTATAACCAGGCGACTTAGGTCGCCCACGGCGCGCACCGGCTCGCTCTGGCCGGTCACCACATGCACGCGGTCGTGCTCGGCGTCCAGGCCCAGCAGGGTCAGGTTAGGGCAATCGGCTAACCAGGGAGCAAGCTGGCGCAGGTCGGTCTCGGCCTGATCGTAGACCACCAAGACCCTAAAGGTCGGCAAGGCCTTTTGGGTCTCTGCCAGGATCTCCGAGACCTTGAGGGCCTGCACTTGCAGACCGGGCGCGCGGCGCAGCTCCGCTTCCAACCCGGCCAGCAAAAGCGAATCGCCGCAGATCAAGATCGGTGGGAGAGGCGGTTTCACACCGCCAGTATACGACAAAACGCTCGATCGAGTCAAGCAAAAAAGTATAGGAAAAGTATAAACTTTACCTGGCCGCGGGTCGGTCAGGGGAAAGTCTGCCGTTAGTAGAGAGGGAACTGGGAGCTTGGAGGAAAGGCAGCGAGGCGGCTGAGGCAAAAACATCAGCCGGCAATTGATCGAGGCGTAGCGATAATGGCCGCCATCGAGGAATTGGATCACCGCACGGATAGCGACTTCAAGCCGTCGCTCCATGCGTCTGCCTCCGCTCTTCCAGCCGCCGCACTGCATCGTAGTAACGATTCAGTGCGGCGAGTTTCCCCGGCGTTGATATGCGCTCGGCTCTGGCGCCAGACGCCAGCAGAACTCGACCAAGTCGGCGTATTGTCACCACGCCTCCGCCGGGGAGAGCCGGCCGGCGCAGCGGGCGCGTTCGGAGGCTTCGGCAGCATTCCATTCGCGGTACGCCGCGTAGGCCTGACGGTAGAGATCCTTGTCCAGTTGCACGAGGCGATTATCCTGTCTCTTCGGGATCGCTATACAGACCCGTTGCGGTCACCATCGCCAATTCCTGGCGCAAACCGGGCGCAAGAGTAGTCCCTGAAATCATGTTGATTTCCTACAGGATCGCACAACACCGATCACCTGTTGCGATTGTACCATGACCGGCCAGAACAACCAAACGCGGCCAATGTGATATTTGACCGCCGGCTCGCTCAGGTGTAGTTGGCGTCCGACTTCGCGGTAGGTCAACCCCTGCGCCCAGATAGACTCCGCAGGAATCTCGCCGCAGCCACGTGAGCCGCGTAGCCGGCGAACTCCAGCTCCAGGAAGCCCGCGTAGCCGATGTCGCCTAGCGCCGCCAGCAGCGCGCGCCAGTCTACCGTGCCGTGACCGACGGGCCGATGCTGGTCGGCCGTTCCGTCGTTGTCGTGCACGTGGATGTGGTGCAGGCGCCGGCCCAGCCGTTGCACGATGTCTGCCAGTGGTACGCGGGCCACGTGGGCGTGACCCACATCCAGGGTGACTCCCAGGGACGGGATCTGCTCCAGCAGCGACCAGAAGCCGCTGAAGTCGCTGCAGGAGGCGGGGAAGGCGTCGCCAGGCGGCATGTTTTCAAGGGCCACGGTGACGCCCTGGGCTGCGGCCGCGACGCAAAGCCGTTGGAGCGCCTGGTGTTCCAGCTCTTTCACCTCTGATGCGCACCCTGGCCAGCAGGCGGCCGATGGCGTCGGGTGCACGGTGATCAGGCGCGCCCCGACTTGCGCGGCCAGCTCGATCGCCCGACCGCCCTCAGCCAGCGACGCCTGACGGAGGTCGGGGTCAAGGGCGCCGAGTTGAACCCTCCCGACTGGCGTATGGATGAAGTAGCTGAGCGCGTGCTCGGCGCGCCAGGCGCGCAAGGCCCGGATCACGTGGGGAGATATGTCCGGCAGCGGATACGGGCAGTCCAGGCTCAGGCCGGTGAAGCCTGGCGGCAGTTGCTCCAGCGAGCGCAGCCAGTGAGCAGGATCGGCCGTGGCCGACTTGACGGCAAGCCTGAGCTCCATCGCGTCACCCCTTGATCGCGCCAAGTACCAGCCCGCGCATGAAGTAACGCTGCAACAACAGGAACATGCCCACCAGCGGCAGCGTCACCACCACGCTCCCTGCCATCAGGATCCCCCACGGCGAGGCCTCGGACGCGATGTACTCGCTTTGCAGCAGGCCCAGGGCCACGTTGAGCGTCCACATCTCCTTGTTCTTCAGCACGATCAGGGGCCACAGGAAGCCGTCCCACGCGCCGACGAAGCTGAAGATCGCCACCGTCGCCGCGGCTGGCACGCTGAGGGGCAGGATGATCCGCCACCAGATCCCTAGCTCGCTCGCGCCGTCAATGCGCGCCGCCTCCTCCAGCTCCGACGGGAGGGTGCTGATGTACTGGCGCATCAGGAAGATGTTGCTGACCCCGACGCAGAAGGGGATGATGATGCCGATGAACTTGTTGAGCATGCCCAGCTTCAGGATGATGATGAAAAGCGGCGTCATCAGCACTGCGCCAGGGATCGTCGTGGTCGCCAGGAGCAGGTTGAAGATCAGCTCTTTGCCACGAAGCACCCTGCCCTGAAAAAGGGACGCGGACTACGCGGACGACGCGGAGAACGCGGACAAAATCGTAAAAATAGGCGTCGTCCGCGGTCTCCGCGTCCATCCGCGTTCCGTTTTCACCCGCCGTCCCACAGGGAGGCTTCGCATCGGCGCCGCGCCCTGCATGAGTAACTGAGCGGAGTCCCGCTGTTGTTTAGCGGGACGCAGTCGAAGGGTGCGGGTATGGCGCATGGCGCTTCGGCGTGCTTCGACTACGCCTGGCACACCCCGCCAGGCCCCGCTCAGCATGCCTCCGCTTGGGTAACTGCGCAACTTCTGTCAATAGCAGGAGTTACGCAGTGCCGTGCGGAGTAGCCACGAATTGCACGAATTTCACGAATTCAGCCGCCTGGTCAACCCATTTTCGTGTCAATTCGTGTCATTCGTGGCTGGTTTTCGGCGCCACTGCGTAA
>VGOD01000424.1 GCA_016876015.1 Chloroflexota bacterium
CGGCTGACCGCAGTCGCCGCGCTGGGGGTGGTGGGTTATGGGGTGGCGTTGATCTACACCCTGTTCGGCGCGCCCGACCTGGCGATGACGCAGTTTGCCATCGAAACCCTGACCGTGTTTCTGTTCGTGCTGGTGCTCTATCGCCTGCCGCGGTTCGCCAACTTCTCAGGCCGCCGGGCGCGCATACGTGATGCTTTGGTGGCGTTGACTGCGGGCGGGCTAATGACCGCGCTGGTGCTGGTGGCCACCGCTGTCCCCCTGACCTCGCGGCTCTCCCCCTTCTTTGCGGAAAACGCGGTCCCGCTGGCGCGCGGCCGCAACATAGACAACGTGATCCTGGTGGATTTTCGCGGGCTGGATACGCTGGGCGAGATCACCGTGCTGGCCGTCGCGGCGATTGGGGTCTATGCGTTGTTGAAGCTACGGTTGGACGAGTGAACGATGACATCTTTGATCCTTTCCACTGCCACACGTTACATCCTGCCATTGCTCCTGCTCTTCTCGGTCTTCCTGCTGCTGCGCGGGCACAACGAGCCGGGCGGCGGGTTCGTCGGCGGGTTGGTGGCCGCGGCCGCCTTTGCGCTCTATGTCATCGCGTTCGATGCGGCCACTGCGCGGCGCACGTTGGGCGTTGACCCGCGCACCCTGGTGGCCCTGGGGCTGCTGGTGGCGCTGGGCAGCGGGCTGGTCAGCCTGTTCGCAGGGCAACCGTTTATGACCGGGCTGTGGAGCAGCTATACGGCGCCGCTGTTGGGCAAGCTCGGCACGCCGCTGTTCTTCGATATCGGGGTCTACCTGGCGGTGATCGGGGTGACGCTGACCATCATCTTCGCGCTGGCGGAGGCGTAACGTGGAGACCTTCCTGGCATTCATCATCGGCGGCCTCTACGCGGCCGGGCTGTATATGATGATGCGCCGCAGCATCGTCAAGCTGATCATCGGGCTGGCGCTGCTCGGCCAGGCCGCCAATCTGCTCATCTTCACCCTGGGCCGCCTGACGCGCGGCCGGCCGGCGCTGATCCCATTCGGCGAGCTGCGGCCCGATGGCCCGATTGCCGACCCGCTGCCCCAGGCGCTGATCCTGACCGCCATCGTCATCGGCTTCGGCGTCCAGGCCTTTGCCGTGGTGTTGATCAAACGCGCCTATCAGACCGTTGGCACCGATGATCTGGACGATATGAAGAGCACGGATACAGGTTGAGGGGGCCTGGTAGATTGGTAGGTTGGTAAGTTGATGCTCCAAGCCGGTCTGTGACCGGCGGTCGGGGGTCACAGACCCCCTTTGAGCTTGAGTCTGTGATCTGCTGAGGTTGGCAAGTTGGGGGAGAGGATACGATGAGGCGATGAATTTGATTCTGGTGTTGCCTCTGATCGTGCCGTTGTTGACGGCGATCCTGACGCTGCTGGCGCGACCGTGGCGCCGGGCGCAGCGGTGGCTGAGCGTCTTGGGCGCGGCCGGGCTCTTGGGCGCGACCCTGGCTGTGCTGGCCGCCGTCCAGCGCGGCGGCATCCAGGTGACGCAGGTCGGCAACTGGCCTGCGCCCTACGGCATCACGCTGGTGGCCGATCTGTTCAGCGCCATCATGCTGGTGCTGGCCGGGCTGATGGGGCTGGCGGTAGCAATCTACTCGCTGGCCACCATGGATCCGGCGCGCGAACGCTTTGGCTACTACCCGCTGCTGCACATCCTGTTGATGGGTGTGTGCGGTGCGTTCCTCACCGGCGACATCTTCAACCTGTACGTATGGTTCGAGGTGATGCTGGTCTCCTCGTTTGTGCTGGTGGCGTTGGGCGGCGAACGGGCCCAACTCGAAGGCGCGGTCAAGTACGTCACCCTCAACCTGATCTCGTCGGCGCTCTTCCTGGCGGCCGTGGGCATCCTCTACGGGGTGGTCGGCACACTGAACATGGCCGACCTGGCCGTGGAGGTGGGGCGCGTGACGCAGCCGGGACTGGTGACGACCTTGAGCATGTTGTTCCTGGTTGCCTTCGGCATCAAAGCGGCCATCTTCCCGCTCTTCTTCTGGCTCCCGGCGTCCTATCATACGCCGCCGGTGGCCGTGTCGGCCATCTTCGCCGGGCTGCTGACCAAGGTGGGGGTCTACGCGCTGATCCGTGTCTTCACCCTGATTTTCGTCCAGGACATCGGCTTCACCCACACGCTGATCCTGATCATCGCCGGATTGACCATGATCACCGGGGTGCTGGGCGCGGTGGCGCAGAACAGCTTCCGGCGCATCCTGTCGTTCCACATCGTCAGCCAGATCGGCTACATGATCATGGGGCTGGGGCTCTTCACGCCGCTGGCGCTGGCCGGCTCGATCTTCTACATCATGCACCACATCATCGTCAAGACCAACCTGTTCCTGATCAGCGGCGTGACGAACCGTTTGGGCGGCAGCGACTACCTGAAGAAGCTCGGTGGGGTCTACGCGGCCTATCCCGGCCTGGCGGTGCTGTTCCTGATCCCGGCCCTCTCGCTGGCCGGCATCCCGCCCCTCTCCGGTTTCTGGGCCAAGCTGGCGCTGATCCAGGCGGGCCTGTTCACGCAACAATATGCCATCGTGGCAGTCGCGTTGGGGGTCAGCCTGCTCACCCTGTTTTCCATGACCAAGATCTGGAACGAGGTCTTCTGGAAGCCCGCGCCGGTGGCCCAACCAGGTTTCTCGGAGAGACCTGGCCTGGTCATCGGGCCCATCGTCGTACTGGCGCTGCTGACCGTGGTGATCGGGCTGACGGTCGGCTCGTTCTTCACGCTGGCGACCGCGGCGGCCGAGCAGTTGCTCGATCCGGCCACGTATATCCAGGCCGTATTGGGAGGAGCGTAGCATGTTGTTGCTGAACGTCCTGCTGGCGCTGGCCTGGGTCGCGTTGACCGGGCAATTCACGCCGGCCAACCTGGCCCTCGGTTTTGCGCTCGGCTACGTGATGCTCTGGGTGGCGCAGCGCGCGGGGAAGCGCCAGGCTTACTTCGGCAAAGTGTGGCAGGTGGTGAGCTTTGCTGCCTTCTTCCTCTGGGAGATGGCCAAGGCCAACCTACAGGTCACCTACTACATCCTGGCCCCGCATCGCAAGATGCGGCCGGGCGTGATCGCAGTGCCGCTGGACGCGCGCACCGACATGGAGATCACCCTGCTGGCGAACCTGATCACGCTGACGCCAGGCACCCTCAGCCTCGACGTGTCGGCCGACCGTCGCGTGATGTACATCCACTCCATGACGCTGGGGGATGAGACCGACAAGTTCCGGCGCCAGATCAAAGAGGGCTTCGAGCGGCGCGTGTTGGAGGTGCTGCGATGACGCTGGTGCAAGGGC
>VGOD01000425.1 GCA_016876015.1 Chloroflexota bacterium
CGCGGGCGACCGCGCGGATCATCTCGGCATAGTCCCCGCGCACCAGCAACCCACCGACCGCGCCGCAGCCGAAGCCCAGGGCCGAGACGCGCAGGCCAGTGCGACCCAATAACCGGTATTCCATGCGGATCTCCTGAGCGATAGACCCTTGAGGTTTGCCAACCTCAAGGGTCCAGACCCTCAATCGAAGAAATCCTCATCCCCTGGCGGGAGATAGCGCCGCGCCCGCTCTGGATTGATCTCCACGCCCAGGCCGGGCCGATCCCACACGGTGATGAAGCTGTCCACCACGATCGGCTTCGGCAGTCCATCCACGATGTCATACCACCATTCCGGCTTGCCGGTGGGATACTCGAACGCGATGTAATTGTTGGGCAAGGTCGCGCACACCTGGACGAGCGCGGCCAGCCCAATGAGGCCATCGGCGATGCCGTGGGGCGCCATCAGGATGCCGTGCAGGTCAGCGTATTCGGCCACCCACTTCAGCTCGGCCAGGCCGCCGATGTCGGCCGGGTCCGGCCCGATGATGCGCACCGCCTGCTTCTCGATCAGGTCCGCGAAGTTCTGCCGCAGGTAGATCTGCTCGCCGGTGTGGATGGGGGTCGAGGTAGCGCGCGTCACCTCGCGGTACAGTTGGGCCATCACATAGGGGGTGTAGTCGCCGGTGATCAGGTCTTCAAGCCACATCACATTCAGCGGCTCCAGCGCCTTCGCCAGGCGGATCGCATCCGGCACGGTCCACCCCGGCCCGCAGTCGAGCGCCAGCCCTACCTCGTCGCCCAGGACCGACTTCATCGCCTCGACGCAGGCGATCACGTGCTTGAGGCTGCGCTCGGTCAGCAAACCGCGGTTGGGATAGAACGGCGCCTCGCGCACTTCGCCATAGGTGAAATCGGGCAACCGAACCGGCATGGGGCTATGGAACCCGATCCCCTGCTTGATGATGGAGAACTTCTCTGGCGACGTCTTCATCAGCGCCATGTTCGCGGCGTAGTGGTCCGGCGTTTGGCCGCTCATGGGGAAGCGCACTGCGCCGTTATAGACGCGCACCTTATCTCGCACCTTGCCGCCCAGTAACTTGTAGACCGGCAGCCCGGCCGCCTTGCCCGCGATGTCCCACAGCGCCATCTCGATCGCGCTGACAGCGCTGCCCCATGGCTTGAAGCTGCCGAGCCGGCGGATCTTCAGCATCACCCGCTCGACATTGGTCGGGTCCTCGCCCAAGAGGAACGGGCGGTAGAACAGCACGTGCGGCTTCAGGTAGGACTTGGGCGACTCCGCTTCACCCCAGCCGACGATCCCCTCGTCAGTCGTGATGCGGATGACAGGGTTCTGGCCGATGACGGTGCATTTCAGATCGGTGATCTGCATAGGGTAAGACTCCTGTGGATTGCGTGGTGGGTCGGGCGTCGAACGTCAGACGTCCGGCGTCGGGCGTCAAACGTCAGGCGTCAGGCGTCGAACATGAATTGACGCTTCACGCTTCACGCCCCGCGCCGCCAGGACGATGATCTGCACGGCGACTTCCGGCGCGATGTGGCCGGTGTTGATCGTCAAATGATAATAGCGGATGTCTTTCCATTCGGCGTTCTTGTGCATGTGGCGGATCGCCTGCCGCTTCTGCTCATCCGAATCGCTGATGCGTCGTCTGGCCTCCGCGTCCGCGATGTTGAACCGCTGCATCAGGCGCTGCACGCGCACCTCCAATCCTGCGTAGAGGTGGACGTGCAACGCGGCGGGCCAGTCGCGCAACACCATCTGGCCGCCGCGGCCGACGATGACCACCTGCCCCTCCTGGGCATACTGCATCATGGTGTTGCGCACGATCTGGCCGTAGGTCTGATCGTCCACGGCCATCTTGGGATCGAACGCGCTGGGCTGCTTGCTGTAGAGCGCCAGCATGTCGGTGCTGACCAGCCGGGACCGGGTCGCGAAGCTGCGCTCCATGGCCAGGATCGCCTCGACATTCACGCCCGCCTGCCGTGCGATCTCCGAGAGCATCGCCTTGTCCATGCGACGATAACCCAACTCCTGACACACGAGATCGGCGATCCGGTCCCCCTCGCTGCCAAGTTCGCGCGCAATGGTGATCACAGCCATGCTGCACCTCCTCGATCAGATTCAGAACAACGACGCCTCCAGCCCCTGGTCGTCCACGATCATGTTAACGCTTTGTCGGAAATGCGCGGGGTGGCGCACGTAGGCCAGATAGTCCGCCATGGTGTGCGCCGAGTTCACCGAATTGTGGGCCAGCACGAGCGCGCCCGGCCGGAACGCGTGCTGTCCAGCCATCAGCAAGTCGAGATAGATGGATTTGCCGCTGGCGCCAGGGCCGTCGGCGTCCAGGTAAAGCAGGTCAATGACATCCTGGCAGTCGCGCAGCCAGACCAGCCCATCGTGCGCCACGATCTCGGCCGGAAAAGGCGCGTTCTGGCCATCGCGAAATCGGTTCACGTTGCGGCGGGCGCGATCTGCTTCTGCAGGCCGGATTTCCAGCCCGATCAGCCGCTCAGCCTGATAACACGCGCCCGGCCCGATCGCCGCGCCCGCGTTCGAGATGAAGGTGTTGCCGCAGAAGATCCCTACCGCGACCATCACCCGCGGCCGCCGGATGGCGTTGATGGCGTAGAGCAGACGTTGCATCCGGTGGCTGATCGCGGTCCAGGGAATCTCGAAGTGCTCTTCCACGGCTGCGCGGTGAGCCAGCAGCTTGTCGTGATCGTATGCCGCATGGGGCAGGACGCCGGCGCGCGCCAGCGCGACCAGTCCTGCATCCACCACCGCGACCTCCTGTTCGAGCGGCTCGAGCCGCCGATGTGGATCGTACCAGCTCATCTTGTACTGCCGCCAATCGTTGGCTTCATGGGCAAAGGCCATGGACGAGTCCCTACTTCAGCGGCGAGTAGTCGGTGGGTTGCAAGACGACGCTGGCGACCCTGGCCGTCAGCACGCCGTTCACCTCGCTGGCCGCCCGACCCGCGATCCAGTCAGGATCTGCGCGGAAGGCTTCCCAGCCGCGCGTCATAGCCGCGCGGTCCTCGAACGCCATGATATAGACCAGATCGCCGGTCTCCGCGGTGATGGGGTCGGGAACCCAGAAGCCGACCAACTGCATCCCATGTTTGGCGAAGATGCCGAGAGTCAGCGTGCGAAAGCGGTTGTGCAGCGCCTCGGCCTTGCCTGGCGCGGCCCAATAGGTGCGCAGTTCGTAGATCATGGGCAAATTCCTTTCTGAGCGTATTATACACCCGCGCGCAAGTTCTTGA
>VGOD01000426.1 GCA_016876015.1 Chloroflexota bacterium
AGACGAAGCGGGGCGCGGCATCTATCGTCGCGCGGTCGAGCTGGGCAGCAACTACTTCGATGGACGCTACGGCAACTCCAGTGCGATGCTCAGACCGCTTGTGAAGGAGAGGCGCGAGCGATTCGTCCTGGCCACCAAGACGGCTGAGACGACGGCGATCGGCGCCATGAAACGCATCGAGGAGGACCTGCGGGAGCTCGCCTGCGAGTACCTGGATGTTTTCTATCTGCGGACCTACAACCACGCCATGCTGGATCAGCATTTTGCGCCTGGGGGATCGGTGGAGGGGGTGCTGTGGGCCAAGGCGCAGGGCAAAGTGCGTGCGCTCGGACTGGCAGGGCACAGTGACTTGACTGCGTTGGCGAAGGGGATCGAGACGGGGTTGGTAGATGTCTGCATGTTGCCGCTCAACATCATCCGTCGCGAGGCGCTGGAGCAAGTGATCCCCGCGGCGCAGCGGCATGACGTGGGAGTAGCGGTGATGAAGCCGCTGGCGGTGGGCATGGCGCCAACCCATCTGGCGTTGCCCTGGTTGGCCAACCAGCCCATTCACACCTTGGCGGTCGGGGTCAGCAATATCGGCCAACTCGAACTGGATGCGGCGGCGTTGGATCGGCCGCAGATGGCGCTGAACCAAGAGGAGGCAAACGAGATTGAACGCTGGCGCTGGCGTCTGGAAACCGAGACGTGCCGCATCTGCGACAAGGTGTGCCAGCCGGTTTGCGAAGCCAACATCCCGATAGATGTGTACCTTCACCATGACATCTTCACCAACCAGGTTCGCAACCTGGGATTGAACGGCTTTCTGACTGCCCCTCTGGCGCCCTGGGCGCGGGCGGCCACTGAGGATCACTTCCGCCGCGCGCTGGAGGCCATCGAGACCTGCACCGGCTGTCGGAAGTGCGTCGAGGTGTGTCCCTACGGCCTGCCGGTGGTGGATCTGCTCGTCCGGCGTGCAGCGGACTATCGGACGGCGCTCGAAGCAGTGAAGGAGGCCGGCTGGAAACAACAGTAGCACCACCGCCACACGAGGGATTTATGCGTATCAGCTATTGTACCTGGGGGATGATGCACGTTGACATCGAAGAGGCGCTGCCCGCGGTCGCGGCCATCGGCTACCGCGGGATCGAGCTGGCCGTCACTCCGCGCTGGCCCACCGAGCTCTACAGCCTCGACGCGGCCAGGAAGAAGCGGATCAGGGAGTTGTGCCGCCAGCACAACCTCGCCATCTCGGCCGTTGCCGCACACACCTCGGTGTGCGACGAGGATTCCGAAAAGCATGGGGCAAACATGCAGCGACTGCGCGATGCCATTGACCTGGCCGATGAGCTGCGCCAGGAAGGCGAGCCACCAGTGGTGGCCAGCCTGTTGGGCGGACATGTGGACGATTGGGGCCGGCTGAGGGAATTGGTGGCCGAACGCGTGCACGCCCTGGGCGAGTATGCCGCCAGCAAAGGGGTGGTCTTCGCGTGCGAGCCGCATTCGGGCACGGCCTTCGACCTGCCCCGCAAGGCGCTCTGGCTGATGGAACAGGTGAACCATCCCGCGGTCAAGATCAACTTCGACATCAGCCACTTCGACATCCTGGGCATCCCGATAGAAGAGTGTGTGCCGCAGATGGCGCCGATCAGCGCGCACACGCACGTCAAGGACCAGCGCGGCATCTACCCCTATCACGAGTTCCTGACCCCAGGGGCCGGCCCGTTCGACTTCATCCGCTATCTCGGGGCCATGCACCAGGCGGGCTACACCGGCTGGATCGGCGTCGAGGTCAGCGTGATGGTGCAGCGCCATCCAGGCTACGCTCCGTTTGTGGATGCCGCGTTGGGCTACTACGCTCTCAAGCACGCCTTCTGCATGTCGGGCGCGCCGCTGGACGAATGAGGATAGGACATCGCGGGATTGCCAAACCGTGCAGGGGCGTGGTATCATCGGGGGAACAGTATTGATCAGCACCCCCAGCAGGATTCGAACCCGCGACCTCCTGATCCGAAGTCAGGCGCTCTATCCGCTGAGCTATGGGGGCGTGCACATGGGTGATTATAGCATGGATCTGGTTTCTGAGGAAAATCCGGATACCACCTGGAAAAGCCTGCGGCGAGAGTTGCCGAAGAACTACACACCCCAGGATGTGGAGTTCGTGCAACGCGCCTTCAGAGTCGCAGCAGAGGCTCACAACGGTCAGGCGCGCAAGTCGGGCGAACCCTACATCAAACATCCCGTCATGGTCGCCGCGTATCTGGCTGAGCTGCGTCTGGACGCGAAGGCGGTCGCGGCCGCGCTTCTACACGACGTCGCCGAGGACACCCCCACGAATGTGCCGGCCCTGGCCGAGCTGTTCGGTCAGGAGGTCGCCAGCCTGGTGGATGGCGTGACCAAGCTCAAAGAGATGACCGAGCTGGCCGCGCTGCCGATCAGCAGCCGCGATCCCAGGATCGAAAGCTATCGCAAGATGTTCCTGGCCATGGTCAGCGATGTGCGCGTGGTGCTCATTAAGCTCGCCGACCGCCTGCACAACATGCGCACGATGAATTCGATGACGAGCGAGGCGCAGCGCCGCATCTCGCGCGAGACGCTGCAGATCTATGCGCCGCTGGCCGGGTTGCTGGGCATCTATCGGGTCAAGTGGGAACTCGAAGACGAGGCGTTCCAATACCTGGACCCCGACACCTATGCCGACATCGCGCGCAATCTCAACGAGCGCCGCGCCGAGCGCGAAGCTTACGTGGAAAGCATCTGCGAGACCATCAAGATCGAGCTGGGCCGGCTCGGCGTCCAGGCTGACGTGCGGGGCCGGCCCAAACACATCTACTCCATCTGGCGCAAGATGCAGCGCAAGGGCGTTCAGTTGGCGCAAGTGTATGACCAACACGGCGTGCGCATCATCGTGCCTGAAGTGAGCGACTGCTACGCCGCGCTGGGCACAGTCCACACCCTCTGGCGGCCCATCCCCGGCGAGTTCGACGACTACATCGCCAACCCCAAGGAGAACCAATACCAATCGCTGCACACCGCGGTCATCGGTCCCGAGGGCAAGCCGTTAGAAGTTCAGATCCGTACCCACGAGATGGACCGCGTCGCCGAGGTGGGCATCGCGGCGCACTGGCGCTATAAGCAACAGGCCAGCCGCGACGAGACATACGAGCGCAAGATCGCCTGGTTGCGTTCGGTGCTCGACTGGCAGTCGCAGGCCAAGGCCGAGGGCAACGAGTTCCTGGACGCGCTGCAAGAAGACCTGTTCAAGGATCGCGTCTAT
>VGOD01000427.1 GCA_016876015.1 Chloroflexota bacterium
CTTGCCGTATGTCGGCACCTTAGCGTAAGTTTTGTGCAAATGGAGGGCAAAACTCCCAAAACGGCCAAAAAACTGAACTTTCGAACGGGCCAAGCTGAGCTCTTGGAAGAATTCTCTGCCTGTCGCTCGCCAAACGAGAACTAAGGTGGATGTCGCTGGTCGTAGGTGACCAGTTTGCACAGATATTCCTGAGATTATGACGGAAAGGATCAGTTTTGTCAAAGACCCTAAACGGCCCGTCAACAGGTAATACCCACAGAATGCCTGCGCTTTCTCAGCGCATCCGCTATATAGTAGCACGCCCTTTGCTCCATACTGTATATGGGAGCATGATGAAAAGTTCGTTTTTTTAGCCGATTTCGGCGAATCGGCCTCTATTTGCGCAAAACTTACGCTAATTGCTCGGGAGTTGGGCATTCAACTGGACAGGCTTTCCGTCCAAGTCGAAGGCGATCTCAACCCCGATCGCTTATTTGGCAAATCCTATGCCGATCGAGCAGGCTTCAAGTCTATCAGGCTCAACTTGCAACCGGGCACATCTGCTTCGCCGGACTTGTTGGTTCGCTGGGTTCAAGAGATCAAGAACCGGTGTCCGATTAATGATAATCTGCTCAATCCTACCCCGATCGATTTTCAACTCATAAACACCTATCCGGAGATTGTTCATCATGGCTGAGACTGCTCGTCAATACGGTTTCACCACCCGACAACTGCACGCTGGCTAAGTTCCCGATCCGACCACCGGCAGCCGCGCCGTGCCGATCTACCAAACCACCAGCTACCAATTCAAGAGCACCCAACATGCTGCCAACCTGTTCGCGCTCGCCGAGTTCGGCAATATCTACACGCGCACCATGAACCCGACCACCGATGTGTTGGAGCAGCGGATGGCCGATCTGGAAGGCGGCGTGGGCGCACGCGCCACCAGCAGCGGGCACGCCGCGCAGGCCCTGGCAATCCTGACCCTGGCCGGCGCCGGGGATCACATCGTCACCAGCAGTCGGCTCTACGGCGGGACGTACAACCAGTTCGCTTACACCTTTCCGCGCATCGGCATCGACGTGACGTTTGTGGATCCGACCGACCTGAGCGGTTTCGAGAAGGCGATCCGGCCCAACACCAAGATCCTCGTCTTGAAGTCCTTGCCCTCGACAGCCTTGAAATAGGTCGCCAGCTCCAACGTCTGATGCCCCTTCTCCAGGATCGGGTTTTTGTTGACCAGGCCCAAGGCCCAGAAGAAGTTCAGCATGAAATAGGCATTCTGCTGATTGATCACGATAGGCCCCTGGCCCTTCTGGTGCAGAATGTCGAGCTGCTCCTTATTCAACGGCCGGCCGCTCGCCTGATAGACTCGGCCAAACTTGCTTTCGTCGATCGCACCGACTTGCAGCAATTGTGGGTCGACATCACCATAGGCGGCCGGCCGCGTGAAGCCCTCGGGCGGGTTGACTTGCTGGGCTAATGTCATGGCGGTCACGGTCGCGCGCTCGAACTTCGTGACGGGGATGCGATCCAGCGGGATTGACGAGCAAACCATAGGCCGTTTGGCGCGTATCAGTTCCCATGAATCGGCGCGTGTGCGGAACGGGGGGATCTGCTACCATAGCTCCTGGCACAAATAAGCCGAGAGGAGTTTTGTCATGGTCAGAGATCCCGTTTGTGGCATGGAGATAGAACTCCAGGATGCGGCAGGCAGCCGCGAGCACATGGGGCAGGCGTTCTACTTCTGCTCTGCCAATTGCGTCGAGAAATTCGACGCCGACCCGCACCGATACGCGCAGGCGGCGTTGACTGCGGTGCAAAATGCGCTGCCGGCCGGCTCGGCCACGACCGGCTTCAACCCGGATTTGCCGCTGGCGCGCATCGAGCTGCCGGTACTGGGGCTACAGCGGGAGCAAGATGGCCGCGCTGTGGAGACTGCTGTGGCCGGGGTGTCAGGGGTGCGCAGCGCGCACGCGAACACCAGCGCGGGCGTGGTGACGGTCGAGTACGATCCGCAGCGCACGACCACCGCGGCCCTGGCCGCCGGCCTGCGAGCTTCGGGCTTCCGCGCCGGCGGCGCGCAGACCCGTGTCGGCATCCAAGACTTGCGTTGCGCCTCCTGCGTGGGCTTCATCGAGGAGGACCTGCGGGCGACGCCGGGCGTGCTCAGCGCGTCGGTCAACGCCGGCACGCAGGAAGCGACCATCGCCTACCTGCCGCAGCAGACCACGTTAGCCCAACTGCACACTGTAATCCAGGATTGGGGCTACCGCACCCGGCCTTCTGCTAGCGAGGAGCCGGCCGACAAACAGGAGGCCGAGCACGACCGCGAGTACCGCAGCCTGTTCCGCAAGTTCCTCTTTGCCGCTCTTATCTCCCTGCCTGTGCTGCTGACGGCCTATCCGAAGTTTATCCCGTTCGTGCGCGATTGGAGCATGGACACCCTGCGCCTGGCGTGGCTCGGCTCGGCGCTCTTGACCCTGCCGGTGCTGGCCTGGTCGGGCGGGCACTTCTTCACCGGCGCGTGGGCCGCGCTCAAGCACCGGGCCGCCAACATGAACACCCTGATCGCGCTCGGCACCGGCGCGGCGTGGCTTTATTCGACCGTCGCCATCCTGTTCCCCCGCCTCTTTCCGGAGGGCACATCGGAGCCGTTCTACGACGTCGTGGCTGTGGTGATCGCACTCGTGGTGCTGGGCCAGGCGCTGGAGCTGCGCGCCAAGGGCCGCACCAGCGAGGCGATCAAGAAACTGATGGGGTTGCAGGCCAAGACGGCGCGCGTGATCCGCGCCGGCCAGGAGCTCGATATCCCGGTCGAGGAGGTGCTGGTCGGCGACGTGGTGCAGGTGCGCCCCGGCGAGAAGGTGCCGGTGGACGGCGTGATCCTGGAAGGCAGCTCGGCCGTGGATGAATCCATGCTCACCGGCGAATCGCTGCCGGTTAGCAAGGGCGCGGGCGATGAGGTGATCGGCGCGACGTTGAACAAGACCGGCGCATTCAAGTTCCGCGCGACCAAGGTCGGCACGACCAAGGTCGGCAAGGACACCGCCCTGGCGCAGATCGTCAAAATGGTGCAGGACGCGCAGAACAGCAAGGCGCCCATCGCCCGCCTGGCCGACACGATCTCCGGCTACTTCGTGCCGGTCGTGATGATCCTGGCCGTATTGACCTTTGTCGCATGGTTCAACTTCGGCCCACAGCCGCAGTTGGTGTACGCCCTGGTTACGAGTGTGAC
>VGOD01000428.1 GCA_016876015.1 Chloroflexota bacterium
GCCGCAAGCTGCTTGAGCGCGTGGAGCATCCGGCCGTCGAGTATGTGGGCGGCATCCAGGCCGCGGCCGAGCGCCTGCTGGCGAATGTCGCGGCCGAGGACATCGTCATCACGATGAGCGCCGGCAACGGCAACCAGGTGGGCCAACTGCTGCTGGCAGGCTTGCGGCTGCAGGAAGGCAAGGCGTGAGGGGAAGGCAGGAGGGGGTGGTCAGGAAGCAGGGGACAGTGCTCTGGGCGGGGTTCCGTGACCCGCCGCGGTTCACGGAACCGGCGTGAGCAGCGGCGAAGCCAGGGAAGGCGGGAAACGGCCTGTGCACAGAGACACCACGGCGTCGCTCGATGGCGCGAAGGTCGAGCTTTTTGCGACGGCGGCGGCGCGGCTGGGAGTCGCCATCGCCCGCGGCGAGCCGCTGGCTCGTCACACGACCTTCCGCATCGGCGGGCCGGCCGATTTGTGGGCGACGGTCAACGACCAGGACCAACTGCGCGGCCTGGCCGATCTGGCTGCCGAATCCAGCATCCCGACCGCGATCGTCGGCGGCGGGAGCAATGTGCTGGTGAGCGATGCCGGGGTGCGCGGCCTGCTGATCGCCAACCGCACGCGAGATTCCGACATGCAGATGGGAGAGCGCGGAACCGCGGGGCGATTGGTCGCCGAATCAGGGGTCGCGCTGGCTGGCCTGGCGCGCTGGACCATCCGAGAGGGTTGGGCGGGGCTGGAGTGGGCGGTCAGCGTGCCGGGCACGGTGGGCGGCGCGGTGATCGGCAACGCGGGAGCGCACGGCGGCTGCATCGCCGACAACCTGGCGTGGGCGTCGGTCGCATATCCCGGCCACGCGCCGCGGCGGCTGGCGAGAGCCGAGCTGGGTTTCACCTATCGCAGCAGCGTCCTGAAGCAGCAGCCGTGCGCCGCACTCGCCAGCCCCGACCGCCTTGCTGGCAGGATCACGGAGGCGGTCAGCCCTGGGCCGGTCGTGCTGGCCGCCGCGTTCGAGCTGCAGCCCGGCGAGAGCACGGAGCTGGCCGGCCGGGCCGAACGCTATCTGGCAAGACGCCGAGAAACGCAGCCGACCGAGCCGAGCGCGGGCAGCATCTTTCGCAACCCGGCCGGCGACTACGCCGGCCGGCTGATCGAAGCGGTCGGGCTGAAGGGCCACCGCTGCGGCGGCGCTCAAGTCTCGCCCCGGCACGCCAACTTCATCGTCAACACTGGCGCCGCGAGCGCAGCCGATGTGCTGGCGCTGATGACATTGATCCAACGCCGGGTTTTCGAGCAATCTGGGATCACACTGACGCCCGAGATCGTCCTGCTGGGCGACTGGTCAGGTCAGGAATAATCTGACGAGGACGGCGGTCAGAGACGGCCGACGAGCCTGCTGCCAGGGGGTCTGCGACCCTTCGATAACTTGACTGCGGTCACGTTTTGATACATAATTCGCCTATCCAGAACCACTCATGAAACGAAAAACACGCGTGGCGGTCATTTTCGGCGGACGGTCCGGCGAGCACGAAGTGTCGCTCGCCTCGGCGCGTTCGGTCATGGCCGCCATAGATCACTCGAAATACCAGGTCATTCCCGTGGGCATCACGCGCACGGGGCGGTGGCTGACGGCCGGCGATCCACTGGCGCTGCTGTCGGCTGGCGCCGCCGACCCACCGGCCGACGAACCGGTCGTGGGGTTGACCACGACGCCCTCGGCCGCGGGCCGCGAGCTGGTGCCTGGCGCGACCGGCGCCAGGTTTCCACAGGTAGACGTGGTTTTCCCCGTGCTCCACGGCCCCTTTGGCGAGGATGGCACCGTGCAAGGGCTGTTGGAGCTGGCCGGCGCGCCCTACGTGGGCTGCGGGGTGCTGGCCAGCAGCCTGGCGATGGACAAGATCGCGGCGCGCGCCGCGTTCGCGGCCCACGGCCTGCCGCAGGTAGACTATCGGGCGGTCAAACGCAGCGACTGGGAGGCGCGGCCCGATACCGTGCTCACGATCCTGGAAGCTGGCCTGAGCTACCCCATGTTCGTCAAGCCGGCGAACCTCGGTTCCAGCATCGGGGTGAGCAAAGCGCGTGACCGAGAGGGCCTGCGGGCTGCGCTGGACGAAGCCGCACGCTACGACCGGCGGCTGCTGGTGGAAGAGGCCGTGCCCCACGCGCGCGAGATCGAGTGCAGCGTGCTGGGCAACGACAGGCCAATCGCCTCGGTCCCCGGCGAGGTGGTGCCCAACAACGAATACTACGACTACGCGGCCAAGTATATTGACGGCCAATCGCAGTTGTTAATCCCGGCTCCCATCCCGGCCGAGGCGGCCGCGCGCGTGCGCGAGCTGGCGGTGCAGGCGTTTATGGCGGTGGATGGCGCGGGGTTGGCGCGCGTGGATTTCCTGATGAACGGCGAAACCGGCGAGCTCTTCTTGAATGAGCTCAACACGCTCCCCGGTTTCACCGCCATCAGCATGTATCCCAAGCTGTGGGAGGCCAGCGGCATCCCCTACCCTGAGTTGTTGGACCGGCTGATCGAGCTGGCCGTGGAGCGCCACGCCGACAAGGCCCGATCGCTGACGACCTATGCGGCCGCGATGTCAGCCGCGGGGCAGGTCTGACTCATCACGTGATGGCTGCGGTATCTGACAGATGGCTACCGATCGGCGCAAACGAAATCCCCAGAGCGGAGACGAGCTGCCCGGCCAGCCTGCCTGGCGACAACAGACGCCGCCGGCGCGGCGGTCACGAGCGCGGCCGGCGCCTCCGGCTGCGACCTTTCAGGTCACGCTGCCGCGGCCGGCCTTGGCGGATACACAGACCGCGCGGTCGCCGCGCGCCACGACGCAAGGGCGGCTGCGACCGAACTGGCGACTGATTCGTCTGCTCGGCCTGGCGACTGCGTGCGCCGCAGCCCTCCTTGCGCTGCTGACCGCGCCGGTCTTCCAGGCATCGGCCGCCCAAGTGCGCGGCAATCAGCGTGTGCCGGCCGAGGTCATCCGCGCCGCAGCCGGGGTGGAGCAGCGCAACGTCTTCGCCATCCAGCCCGAGAGGGCCGCCAGCCGCATCGAAGCCTTGCCGGGCGTGGCTGCCGCCGAGGTTCACGTGCGCCTGCCCGATCAGGTGCTCGTGGATGTGCGTGAGCACACGCCATTCGTGGCCTGGCAGGCGGTCACGACGACGATCTGGCTGGCCGAGGATGCCACTGCGCTGCCGGCCGTGG
>VGOD01000429.1 GCA_016876015.1 Chloroflexota bacterium
AGCCGCTGTGCAGCGCGGTGATCTACGTGGGCGACGGCGCCGGAGCGCGCGACACGGGCGACCATCGGCTGCTCTGCGCCGATGGCAGCCTGAGCCTGGCCTGGCGCTACCGCGTGATCAGGCTGTGGCAGATGCGGGCCGAGGAATTGTTGGCGCTCGGACGACCGGCGCTGCTGCCGCTCGTTGGGCAAACGCGCATCGCAGACCCAGAGCGGATCGTGCCGCAGGCCGTGGCGGCCATCGGGCAGGTGGCCGATGACGAAGACCGCGGCCGGCTGTTTACGGCATTCACGAGCTTGTTACGAGATGAGGAGGTTATCCAGATGGCCGAGCGATTGATGGAGGCGATGGATCAGGGCTTGTTGATGGACACCCCCTTTCTGCGGCGCATCCGCACCGAGAGTGAAGCACGCGGTGAAGCCAAGGGGCGCACTGAGGGTCGCATCGAGGAGTTGCGCACGATCATCCTGGACGTACTGGCGACGCGCCTTAACCCATCGCTGGCGGCATACCGGCGGATCGAGGCACGCGTGGCTGCGATCAACGACATCGAGCAGTTACGCAAACTGGTACAAGCCGTGGTATCTGCCGCCAACGCAACCGAGTTCGAGCAGGCGTTGGCGGGATAGGCTGTGCCGGTCTATTGCCGGCCGGCCGCGATCCGCGACCTCGACCGGCTGCGGGAGCTGCTGCTGGTCGCCCTCCACGCGGCCGACGTGGCCGAGTTCGAGCAGGGTATCTTCTCGATTTGTAGGAGCGATCCCTCGCGGTCGCCCCGGCGGGCAGGCGCAAGGCCATGCCCCTACCCCGGATTATTGAAAAGATACCGAGCGGGCGTTGAAGAACTAAATACTCGACAGGAAGGATAGATTACACGATGGGGATGATCTCTCATACAGGAGTTGTCACGCTGGCAGAGACACGCGCACAGTTGCCTAAAATCCTGGAGCGCGCTCGGCTGACGCGACAGCACTTTGTCATTGTGAAGAGAGGGCAGGAACAGGGCGTCATTTTGGGGCTGGATGAGTATCGCCGCTTGAAGGAATTGGACGAGCGCGAACAGCGCCGAGAGCGGGCGCTTGCTATTCCCATCGAAGCCGCCCGGTCTACCGAAGCCTGGCAGGCCAGCTTCGAGACCCTGGAACGCATCCGCGAAAAGGCGGCCTATCTGACCGACGATGAGATGGATACGTTGGCGACAGAGGCCCTGGCTCACGTCCGCGATGCCACGCCGGAGATCGGGCAGTGACAGGCTTGCTCACGGCAGCCGATGTGCTCGTCGTCTTCGATACCAATGCCCTGCTACCGCTCCTGGTCGGCAAGACGCGACGGGCGCGGTTCTTGCAGCAAGCCTGGCAAGACCAACGTTTCGTTCTGGCTGTGACGCCGCTGATCATCGAAGAGTTGACGCGCGTGATGCACTATCCCGACGTGCTCCGCAAATTGGCCTTGACACCTACCGACGTAGATGAGGCGTTGACCAACCTTCGTCAACGGGCATGTAACCTGCCGGGCCTGTACGAAGGGGTCACGGCCGTCAAAGAAGACCTCTCTGACAATGTCTTTCTGGCCTGCTCCCTGGAAGCCGGCGCGGATTACCTGGTGACGCACGATCCTCACCTGCTCAATCTAAAGTATTACCACGGCGCCCAGATCATCTCGTTGGATCAGTTTACGCGGATGCTCGGATTGGCGCTTTGATCGGCTCACAGACGCGTTCCATCGTTTGCGTCAGCGGATGAACGCCGGCCTTTGCGGCGAGTGGCGCAACGCGGCAAATATCGGCAGGCTCGAAGCCGAAATCCTTGCTAATCCTGACAATCGGCGCGTCTTTGCAAAATTGACAACCCGCTTCTCTTGCGCTATCATCTCTACCTGAGCAGCGCCACCGGGTCGAACGACAGGTGGACTGTGTGATCACGCTGCCCTCTTCGCCTCCCAACGACCTCCCATCGCACAGTCCCCTGCCTGGCCGGTTGACGCGCCCCATGTCCGATCTGTTTCTGTTGGGTCATTGGAGGTGCGCTATGTCCGCTCGATACACTCGTCCATCTCTGCTATCCTGGTTCCTTGTCGTCGCCATCGCGCTGCTACTCCTCTTGCCGTTCCCGACTCAGGCTGCGGTGCAAGCTCTCGTCGGGGCGCGCGAACGCGTTCCTGATCCACCCGACCCGAACGCGCTCCTGGACGCCTGCTCGGTATCGGGGTTCATCAGCAGCGATACCACCTGGAGCCTCGCCACCTGTGATCCCTACGTCGTGTCCGGCAGCATCATCGTGCAGACCGGCGCCACGCTGACGATCCAGCCCGGCACGCGGGTGAAGTTCGACAACCAGAAGGCGCTGACCGTGCAAGGCACGCTGGTCGCGCGCGGCACGGCCGAGAGTCCGATCACCTTCACCTCCAATCAACTCAACCCAGCCAAGGGAGATTGGGGTTACATCCACTTCGCCGATACCAGTGTGGACGCGACCTTCGACGGGGATGGCAACTACACCGGTGGCTCGGTGCTCCAGTATGTGATCGTCGAATACGCCGGTGGAGCCAGCGTGAGCGAAAACGGCACGGTGCGGGTGGAGGCATCATCACCTTACCTGGATCACAACACGATCCGCAACAACAAGGTTGACGGCATCCACGTCTGGAGCAACGGCGCGCCGCGTATCACCAATAATACCATCCGAGACAATGGGATCAGCGGATCAACGAATGCCTATGGCATCTATCTCAACACGAATGCTGGCTTGCTTGTCAGCGACAACATTGTCTTCGGCAACACCTCACAGGGTATCAACTGCACCTGCGGGGGCGGCACGGTGACCATCAGCAATAATACGGTCACTGAGAATGGAGGGCGTGGAATCTACGTCGACATCTATACCAACCAAGTCACTCTCAGTAACAATGCCGTAATGCGCAATCGCGACGGAGGCATCCATTGCTACGAGTGTGAAGGAACAGTCAACATTCTCGGCAATACCGTGATCAGCAACACGACAACGAATTTGTGGGGCGGAGGCATTAGTGCTCGGCTTTCGTGTAAATCGGTAGTGACCTATAGCGAATTCTGCACCAAGTCCGTGTAGAGGGAGCCAGGAAGTCCCAGGTACGCCAGGACGCGCTCCTGCATCTCTGACAAAGGTGTGATGTGCCA
>VGOD01000430.1 GCA_016876015.1 Chloroflexota bacterium
GCATAGGGATGCGGACATATGTCCTAACCGAAAGTCGCGGATCGTACACCCGATTGACCTCGTCATCCTGCCACTGCCAGCATGGCCTGGGCTGCACCTGCCACTTGACGCCGTCGTCGCTGAACGCCAGCCCCAGGTTCGTGGCGGCCGGATGCACCGAGTCGGGCCGCACGCCGTAGTCGTTGCGGAAGACCATGACGTATTTGCCCTGGTATTTCGTCACGCCCGCGTTGAAGACCAGCCGCGCCTCGTAGGGCACGTCCGCAGGTGTCAGGATGGGATTCGCCGGGTGGCGATGGATGGTTGAGGATGAGGTGAGGAGGCCGGTTCCAATGTACATGAAAACTCCTTGATAATCATGGCTCTTACACTGCTATTCGATCCAGATACGCAAAGCAGATTGGTACTGCATCAGTTTACCGGCGATAGCATTGCCAGCAAACTCGAAGTAGTTTCCACCTTCTTGTCCACTGAAATAGTCATGACTCTCCTTGAATCTCCCACGCGAGATACTGGTGTGCAGTAACGGAAGCACATTGACCCTTGTTGGCTCAAACTCGCCGATACTCGACCGGAATTGTTCGCCCAGAGTCCGTGCTCCCCAGTCACGAAAAGCGCGTTCTGGTTTCAGCTTGAGTGATCGCCTGGCGAACTCAAAAGAAAAGGCTCCAAAACACAACAGAAGTCCAGGACGATACTCTTGAAGCAATTCTCCAAACTCTTCAACCAGATAAACAAGGTCAGGCCAAGCAACGATGTTATCGCGTGGCTTATTGTCGGGATCCTCAACCGCATTTCGAATGTAGATCATTGAAGTATCTACGCGCCTTCTGCAAGCCCTGAATATTCGATCTTGAATCACATCCAACAGAGGTGTCCAAATACTGTGGCGTGCAGGGTGCCGCGGATCTAGCGGAGTCTCAAGGACATCTTCCCAGTGTTTGGGATTAGAATCTCCCAACAGCCAGATTGCGAAATCTTTGTTACCGACTTCTTTCTTCATACGAATCCTCGATGCTACTCAGGTACGGCATCACGCTCTGCCAGGCGACTTCCTGCCAGGACAAATACCACGTCTGCCCCATGTCATTGTTCCCCTGGAAGAACAGATACGTCCGGCCGTCGTCATCCGTGAACACAAACGGATGCCCCGACTCGCTGGCGTTCCACGCGCCCGGCGCGCCGTTGGGCAGGAACGGCTCATCCGCAAGTCGCGTCCAGCGCACACCATCGTCGCTCACCGCGCAGCCGATCTGCTGCGGCTCGTTGTTGTAGCCGCCGCCGTAGAACATGAACAGCCGGCCCGCGCGGCGGCAGAGCGCAGGCGCCTCGATGCACTTGCGCTCCCACGGCAGTTCCGGTTTGAGGATCGACGCGTCGCAGAGTTGCGTCCAGCGATCTCGCCCGAAATCGGAGGCGAGCGGCGCGGCCGACACGCCGAGCATCTGCACCTGGAAGTCGGGGTCGCGCGTGGCCCAGTAGAGCAACAGCCGGTCGCCGTGCGGGATCACATCGGCATCAATGGCCCGGCCGCAATTCCACGCGCCGGTCGGCGCGAAGATCGGATTGGTGGGGTTGCGGCGGAAGCGCACGCCATCGTACGAGACCGCATGGCAGATGGCATCCTTTCGGCCATTGCCGTAGGTCTGGTAAAACAGATGCACCTTGCCATCGAGCACGATCGCGTCCGGCGCGCAGAGACCATTGCGCTCCGGCGCCTGCTCCGGTAGGATCTCGCCGATCTTCTCCCAGGAATCCAGATCTACGCTACGGGCGATGCCGATGGCCCAGCCGTCGCCCGGCCGGCCGTCGCCGAAGGTCGGGAGGGTATAGTACAGCAGGTATTGGCTGTTGAAGCGGACGACCGCCGGATCCTTGGCGAAGGGGCGGCCGCGGCGCGAGGTGTCAACAAATAGCATGGTTCAATCCTCAACGGACGTGTAAACGTTTGAACGTTAGCACGTTTCAACGTTGAGCACCTCCCGCAATCGCTCGCAGATGATCCGCTCCTGCCCCACCTCAAGTGTCTGCGGGTTGACGAAGACGCCATGCTCGCCGGCCGCGGCCAGCGCGATGCTCGGCTCGCCCCCGCGCAGGCGCTTCAGGATGTCGTCGCGGGAGATGCCCAACTTCGCCGCGTCGAAGATGATCTCGGCGCGGGGCATCGGCTGGCCGGCCTCGCTGGGGAAAGCGCGGCGGGCGGTGACGTGCGGCGCGCCGTCGAACGCGGCGATCACCGTCGCCACCTGGGCTTCCCACGTCCGCATGATCGCGTCGTGATCGAGCGCCAGGTAGCGCTTCACCGCGGCCAGCAGCCCGGCGATCTCTTCCTTGCCCACCTTCATCGGCCGGCCGAGCGCCATACGCGGGTTGGCGTGGAACGCGATCGCCTCGATCAGCGCCTTGCGACCGACCACCAGCCCGCTGCTCTGCGGCCCGCACAGCCCCTTGCCGCCGGAGAAGATCGCCCCATCGGCGCCCATCTGCGTGAAACGCCACAGGTTCTCGACCGGCGGAAGCTGCGCCGCGGCGTCCACGATCAACGGGACGCCGCGGCGTCGGGCGATGGCGATCCCCTCTTCGAGCGGGACCTGCCCCTTCATCCGGGAGACGTTGTAGAAGTAGAAGATCGCGGCCGTCCGCTCGTTGATCGCCGCCTCGAATTCGGCCGCGGTCGCGCCCTCGTCCGTGCCGATCAGGACGATCTTCGCGCCCGCGTGCCGGATCGCCTGGGCATAGCCGACGATGCCAGACTTGTGGACGATCACCTCGTTTTTCATGCCGGTCGTGTCATCGGGCAGGCGGCCGCGCTTGTCGGGATCGGTCCCCGCCATACACGCGGCCGTGCTGAGCACGATGCCGGCCGCTGCGCCGCATGTGATGTAGGCGGCCTCGTTGTGCGTCCATTCCGCGATCCGCTGGCCGGCCTTGGCCTGCAGATCATCCAACTCCACGAAGTGCTGCGCCGCTTCGGCCATCGCCGCGGTCACTTCCGGCGGCATCAGCGACCCGCCGAGCACCGTCACCGTCGCCAGGCCGTTGATGACCTTGCGCACGCCGAGTTCGTCGTAGATGTCCATGTCGAATGCTCCACGATTGGCCGGGATGGGACAGGATTACAGGATGAACAGGATGATTCCGACCTGTCGA
>VGOD01000431.1 GCA_016876015.1 Chloroflexota bacterium
CGATGCGCCCACCGTATAATCGTCCGTGCGGTAGGTCAGCTCGTAGCGCAGCGGGAGGGGGCCGCCCAGGTCCAGGAGCGGCAGGGTGAAGTGATACGCGCCGCTGTTGGCCGCGATGGGGTCGCCGGTGTTCACGCCTTTGGTGGTGCTGGTGCTCTTGCCCGTGGCGCTGGGCGGCGGGTCGGCCAGCGCGATGTGACTGGGATGCGCCGGGATGGCGACCGCAACGATCAGGGCGGCGAACAGCAGGTGAAAGATGCGGGTTAGAGCGCGATTCATGGATGTGCCTCCTTTGAAACGGAACATTCTCAGCCGGATTTTCAGATGCGCCTCACCAGCCAGCCGCCTAGCCAACCGCCGACCACGGCCATGATCGCATTGGGCGGCAACCAGGGATCGAGGGCGCCCTGGAGCACGCTTGCCGTAATGACGAGCAGGGCCAGGCCGGCGCCAGCCGCCAGGGCGCTCAGAGGGCGGCTGCCCAGCCGGGCATCTGTCAGCAGGGCGCCCAGGATGGCCCCGACAGCCGCCAGAAACAGGCCCAGGATGAGATAGGGCGCGGCGGCGCGGGCCTGGCGCATGATCTCCTGCGGGGTCGCGCCCCACCACCGGAGGAACGCCAGGCCATAGCCCAGGTTGACGGCCACCGTCAGGCCAATAGCGAAGACTCCGGCCAGGATGGCGTGTTTGATGGCGGGTAGATTGACCGGCATGGCTCGCTCCCTCGGTTCCAGTGTAGTCCAGACCGAGGGAGTTGCGATGAGCCAGAGGTCATGTTCGGGGTCATGTCGGGGAATATGACGGTCATATCAGGCGCAGCTCGCGCGCCTTGAGGGCAGCCTGGGTGCGGTCGCTGACGCCCAGCTTGCCCAGGATGGCGGTGACGTGATTCTTGACTGTGCCGGGGGTGATGCAGAGCCGGTCGGCGATGACCTGGTTGGTGGCGCCGTCGGCGATCAGGCGCAGCACTTGCAGCTCGCGCGCGGAGAGCGGCTCGACCGGCTGGCCCATGATGCCCGGCGACTGATCGGCCAGCCGGGCGAACTCGGCTACAACTTTGGCCGCAATCGAGGGTTGGAGGAAGGATTCGCCGTGCGCCGCGGCCCGCACGGCCTCGAACAGCTTGGCGGAGGAGACATCTTTCAGCAGATAACCGACCGCGCCGGCCCGCAACGCCTCGAAGACGTATTCGTCGTCGTCGAAGGTGGTCAGGGCGATCACCCGGCAGCACGGCTGGGCCTCATGCAGACGCCGGGTGGCCGCCACGCCGTCCAAAACCGGCATCCGCAGGTCCATCAGGACTACGTCTGGCTGGAGCCGGGCCGCCTCGCGCAGCGCCTCCTCGCCGTCCGCGGCTTCCCCTGCCACGACGAAATCGGGCTGGGTTGCCAACAACAGGCGCAAGCCGGCGCGGAACAGCGCCTGATCGTCCACCAGCAGGATGCGAATGGATGAGGACGGGGTCATGTGGGCGCCTCCACTTCCAGGATGAAGCCCTGTCCGGGCGCGGTGTGCGCCTGCATCTGGCCGCCCAGCAGTTGCAGGCGTTCGCGCACGCCGACCAGCCCAAAACCGCCGACGGTGCTCGCGGCGCCCACGCCATCGTCCTGCACGGCCAGCCGCACCCGCGCCGGGTCGCGGTAGTCCAGGCGCACCTCGACCCGCCTGGCCTGGCTGTGTTTGCGCGCGTTGGTCAGCCCCTCTTGCGCGGCGCGGTAGAGGGCCGCCTTAACCGGCGCGGGCAGCGGCCGGCGCTCGCCGATGACTTGCAGGTCGGCTGCGACGCCCGCTCTGCGACACTCGTCCACCAGGTCGGTCAGGGCTGCCAGCAGCGGCCGATCCTCCACCGGCGCGGCGCGCAGGGCGGCCACCGAGCGGCGCACCTCGCTCAGCCCTTCCTGGGTCAGGGCCCGTGCGTGCGCCAGCGCCTCCGCGGCCAGGGCCGGCTGGCTATCGCGCAGAGCAAGGGCCGCCTCCAGGTGAACGTGGATGGCGGTCAGGTGATGGCCCAGGCTGTCATGCACCTCGCGGGCCAGGCGGGCGCGCTCCTGGATCGTGGCCAGTTGCTCCACCTGCATCGCGTATTCGCGCAATTGGGCGTGGGCCTCGTCCAGCGCAACACGAGCCTGGCGCTCGCGCACCAGCAGCTCGGAAAACAGCAAGATGAAGACCAGCGCCATCCCAAAGCTCCAGGTCGCTTCCAGGATGGCGGCTGGCGTGAGCGCCTCGGCCGGGATGACGCCGGCTGCCAGCAGGCGTCCCGGCAGCGCCAGCGGCAGCAGGAACGCCAGCATCACCAGCAGGCAAATGACCGCAGTCCAACGCCGGCGCAGCTCAATGCTCTGGCTGGCCAGCGGCAGCAAGAGCAGCCACATGTTCTGACAGCTCCAGTAGACGATGAACGTGCTCAGCGCGTATTGGCTGGCGAAGTAGGCCAGCCCAACAGCCGGGGTACGCCGGCGATCCCAGTAGCGCCAGCCGTAGATGCCATTGAGCAGATAGAGCAGATTGGTCAGGGCCAGGAGCGCGTAGTCGCCCAGGGTCAGCGCGCTGGCGGGAACCGTGAAGACGGACATGAAGCCCACGACGACGAGCACCGTCAGCAGAATGTCGCCGCTGAGGCCCAGGTTCAGGCGGCGAGCTGTTGTGGATGGCATACGTCAACTCCTTTTTCACTCATTTGGCCTCTGTCGCCTCACACTCCACCCGTATCGTTGTCCCTTGCCCCGGCGCCGACGTCACCGCCATGGCGCCGCCGATCAGCGCAACCCGCTCCGCCATGCCGGCCAGCCCGAAGTGACCGTGCGCGGTCAGGTCATGCAAAACGGCGGGCACGGAGAAACCGCGGCCATTGTCCGCGATCGTCAAGACCAGGCGCGCGCCTTCCCAGGCCAGCCGGATGGAGACGGTGCTGGCGCCCGCGTGACGGGCGACGTTGGTCAGCGCCTCTTGCACCACCCGGTAGAGATTGACCGTCGCCTCGCCGGGCAGCAGGCGCAGTTCGGCGTCCGCCGGCAGATCGAGCCGGGTTGCTATGCCGTATTCGCCCGACCATTCTTCGGCCAACGCACGCAGCGCGGCGCCCAGCCCCAGCGTGTCCAGCATCGGCGGCCGCAGCTCGGCGCACA
>VGOD01000432.1 GCA_016876015.1 Chloroflexota bacterium
ATTGCGCTTCAAGGACAGTAGCTCCAGCGATTGTCATTCCGTAACATGTCGTCAACTTCTTGCCGTTGGCCCTCGTCGCGATACCGGCCATTACTCTCGTCCAACCACATGCCGCGTATCCACCACTGACCTTGCTCGTCCCCGGATCGCGGCCCAATCATAGCGCAGTTTCACCGCAAAGACGCAAAGAGCGCAAAGGCTGAACAGATTTCTTCGCGTGCTTTGCGACTTGGCGGTTCAGAAGATTCTCGCGGATTGCGCAAATGTTGCAGGGTAATACGTCTGCACCAGTTCTTGATCTGATTCTCATTGGTCAGGATCGAGCATCCCCGCGACTTGGCGACTGCCAGGGTTTCGCGCTCGCCCGCGTCAAAAGAAACAGGCAACGCACTGGCCCAAAACACCTCTTGCGCGGTGAGTGCCGCCAGGTCAATCTGCCCTTGCTGGATGAGTTTGATGACAACCTGAAGGTCAGCGTATCCTTTCTTTACACCTGCCTGGAATTCGGCATAGACGGCAGGCACTATCCCTATACGCTCGTCGCCGAACAACCGGAACAGAAGCGCCAATTGGTTGACCTTGGCGAAGGTGGAAAGGATGTTCGTATCGGCAAGCAACATGCTACGGTCTCGATTGGAGCCGTCCCACCTGGCGCTCCAGTGCCTCGGTGGAATCAGACGTCACGAAACGCGTGATGCCGCGATCCATCAGGAGCGTTTCAAACTCCCAGCGCGTAATCCCTGCCATCTCTGCGGCACGTCCCAGCGTGATCTCCCCTTCTCTGTACAGTTGAACCGCCGCCTCGACATTGAGCTGCGGTCGGGTGGCAAAAAGCAAGCGCAAGGCTTCTTTGACCACCTCAGTCCTGCTATGAAAGATTCCCGCTTTCACCAAAGCGTTCATTTCCATGTCCTGAATCACCGTCCGCCTCCTAATGGCCCCCTCCGTTGCGTGCCCTGTCCATCAGGGCATACGCCTACAGCCAGATCGCGCGGCCCATTCACAATTCAGTCATTCCGCTCGATGACTCCGTCGGGGCTCTCTGCCTCTGGCGCGATCATGGCAAGCACTTCGGTGGCACTGAGCGCACGATGCGGCAGCACGTTCGTTTCTGCCCCTTCGTGAACATGATCGGGGCAGGTCGGCATCTCCGGGTGATGCGCGGCGTTATCCCACCGTTTTCGCAACTGGCCGGTCGCGTCTTGCCAATGAAACCGATACTTGATCGTCCGCACCCTGCCACTGGCGATCGTGAAGCGTTCGCACAGTTCCAGCAGCCCTCCATCGCGCAGCGTCAAGCGCACGCGCAGAAGTCCCTCGTCACCCTGCGCCTCTTCGCGTTGGATGGCGCAGTGCGCTACCTGGGGATGGGCCACGATCAGCGCCTTGATGTAGGCCAGGTAATCGGCCGCGTCCTTCACGCCGCCGACTCCATGCGCTGAGCCTTGGCGGCGAGGTTTTGGCGCAGCTCGTACAAGCCAGCCCACTCGAAGAAATCGGCCCCATCCCCCAACTCGCCGGCCTCGAAACGCTGATAAAAGACCGGCGATGCCATCTCAAAGCGCGACTCGAAGTCACGCAGCTCACGATCGTACCGTTTGAGCCGCGTACGATATTGGCCTAGAACGACCTCCAGCAGCTTGGATACCACCTGTTCTAACTCCGCTTCATCAGCATAGCTCTCGGCAAGCACATTCAACTTATGTGAGGATACCATCGCGTCATCTCTCCAATCTTCAGCGATCACACCACATCCGCAAACGCCCGCTTCATCCGCCGGAAGTAGAACAAGCCGCTCACCTTCACGTCGCGCCCGTCAGGAAGAAGAGCAGCTCGCGGTAGTGCCACAGCTCACGCAGCTTGAGCGAGACCCAGCCCCGCGATGGCTCGATCAGGGTGAACGGCAGGTCAGCAGTGGTCATGCCGGCGTTGACTGTTGATAAATATGCCGCAGCTCGTCAGGCGTGCTCACCCGCTTCAACCCTTCGTGGATCGCGCGCAGCAGGTAAACGTCTTCGATAGGCTCGTTCATGGATGACTCACAAATCCCATCTGGGCAAAATGATGATCGAAGGCAAACACCTCGGTAATCGCACGTCGCTTCATCACCACGTATGAAACGCAGTCGGTAAAAGACCATTCCTTGTCCACGTTGAACTGCTCGAACACAGCCCATGCTTCCGCCGCGATTTCTTCCGTAACCCACACAACTTGTACAACCCTCTCACGAATCAGGACATCCAGCTTCCGCTTGTAATCTACGGCGCAGCTATATCCGACGTTCACTAACAGCAGCGTGTATAGTTCGTCCAGGATATAATTGGTAACGATCAGCCGGCAGCGACCGGCGATCTCGTTTCTGAACAACAAAGCCAACTCGTGGTTGGCGTCGCCGCTATCCGCGAGCGCAGCCCAGGCACTGGTATCAACGAAAAGTTATCGCATTATTCTCGCGAGTAGAGGTAACGATCGTGATCCACCGCCGTGTCAGGCAGCCGGCCGGGTTGGGCATCGTTTCCCAGCGCGCGAAAGATCTCCCACCCCAACGCGGACGCCTCTTGAGGTTCAGCCAGTATTGTTTCAGACGGCGCGGTCTTGGACAGAATCTGCACCATCCCTGGCCGCACGACAATCTGAAGTTGCTTACCCAAGCCGGCTTTGCGCAACCTGTACGCATCAATCCAGACGCCCTGCTGAACGTCTACCACTGCTTGTTCCAAAGCCTGCATAGTTCCCCTCCATTCAACGTCACCCGTCGCCAACTCGCCGATCCTGCCGCGTCTGATCCACGGCTCAGACCTCCATCAGGGCGCATTCGACCCCCGAAAGGATTGCGGATAAATGCCAGCCACTGGCGCCGGGTCGGTACGGTTCCGCCGTTGGCAGAAGCCGCCAATACTCCTGGCTCGCTGGCTGATAGATGCGGCGCAACTCCTCGGGCGTGCTCACCCGCTTCAGCCCCTCGTGAATCGCGCGCAGCAGGTACACGTCCTCGATGCGACCGATCTCCGGCAGCAGGCGTAGGCCGTCGGCGCCCCAGGCCATGATCTGCAGGCTCGTAGGCGGTCTGTGACCGCCGTTTCCCCGGATTATTGAGAGGATACCAACAATCCCTTCTCGCAT
>VGOD01000433.1 GCA_016876015.1 Chloroflexota bacterium
GAGGCCCCGCCCCTACTCGTGGTCGCCCCCGTCGGGGCAGGCACGGAGGCCCCGCCCCTACTCGTGGTCGCCCCCGTCGGGGCAGGCACGGAGGCCCCGCCCCTACTCGTGGTCGCCCCCGTCGGGGTTGGCGCAAAAGCCTCGCCCCGCCGTACATCGGCCGCCTGGATCCGGCCGGCCGGCCCCGACCCGTTCACCCGGCTCAGATCCACACCAAGCCGCCGCGCCTCAAATCGAGCTTTGGGCGTCGCCACAACCGCCTGACCCCTGCCCCCTGCCCCCTGATCCCTGACCCCTGTCTCGACCACACACAACGGCGTCCCCGCGGCCACCGTCTCGCCGGCCGCGACCAGGATCTCGGTCAAGACTCCGGCTTCGGGCGCGGGGAGTTCAAGCGTGACCTTCTCGGTTTCATAGACGCAGAGCGCTTCTTCGGCCTCGATCGTGTCGCCCGGCGCTTTCAACCATTCGGTGACAGTGCCGTGGGTCATCGTGAGGCCCAGCTTGGGCATGATGATCTGCATGGGTTACCTCTACGCCAGACGATACGCGGTCGGCTCCCCGCGCAAGAAACGCAGGATCGGCTCATAGTCATCGGCGCGAGATGGGATGACGCCGGCCGGGGGCGCGCCGGCCGCGGTGTGCGGCGTCAACAGCACATTCCAGGTCGGACCTTCGGTCGCCAGGAGGCGCAGCGGATTGTGCGGCTTCAGCGGCTCCCACTCGAACGTGTCGAGCGCAACCCCGGCCAACTGGCCGGCTCGAACCGCATCGGCCAGCGCGGCTTCGTCCAACACACTGCCGCTGCCGCAGCTCACCAGGAACGCGCCCTGCTTCATCGCGGCGAATTGGGTCGCGCCCAGCGAAAGGTTCGTCTGGGAGAAATAGGGTAACAGGTTGACCAGGAAGTCGCTTTGGGCGAACAGCGTCTCCGGCGTGGCATACTCGATGCCCAGCTCCCCCTCCTGCCAGGCGGGCAGCCGGCGGCGGCGATGGTAGAGCACGCGACACCCCCAGCTGCGCAGCCGCCGCGCCAGCTCTGCGCCGATCTCACCGAAGCCGACGATGCCGACCGTCTGCCGCCACAGCCCGCCGATCCCCTGCCGGCCCGACCAGTTGTAGGCGAAGGTGTCTTCATCGGTACGCTGCGAGACGCCCCAATCCGCCGCGGCCACAGTGATCGCCTCGACCTCGCGCAGCCGCTTGACGAGCGCCAACATCTGCATCACCAGGTGTTCGGCCACCATGATGACCCCGCGCTGCGGCCAGGTCGCAACGACGATCTCGGCCGCACGGGCCGCGTCCAGGTCTATATCGTGGGCCAGCGAGCCGAGGCGCAGGATCAGCTTGAGCTGCGGCGCGGCGGCCACCATCTCGCGATCAATGACGCCCGTGCGTTCGCTGATCAGGAAGACCGCTTCGGCCAACGGCGGCCGCAGTGCGTCCAGGGCGGGCTGGCGCAGGATCGTAACATCTAGCTCCGGCGGCGCGGCGTTCAGCGCGTCTTGCTGATGGCGCAGGCCGCGCTCGGTGAGGAACAGGGTACGGTAACGTGTCGGCGACATCGTCTTCCCTCTCAGGGCGCGTACTGTTTTATGATGCGGCGCATTATACCTTACACGGTCTCAAGCGCGAAGAAAGGCATACCTGACTGTTGGCAAGCGGCCCCCAGGATGATGTATAATCGCTTGCCTGAAGATCTGAACAGACAAGGAGACGAACCGATGGATCTCAACGGGAAAGTGGCCCTGGTGACGGGCGGCGCGGTGCGGGTGGGCAAGGCGATTGCCCTGGCGTTGGCGCAGGCCGACGCCGATGTAGCGATCAACTATCACTCCTCGGCCGACGCCGCCGTGACGACGATCGCCGAGATCGAGGCGCTCGGTCGCCGCGGGATCGCGATCCGCGCAGATGTGGCGCAGGGCGCGCAGGTGCAGGCGTTGGTGGATGAAGTGACCGGCCGCCTGGGCCGGCTCGACGTGTTGGTCAACAGCGCGTCCCTCTGGCGCAAGACCCCCTGGGCCGAGCTGGATGAAGGGGCCTGGGATCAGCTCGTAGACATCGCATTGAAAGGGCCGTTTCTGTGCGCCAGGGCGGCCGCGCCGCACCTGACGCGACACGGGGACGGCGCCATCATCAACATCGTGGATCTTTCAGCGTTCATCCCGTTTTCCGGCTACATGCCGCATTCCGCGGCGAAGGCCGGGCTGGTGAACCTGACCTACTCCCTGGCGATGGAACTAGCGCCGGCCGTGCGGGTCAACGCGATCGCGCCCGGCCCGGTGCTCCCGCCGCCCGACTACACCGAGAAGCAGATGGAGGCTGCCGCGCGTCGTACCCTCATCGGTCGTTGGGGCGCCGCCGAAGATGTCGCGGATGCGGTCGTCTTCCTGGCCCGCGCGCCGTACATCACCGGCGTAGTCTTGCCGGTGGATGGGGGGGAGCGGTTGGCGCGGCGGTGACGGAGTAGCGCAAGCTGCCAGCTTGCGCTACGTGGTCGTCTGGGGGGAGTTTTTACTTCAGCCAAGCTTGGTTCCTGGCGTTCTCTTAGCTCAGCGCCCAACCCTTTTGCACCTCGTCCAAGAGTCCATTCAAGCGATACAAGGTCTCGGAGTCAGGCCGCTGTCCCTCTGCGCTCAGCGTTAACTTAAAGGTGAATGCCAGTTCTGGCGCAACACGTAAAAGTTGTTCAATGCGCTCAGCTAGTTTTTGCAGGGCGGTAGGATCCAGGACGGTTTCGGCCAGGAGCACGGCCGCCGGACGGCGCACCTTGATGGCCAGGGCGTTCGAGGCCATCCCGAGCCTTTGGCGTTCATCCGCCTCGACCAGCCGGCCCTGACGGATGACTGCCTGCACGGTGGTGACCAACACATCCTCCGGCACCTGGCGGCCTACGAAACGAGTCTCAATGACTTCTTTGAGCGCACGTAAGGTGGGCGTTGCGGTGTTGGTGTAGTCCAGTGCAGCTTCGATCATATCTGTGGAAATCTGGACCTGCTCGACCGGCCGGAATCGCACCTTGTCAGCAACAGCGGGTGAGCAAGGCCACGGCTCGCCCGCCGGCACATGCTCGAACAGCCGCAGGCGCAACGCCTCGTTGATGCCTACGCTGAGGAGCGACCA
>VGOD01000434.1 GCA_016876015.1 Chloroflexota bacterium
GGCCATGCTATACTCTCGCCAGCGTATCCTCTCAATAATCCGGGGAAACGGCGGTCACAGACCGCCTACGAGCCTGCTTTCAGGGGGTCTGCGACCCCCGTCGGCCCCCACTTATTGAAAAGATACCCGCCAGCTTCATAAGGAAGCTACTCTACGAAAGGAAGGCGAACACAGATGGTGCACATGATCGCTAACGGTTTCTGCCTCATGGTTCGCCGCCGATCTATCATCGGCGGTCTGGCCGTTTTGCCGCGCGCCGCGCCTTCTGCCAGTTAGCTCCCAGTAAATGCTGCTACTGCGCCGTGGGCCGGTTCGCCGAATCCCCACGGCGCTTCTGTTTTCAGAATTCGTTTGCACGCCGTGGGCTTACCTACGGCGTTTTGTTTTTCGGATAGGGGGACATATGGAGCACAGCTCAAACGGTATCGCTCTCTCCGTCGAAGGAATCACGAAAGCGTTTCACACTGGCGCCGCGCTGCCCTCATGGTGGCCGTTCGGCCGCGAACAGACGAATGTCGCGGGGAAGGGGGGGAAAGCTGAGGCTGAGGTTAAGGCTGAGGCTGAGATCAAGGTTAAGGCTGAGGTTAAGGTTAAGGGGAAGAAGCGAGTGGTGGCGGTGGACCAGGTGAGCTTCGAGGTGCGCCGGGGCGAGATCTTCGGCATCTTGGGGCCGAACGGTTCCGGCAAGAGCACGTTGATCCGCTGCATCTCGACCTTGTTGGTGCCTGACGCCGGCAAGATCACCATCTTCGGGTTGGATTCACAGCGCGACGAGATGGCCGTCAAACGGCTGATCAACCGCGTCTCGGTTGAGGCTGCGTTTTTCAAGAAGCTCTCGCCGATGGAGAACCTGATCTACGCGGCGCGGCTGTACAACGTCTCGGCGAGGCAAGCGCGCGCCGACGCGCTCCGGATTCTGGAGCGGCTGGACATCCGCAAGGATGCCCTGGCACAGCCGCTAGAGGAGATGTCGCGCGGGATGCAGCAGAAGGTCGCGATCGCCCGCGCGCTGCTCACTGCGCCCATCCTCTTGCTGCTGGACGAGCCGACGACCGGTCTCGACCCGCGCAGCAAGCGAGAGGTGCAGACCTTCGTTCGGGAGCTCCAGGCCACTCACGATGCCACCATCCTGCTCAGCACGCACGACATGCACGAGGCAGAGACCCTCTGCAGTCGCATCGCCATCCTGGATGATGGCAAGATCGTCGCCCTGGGCACGCCGGCCGAGCTCAAGGCGTTAGCGCCGCGGACCAACGGAGTTGATCCAACCCTGGAGGATGTCTTCATGGCTCTGACAGGCAAGGCGCTGAAGACCCAGGAGGACGAGGTCGCGGGCTAGGAGTGGGAGGTCACCGCTGAATGATCACCGGCATGCCGATGTAAGCCAGGTCGTACAGGATCTTGGCGTGAGCATTGTCCAACAGCACACAACCGTAAGTCACCGGTGTGCCGACGTAGCCTTCCCAGAGCCGCCACCCGGTGGCCGCGTTGTAGGGGATGCCGTGGATGCCGTTTTCGCTCGGGCCGGCCCAATAGATGCCCAGCCAATACGGCATCCAGATGTTCCAGACCGATCCGTAGGCGCGCTCGATCTTGGATTGCACGGCATAGGAACCAGGACGCGTGGCTGCGCCCCCCTGACCAGTCGAACAGCGCCAGTTGGCGATGATGACGTTGCCGGCATAGAGCCAGCAACGCTGCTGCGAGATGCTGACGACAAAGCGGCTCACCTGGCCCTGATAGTTCGACAGCGCGGATTCGGACGGCGGGATGATGAGTTGCATGCCGACATAGATCCGGTCGGGGCTGGTGAGGCGGTTGGCGCGGGCGATCGCGGCTGCGGACGTGTCGTAGCGCGCAGCAATGGCGCCCAGGGTGTCGCCGGCCCGCACGGTGTGGCTGACCTCGCCGGCAGCGGTCGTCGGCAGGGCAGCGGCATCGGGCGGACCAGGGATCAGCAGTTTCTGTCCGATCCACACCACGTCGGAATTGCTGATGTTGTTGGCCTCGGTGAGCGCAGCCATTGAGATGCCGAAGCTGCTGGCGATACTGAGCAGCGAGTCGCCCAGCTTGACCGTGTAGACGCGACCAGATGCTGCGTCGCTGGTCTGCGAGCCGGAACGCTGGACCGGAACGGTCAGCTTCTGACCGATCCAGATGAAGTCAGCGTTCGGCAAGCCATTTGCCCGCACGATGGCTTCCACCGTGACGCCATAGGTCGCCGCGATCGCGCCCAGGCTGTCGCCGGGCTGAACCGTGTGCGAGACGCCCTGGGCTGCAGCTACACCGGATTGTAAGGCGCAAACCAGCAGCGCCAGCAAGATCACCGCTGGCCAGGCGACTCGTCTACGAATGGCGCTCATCCACATGGCTGTCCTCCGCAAGACATGATACAATGGCGCTACGCCGGATACAGCATACTCAAGAACGTTTATTCTGTCAAGCTCGCAACTTATGACCGGGGTCATGGGGGAGGAGAATCATGCTTTGCGGTCAACGCGTCGTCCTGCGGCCGATCGAGCCGGAGCATCTGCCCAACTACGTGCGCTGGTTTGCAGATCCAGAGGTGTTGGCCTACTTCGGGCCATATCGGCCCATGAATGCGGCGCAGGAAAAGGATTGGTACGAGCAGCAAAACAGGGATCGCTCGATGGTCAACTTCGCCATCGAGTACGACGGCCGACACATCGGCGGCTGCGGGTTCGGTCGCATGGACCACGCCAACCAGAATGCCGAGGTTGGGTTGGTCATCGGGGAGAAGTCGTTGTGGAACCAGGGGCTGGGCAAGGAGGTCCTCGCCACGATCGTGGCCTACGGCTTCGACTACCTCAACCTCCACCGGATCTATCTGCGCGTTTTCGCCCAGAACCAGCGCGCCATCCACGCCTACGAGCAGGTCGGCTTCGTTCACGAGGGGCGTTTCCGAGAGGCGGAATGGCGGCATGGCCAGTGGCAGGATATGCTGTATATGACAGGACTTACGCAGTGGCGCCGAAAACCAGCCACGAATGACACGAATTGACACGAAAATGGGTTGACCAGGCGGCTGAATTCGTGAAATTCGTGCAATTCGTGGCTA
>VGOD01000435.1 GCA_016876015.1 Chloroflexota bacterium
GCAGCGCTGGGGACGGCACTGGCCTGGACGCTGTCCGCCCTGGCCTGGACCGCGGCTGGGAGACGGATTGGCGCGTTGGCGACCAGTTTCATTCGGCTGATCATGGCCAGCGCGATGCTCGCTGTTTACGGCCAGCTGGTGCGCGGCCGGTGGCTGCCATCCGACGCGACCGGGCATACCTGGCTGTACTTGGGGTTGTCGGGGTTCTTCGGTTTCTTTGTGGCCGACCTGCTGGTCTTTCGGGCGCTGGTGCTGATTGGCCCCCGTCTGACGTTACTGGTGCAATCGCTGGCTCCTCCGATCACGGCCCTGATTTCGTGGGCTTACCTGGGAGACCGGATCGGCGGGCTCGACTGGCTCGGGATGATGCTGACCGTGGCAGGCATCAGCTGGGTCATTCTCGGACGCGCGGCTCCGACCACGACGCAGGCGAGTCGCGCTGACCTTCGCCGCGGCCTGGTCCTGTCGGTGGCCGCCTGTTTTGCGATGGCCGTCGGGTTCGTGTTTTCCAAGCAGGGGATCGGGGACTACGATGCCGTAGCTGGCACCTTCATCCGGGTGTTGGCGGGCCTGGCTGGGTTCCTCGCCCTGATTACCCTGACACGGCGATGGTCGGCCATGGCGGCAGCGGCGCGGCAGACGGAGGCCATGGTGGTGGTCGCGGGCGGGGCGGTGGTGGGGCCGTTTCTGGGCGTGGCTCTGTCCATGGTGGCCATCGCGCACTGCCCTGCGGGAGTCGCGGCGGCACTTATCCACACTTCACCCGTGATCATCCTGCCCTTCGCCGTGCTCGTCTACCACGAACGGCTGACAGCGCAAGCCGTTGGCGGCGCCCTAGTGTCGGTCCTGGGTGTCGCAGTGCTCGTTTTGTAGCGCCGTGGCCCGGCCGGGCAGAGCGCGGGAGGCGAGAAGGCCGCAAGCAGAAGGAGACGCACGGCCCGGGAACGAACACTGAGGGAGCGACTAGCCTGGATTCCCACAGCCCCCGAAGACCCTAAGAAAAGACACCTCGCACGTGCTGTATTCCGCGGGGTTCGTGCGGATTTGATCTAGTCTGCGTTTATACGTAAACGGTATACTCCCACGCCGTCAACCGGTGTTCGCACGCGGCGACACGTCGTAAGCCGCGAGCCCGTAAATGGCATATTTCCCGAGGATTTCGTCTGATATCGGATTTTCAGGCACATCGCCCAGGGACGCTGAATTCCAGCTAACACCGTGGGAGACGCGTTTTAAATAAAGAGAGAGCTAATGGACCTGGCTCGTATCTTCCTCGCTCCGCAGAATGCCACGCACCGCCAGTACGAGGCACTCCGCGCCTATTTTGTCGAAGAGCTGCCAGGACCTGAGGTCGCCCGGCGCTTCGGATACACGCCCGGCAGCCTCCATCAACTGGTCCATCAGTTTCGCCAGCAGCCAAAGCGTTCGTTCTTCGTCGAACCACTCCGTAGGCGCGGCGCAACGATCGATCCGGTTCGTCAACACATCATTCAGCTGCGCAAGCAGAATCTGTCCATCTACGATATCAGTGAAGCGCTGAAGAAGGAAGGATGCCCACGCACCCCCATGGCGGTTTCTCTGGTGCTACGGCAGGAAGGGTTCACCAAGCTACCGCGGCGGCGCGACGACGAACGGCCATTGGGCACCAAGCCGACGGCGGCCGATCGTGCCGATGCAGGGGCCGTGAACTTGGAACCCCACGCCTTCCGCACCAAGTTCGGTGGGCTGTTTCTGTTTCTGCCCGCACTGGCGGAATTGAAGTTCGACCAGGTGATCGACAAGTGCGACCTTCCCGGGACGCAGATGGTGCCGGCCGCACACGCCCTGCGCAGCCTGCTGGCCCTCAAACTGTTCGGCACGCAGCGACACCTGCACGTGATGAGTGCCGTGCTCGACGAAGGACTGGCCCTATTCGCCGGGCTGAACGTGATCCCGAAGCGATCGTTCCTGACGGAATACAGCTGCCGGATCCGTCCGGATTGTTATCCGAAACTGATGCGTCACTGGTTCGATGCCATCTCGGGGTTGGGGTTGCAGCACGGTTCGTCCTTTGATTTGGACTTTCACACTATTCCGTTTCATGGCGAAGACGCGCTCCTGGAGAAGCACTATGTGTCGAAGCGCAGCCGCCGGCAGAAGGGAATTTTGGCCTTTTTGGCCCAGGACGGCGAGAAACGGTTCTTCTGCTATGCCAACTGCGACTTGCGCAAAGACGAGCAGAACGACGAGGTGCTGACCTTCGTGCGTTTCTGGAAAGACCGCACGGGGAAACTGCCGGAAGAACTGATTTTCGACTCCAAGCTCACGACCTACCCGCACCTGAGCCAACTCAACCAACAGGGTGTGCAATTCATCACGTTGCGCCGCCGCAGCGCGCGGATGCTCCAGGAACTCCAGGCGCGTCCGCGCAGTGCGTGGCGGCGGATCGAACTCGAGGGGGTGTCCCGGCAGTACCGGACGCCTCGGATTCTGGATGAGACGGTGACGTTGGCCGGTTACGCGGGACCGCTCCGGCAGATCACGATCGCGGACTTGGGTCACGAGGAGCCGACGCTGCTGCTGACGAATCAACTCCGGCGGTCGGCTGCGAAGCTGATTCAACGGTATGCGCGTCGGATGCTGATCGAGAACAACATCGAGGACGGCGTGAACTTCTTCCACATGGATGCCCTCTCCTCTGCCGTCGCGTTGAAGGTGAACTGCGACCTCCAACTGACGCTCATGGCCAGCAGTCTGTACCGCTATTTGGCCCAACGCATCGGGAGCGGTTACGAAACCGCGAAATCGCGTCATCTGTTTCGCGACTTCATCGACGCCACGGCGACGATCGAGATTGACGAGCGCGCGGTCAACGTGTACTTCCAGAAGCGCGCACACAACCCTTTGCTGGTGGCCGCAGGTTTCGATCAGACAGATATCCGAATCCCCTGGCTCGGAAAACGCCTGCGGTTCCTGTTCGGCTAAGCGCCGTATGGTGTAAAGCCATCACCTAATACACGGTCTCCCGGCCCTCGTCGCGCCGGGGTGATTTCTTAGGTCTTTCCGCCATATGGGAATCCAGGCTAG
>VGOD01000436.1 GCA_016876015.1 Chloroflexota bacterium
GCGTCATTATCTCGCCATCCTACGAGATGGAAGCCGATTTACGCGCCGGGGCCAGTCCTGACCGGCCGATAGTCGTCATCAATCGTCCTTTCGACTGCCCAGGCATCAGCACTGTGATGATGCGCTCGTCGGAGGGGTCTCGCCTGGCCGTGGACTATCTGAGCGCCAAAGGACACACTGCGATCGCCATGGTGGGCGGGCCGCCCTCGGCCGCACGCAAGCTGCAGCGGGCTCAGGGGTATCGCACGGCGTTGGCCAGCCATGGCTTGCCGGTCGTGGAGGAGTGGGTGCGCCCCTGCCTGCCGGTGCGCGGCCACGGTCGAGAAGCGACAGTCGAGCTGTTGACCCGGTGGCCGCAGATCACCGCGATCTTCGCTTACAACGACCTGGTGGCCATCGGCGCCATCGAGGCTTGCCAGACGTTGGGTCGCGTCGTGCCGCGCGACTGCGCCGTGGTCGGCTTCGACGATATACCGTTGGCCGATTCGGTCTGTCCCGCGCTGACGACGGTGCGGGTGGACAAGTACGAGCTCGGGCGCCGGGCCATGGACCGGTTGGCCCAGATGTTGGCATCGCCGCACGAGACGTTTCAGCCGCTCTGGATGGACGTGGAGCTGGTAATCCGGCAGTCGGCCTGACAGGTGACAACATGACGATACCGACCGCGCCAAACTCTGAGACTGTTCTCGAAGTCAATAACCTGAAGACCTATTTCTTTCTGGAGACCGGCGCCGTCCGCGCGGTGGACGGCGTGGATCTGACGCTGCGACGGCGGCAGACGTTGGGGATCGTAGGGGAAAGCGGCTGCGGCAAGAGCATCACCGCGATGTCCATCATGCGCCTGATCCAATCGCCGCCGGGCAAGATCGTGGATGGCCAGGTGATTCTGTTCCGGCGGGGGCAGTCGCAAGCGGTGGATCTGGTGTCGCTGGACGCGCGCGGCCCCGAGATGCGCAGCATCCGCGGGGCCGAGATCGCCATGGTCTTCCAGGAACCGATGACGTCGCTGAATCCGCTCTACACGGTCGGCCGGCAGATCGCCGAATCGGTGGAATTGCACCAGGGGGTGAGCCGGCGAGAAGCGATGGCGCGTGCACTGGAGATGCTGCGCAAGGTGCAGATCAGCGATCCGGAGCAGAGGCTCAACGAATACCCACACCAGATGAGCGGCGGCATGCGCCAGCGGGTGATGATCGCCCTGGCCCTGTCGTGCAATCCCTCGATCTTGATCGCTGACGAGCCAACGACCGCACTCGATGTGACCGTACAGGCGCAAATCCTCGACCTGATGCGCCAGCTCCAGACGGACTTCGATTCGTCCATCATCCTGATCACACACAATCTTGGAATCGTATCGCAGCTTGCCGACCATGTGGCGGTCATGTACCTGGGCAAGGTGGTGGAGTATGCCGAGGTGCGGGATGTGTTCCACCGGCCGATGCACCCCTATACGGTCGGCCTCCTCAACTCGGTGCCCGTGTTCGGCAAGAAGAGCGGCCGGGTGTTGGTTTCCATTCAAGGCATGGTGCCCTCGCCAACCGAGATCATCCAGGGCTGCGCTTTTGCGGCGCGCTGTCCGCGCGTGAAGGACGTCTGTCGGCGGGAGCAGCCAACGCTGCACGAGACGATGCCCGGCCACGATGTCGCGTGTTGGCTCTATTGACTTGAGAGGAGGTGGTGTGTATCGAGAGGTCGCAGGGAGGCGATTGCAGTCGAATCTTTTCACGGCATCTGTTTCACCAAGCAAGGGAGGGTAACAAAATGAAGTCCATGCGTGCAACGTTGTACGCGTTCGTGGCGCTCATCATCTGCTGCTCGCTGGTGGCTTGCGCTGCGCCGCCGCCGGCGCCTGTGCCCGCCAAGGTGGAGCCGACCAAAGCGCCCGAACCGACCAAAGCGCCTGCGCCGGCGCCCACCAAGGCTCCTGAACCGACCAAGGCGCCGGCCCCACCCGCCGGCCAGCTTCAGGGCCCGATCCCCTATCCCGATCCGCCCAAGATCGAGGTGGGCGCCGAACCGGTAAAGCGCCAGAAGATCAGCGAGATCGTGACCTACAAGGCGCTGCCGGAATACAAAGAGCCGGCCTGGGTCACCGAGCTGGTGAAGGCCGGCAAGCTGCCGGCGATCAAGGATCGCCTGCCAAAAGAGCCGCGCGTCATTCTCAAGTCCGGTATGCCTGACGGCATCGGCGTCTACGGCGACGTGGGCCGCTTCTTCTCGGCCTGCCCCACCGCGGGCTGGAACTTCACTGCCGGCACGACCTCCGGCTGGTTCGGCATTGACTCCTACTCCAACAGCTACGACGCACTGGTGCGCCGCGGCCCGCTCTTCCGCACCGATGTGGATGTCGAGCCGCTGCCGCAGCTCGCCAGGAGCTGGGAGTGGTCGGCCGACGGCAAGCAGTTGACCATGAAGCTGATGGAAGGCGTGAAGTGGTCGGACGGCGTGCCGTTCACCGCTAACGATGTGATGTTCACGTGGGAAGACTATGTCAGCGACCCGAACGTCAACTCACAGCGCAAGGCTGACGCCTTCAAGTTCGACGGGGTGCCGGCCAAGCTCGAGAAGATTGACGACTACACCATCCGCTGGACCTTCGGTGTGTCGAAACCGCCTACTGCCCTGTTCAACATGGCCGAAGGCCGGTTCGACGTCATGCCGATGCACATCATGAAGCCGATGCATCCGAAGTACAACAAGGAGATGGATTACAAGAAGTTCGCCAACTTCCCATCGCCGCAAGAGCTGCCGCAGGTCACTACCGGGCCGTTCGCGGCGACTGAGTACAAGACGGACGAACTCCTGATCATGCGCCGCAATCCGTACTTCTATGCAGTGGATGAGACGGGCCAGCAGCTTCCTTATATTGATGAGATCCAGTATCAGAAGGGGCCGAGCGGCACCGGTCGCACCCTGTGCGTGATGGCGGGCGGCTGTGACCAGGATAACCTGGAGAACCCCAGCGTCTTCGTCGAGGCGCTACGCAAAGCCTCCGAGCCGAACTCGCCCAACAAGATCACCTGGGGGCCTGAGACGCTCGCCTTCGGTGTGGAGCTCAACCAGTC
>VGOD01000437.1 GCA_016876015.1 Chloroflexota bacterium
GGCCGCGTTGACCAGCGTCTCGCCCAGGCTTTGCAGGTTCAGGTCAATGTTGACGAAGTAGCCGCTGACGCACGAATACGCGAAGGTGACGGGCCAGGTATCGTTGGCGACCAGGTTGGGTACATCGGTGTTGCGGAACATGCTCACGCCGGTGGCCGGCGACCGAACTGAACCCCAGCGCACCCGCGACGCGTGACCGAACCACTGGATCATGAGCGCGTCCGCGTTGAACGCGGCCATGATCGCGTCGTGCATTGCGTCCACCGTCTCGTGGGTCGCGGCCGGGCATTCGGCCCGCCGGCCGAAATAGATCGTCTGATCCTCATAGGCCGCCGGTAGCCAGCGCGTGCGGATGCCATCGCTGGTTGCATGGAAGTCGCCGGCCGGGTCGAGGCAGTTGTCGGCCGCGAAGACCACGCGGCGCTGCCACTCGCCGGCGGGCGCGGTCGTCTCGTAGGCGATCGTCTTGCTGACTGCCGCGGTCACATCGGCCGGCGTCTGCGCGGAGACGCGGCCCACGTGCATCTCCGGCACGTAATCGTCGGGGCCATCCACGCTGACGTAGCGGTTGTCGGCCGGCGTCTCCCTTTGCACCGCATCCACATTGACCAGGTAGGGCGGGATCAGGTTGAGCAGCGTGGTTCCGCTGACGCCTGTGAAGTCGTAGTGCCCATCGCCGACCAACAGCACGTAGCGGGGCCGCGGGCCGTCCGCGTTCCAGTTGCGATAGGCATAGGCCAGGAAGCCCCGTATCGCCTCCGGGTCGCGCAGGCCGTGGGAGAACTCGTCATAAATATCCTGTACGTCTACCTTCGCCACGCGCAGCCCTTCGGCCGCGCGGTGGTCGAGCAGAGGCTGGATCGCCTCCCACAGCGAGCGATGAACGATCGCGATGTAGTCGGCCGCGTTGTCGGGCGTGCGCCATGCTGAAGGCGCATCCGGTTCGATGGCAACCGGCGCGAGCAAGGCGGCGTCTGCGGCCAGGTAGTAGGCGGGATCGGTGGGGGCCGAATCCCAGAAGTGGAGGGTGTAGGCGGGCGACGACCCGCTGGCATCGGTTCTCGGGGACGTCGTCGGTGCGTCATTGCGAGGCCCGTTGTTGGGGCCGAAGCAATCTTTTGCAATGGGTGAGATTGCTTCGTCGCATCCTTCGACTACGCCCGCCAAACAGCAGCGGGCTCCGCTCAGGGTGCTCCTCGCAATGACGTTGGCCTCGGCCGCGGTCAACTGCACCGGATGGCGGCCATCTGTCACGTCGTAGACCTTCACGGTATCGGTCGTGAAGCCGCTGACGGCCAGCTCCTTCGGGCCTGGCGCGGCCGCCTCGATGTAGAGGCGGTCGTTCTCTGCGACGGCCTGCGCCGCATAGCTCACCTCGACCCAATCGGGCGAAATCCAGTAGTAGGTCAGGCCGGGCAAGAGCGAGAGGGCCGCCTCCAGGTGAAGGCGATCCGGCGCGGCGTCCAGCCAGGCCGCGGGCAGGGTTGCGGTCACAGTATACGCGGCCCGGCCATCCCACTGATACACCCCGATCGGGTGGTTGTTCAGGCGCAGCGCCACGGCTTGGTCGGGGTTGGCCGGCTGCGGCAGGCCGCCGAAAAACACGCCCCTCAACGCCAGTTCGCCCAGGCGCAGCGGATGAGCCAGGGTGAGCGTGTAGGACACGGTGACCGTGGCCGCGGTCGTGGTGGGATAGAGGGGCCGATCGAACCAGTGGTCTTCGTTGGCGGGACGATCGTAGAGGGGCCGGTAATCGCGATCGTATTCCAGGCGCAGCGTGCGGGTGATCGTCGTAACGACCGGCCCGGTCCCGGTGGGCGTCGCGGCCCGCGTTGCCATGCGCGGCCCGCCATCGCCGCCCCAGGTGAACCGGTAGACGTTGTTTCTCTCGTATCGGCCCCGATACGGCTCCGCGTAGAAGAGCACCAGGTCGCCGGGATCGAACCGGCCGTCCGCCTCGCCCCTCACCTGGATGGCAAGCGGCTTGCCCAGGGAGGACATGGCGAAGCTGGCAGGCGCCGTCGTCGTGACTGGCACGCCCGCCCCCACCAGGTCGGCCCAGGTGAGGCGATAGAGACCATGCTCGCGGGTGCGGATGCGGAGCGCGTGGCTCTCAACGCCTGGGTGGGCGTCTGGGGCGACAGGGGCGGTCGCCCCCAGCAGGAAGGCGCCTGCAAGCAGCCACAGCGCCAGCGCGCTGGACCAGGCACGGGCAAGTCTCGAAGACATGAGAAGTTCCTGGTATGACCTTCACCGCGGCGATTGTTTCCCCGGCCGATGCCTTCAGGTCTGCGGACTCGAGGCATCGCAGGGAGCGCCTGGCTCGCCGCGATAGACCAACTCCCAGCCGTGGTAGACCAGGACTACCGGCACGATCGTGGCGCGGCCGGCGACCTTGCGTAGCCGCGCATCCGCCGCATAGCGGGCCAACTGAGCTTCTGCATCCTGCACCGCGGCCGCCAGCTTTGCCTCGGTCAATTCCCCGCGCGGCAGGTACTTCAGCTCCAACAGATAGCCGTACTGCATGTCGGGGAACCGCGCCAGGAACGGCTCCAGATAAACGTCCACGAACCCTTTGCCCAGTTCCCGCTCGGTGTGGGTGAGGGGATCTGTTTGATCTTCTCCGTCATCAGCGGTCGCCTCCTCGTGAGCACGATTCTACCATCGCGGGCGATGAGTGTCAATCAAGAAACAAGACCCTCCCGCCGGCTTGCTTCGCGCGCGAGAGGGTCCCTCCAACCTCCAACCTCATTTCAACTTGTAAACTTCCCTACGGTGTTTGACGAAATGCACCACAATGCTCTGGGCCGCTCTGTCGAACGTGTAGAGTACCCGATAGTCCCCGATGACGAGCTTGAACATGCCGCCCCATTGTCCTGTCAACGCCTCTAGTTTCACGGTGTCGAAGTTTTCCGCCAGCCAACGTATCTTCTTGAGCACGCGTTGCGCCAGCGCCGCGTCCAGACGGGCAAGGTCGGCTTCACCGTCCCCCGTAAAGCCAACGCTGTACATCTTACCAGGTCAACCCGAGTCGAGCCGCGACCTCTTCGGCA
>VGOD01000438.1 GCA_016876015.1 Chloroflexota bacterium
CTGCCCCAACGTGAAACGCACCCCTGGGAAAACATCCGCTTGACGCCGTGCCCTATTCAGGTATAATGAAGGCGAGGTGAAAAGCCATGGACACGATCTCACTGCAAATATCCGGAGACCTGGCCGGCCGGTTGTTGCCCCTGAAGGATCGCCTGCCCGAGATCATCGAGTTGGGCTTGCGCTATTGGTCGGAGCAGACTCAACCCACGCCGCGCCAACAGGCGGAAAAGCTGTGGGAAACCACAGGCTTGCTCGTGGTGCGTGACTCGAGTGCAACCTATGACACGGCGCCAGCGCGCAAGCGACGAACGCCCATCCAGGCAAGCGGCAAACCGGCGAGCGAGATCATTATTGAGCAACGAGGCGGCCATTTAGCTTACCCGTCGCCGCAAACTGCGCGGCTATGATGCGATCCACCTTGCCTGTGCGCTGGCCGTCAATAAACCTCTCGTAGACAACAAGCTGCCGCCTCTGACGTTCGTATCCGCTGACGATGATCTGCTGGCCGCCGCTGCCGCGGAAGGTCTCGCGGTCGGAAACCCCAACCAGCACCCGTAGATCTTCTTTATCCAATCCGCTCTGCACCCCCGCCCGCGCGAAAGCCGGCCTGCCAGCTTGCTGCCTGCAACTGGCGCACGATCGTGGTTTCTTGCAGCAGGTCTTGATCCAGCGCGGCTACCAGGTGTTCGATCATGCGCAGCCGTTCGGCGCGGCGCGCCTGAACTTCGTCAAGCAGTTCATCGGGCGAGGGCCACGCGGTCGGCTTGCAGTGCGCTGCGTGGGCCTTGACCGCCGCCTCATATTCCTCCGGCTCGTGATACTGCTCCTCGAAGAACCGGCCGTCCTGGAAGCCATACAGGGCCGATTCCGAGCCGACCTGCTTGAAGAACGGTTCGTCGTACTGCTCCTTGACCGCCTTGAAGAATCCGATCAGGAAGCCGTAGAAATAGGCGATGAAATAATCAATCTCGGCCCGTGAAAACTCAGCTTCGAATGGCTCATGGTAGCAATGTGTATCATATCCGGCTTCCGGCGGCGCGATTTTGTAGACGTCGAATTCGATGTTGCACCGATGGTCGTGAACGTTCAGCAGATAGGCGAAACTCTGATCGCCCTTCGCCACTTTGAGGAAGAACGCAAACACGAACGAGCCTTTCCAATCGTCGAAGGCGTCACCGCTGGGGCCGAATAAGGTCTTCAGGGCGACGTACGCTTTGGGCAGGCTGAGGCGTTCGTCTTCTCTGCTCGGATCCCGTTGGAACGGGAACTCCAGCTCCCAGTAAAGTGCGGTGTTCTCAGAAATCGGGACGCTGTGCTGTCTCAGACGCCGGTAGGTGTGGTCATCGAGACGCAGGAGTGTGCAGTGGAAGGTTTTCAGGTCGAGGGTGAGAGGTTCGATCATCACAAGGCTCTTTCCAACGTTCGGATGCGCCGATCCAGGCGCGCCCTTCTCGCCTGGAGTTGGACATTCTCCGTCTGTAACTGCTCGATCTGTGCTCGCAACTGACGTAGTGCAGCAGCGGCGCCAGGCTCAAGGTCTTGCCTCTCCGCGCGGTCGAGGACTTGCAGCCCGCGGTCATATTCGATTTGCTCTGAGCGGTTCAGGCTCTCATTCCTGGCTACGCGGACGTGCAGTTGCCACCACTGCTGATAGGTTTTTTCGTCCATTGGCCGTCTCCCTGGCTGACTGTCATTCTGAGCGGGTCTGCCCCTGATCTCTCGGCACGGCGTGACACCAGCGAAGAATCTCCTGCTGAGACGAGACCCTTCGCTAGATTCTCGCCGTCACTGACTTCACGGGGTCAACCCGCTCAGGGTGACAATAGCGACTTTTGCAGTATTGTGATTATCCCCTCGGCTATCGGACAACGCAAGAGGTCACTTGACCACCATCGGCAAATACACCGGCCGGCCATCCATCCCCAGATTGACCGCGTGTGGCGCGCGATCGTTCTGCCACGCCAGCGCAGGGAGCGCGGCGACGGGCCGGCCGTTCACGCGGAACGCCAGCGGCTCGCCGGGGCGGAAGCCGGGGATGGGCGGATCGGTCGGGTCTTCGCCGTAGACGTGAACGTAGCCGTACCCGCCGCCCTCGCGCACGACCGTACAGCCGGCCACCTCGCCGCGCGGGGTGACGATCTCGATCACCGCGCCCGCGGGGGCCGCCGCGCCGTCGAGCCGCGCCTGGCCGTAGAGCAGGGTCAGGAACGGGGTGGGGGAGAGGGTGGGGCAGGATGTCGCGCCCACGTGCCCCCCGCTATCGCGGGACTTCGAGGCACTTTCCGAAGTGCCTGGCACGTATGCCACGTTTACCCCCGACGGATAGACCAGCGTCACGGCCTCGGTGGCGCGAATCTGGTAGCCCTGGCCGGGTTCGAGCGTCAACAGGTCGCTCAGCCCAGGGTGCAGCGGGTCGTAGGTCTTGTCCTTGCTGAGCACGAGCAGATAGCGGCCGGCGATGCTCTGGAGTGCGGTCGTGATGGGCTGGGCGACAGATGGCAGGTAGCCGACCCAGTTCCAGTAGGTGTGCAGCGGGAGCGGGGTGGTGACGGGCACGGTCATCCCTTCGATGCGCAGGTTGGCGCCCGCGCCCCCTTCCAGCTTCAGGTAGTAGCCCTGGCCGGGATCCAACTCCTTCAGGTTGCGATAGACCGGATCGAGGGTGCAGTCGTAGGAGGCCTTTTCCCCGCGCACCTGGCAGTAGCGGCCCGCGATGGGGCCGAGCAGTTTTTCGACGGTGGGCACGGCCGGGTCGAGCCGGAACGAGAAGAGGTTCCAGTTCGCCGCCAGCCACGAGCACTGGCCGTCGGTCGCGCCGGTGCTCAGATTGACGGTGTGCGTCAGGGTGTCGCTCTTCCAGTAGAGAGAGGGCTGCGCTACGGCCGGGATGCCGTCCACGCGGAACTCGATGATCTCGCCGTCCCTCATGCCGGGGATGATCGGGCTGGCCGAGGTGTCCTCGCCGTAGACGTACATCGCGCCGTAATGACCCGCTTCGCTCACCTCGGTGCAGCCTACCACGTCGCCCCGCGGGC
>VGOD01000439.1 GCA_016876015.1 Chloroflexota bacterium
CGGCGACCGAGGTCGCTGCAACCTTCGCGAAGTCGCCCTCCGGCGACTGAATTGAGCCTGCGTCGGCAGGCTTCGCCGCTGTTGCAGCGGTTTCAACCGCCCGGCGGTATGAAGTGCGGTTGTAGTAATAGGGAGCGCCAGGCTCCAGTTGGGCGCTCGGCAGCGGGCAGATCAATATAGAGCGCCTATGATTACACAGAGGGAGCTATCATGCCATGACTTGGATCATGTTGTCAAACGCGAAGAAAACGCTTGACGGGCGCATCATCCACCCGCCAGGCGCTTTCTCGCTATTGGCGAGCCTACGGGCGCTTGCTCAGCTCGCGCTTCTCGTAGCCGCGTATCTCACCCAGGAAACTGTAGCCCACGGGAACCTCATGACGCAGACAGTGATAGTCCCACACTGCGGCCCACGGCAGCGCCTTGAGTTCTTCCAGGAGCGCCAGGCGGCCGGTGAAGTCGCCGGCGATCTCCAGGCCGCGCAGTTGGTCGAGCGGCTCCAACATGGCAAGCAGCAGCGCACGCAGCGCGGCCCGCGTGCCGATGGCCCAGGCCGCAACGCGGTTGATGCTGGCGTCGAAGTAATCCAGGCCGATGTGCGTGCGCGCCAGGAAACCGCCGCGCACCAGCTCCTGCATGATCGCCTGGAGGTCATCCGAGAAGATGACCACGTGGTCGCTGTCCCAGCGCACCCCGCGGCTGACGTGCAGCAGCAGCTCAGGCACGTAGAGCAGCACCGCGGAGATCTTGTCGGCGATCGTCTCGGTGGGGTGGAAGTGGCCGGAATCCAGGCAGAGCAGCACTTGGTTAGCGACAGCATAGCCCAGGTAGAACTCGGCCGAGCCGACGGTGTAGCTCTCCGCGCCCAGACCGAATAGCTTGCCCTCGACCGCGTCCAGGTTGTGCCGGCGATCAAGCTTCTCGGCCAGGACCGCGTCCAGCGACTCTTGGAGCAACGCGCGCGGGGTCGCACGGTCGGCTGGGATGTCCTTGTAGCCGTCAGGAATCCAGATGTTCGTTACGCACGCCGTGCCCAACGCCTTGCCCATGGCTGCGCCGATCCGCCGACACGCGATGCAGTGATCCACCCAGAACTGGCGGATGCTTGCGTCATAGCTCGCCAGGGTCATGCCGCTAGCGGCCTTGGGGTGCGAAAAGAGGGTCGGGTTGAAGTCCAGACCGCGCCTTGTCTCCTTGGCCCAGTCAATCCAGCGTGAAAAGTGCTCTGGTTTCAGGTCGGTGCGTTCGACCTGGCGGCCGCCGGTCTCGGCGTAGATGGCGTGCAGGTTCAGCCGGTGCGCGCCCGGAATCAGGCTGTAGACCAGATCCAGGTCGCGGCGCAGCTCGTCGGCCGTGCGCGCCTTGCCTGGGTAGTTGCCGGTGGCGGCGATGCCGCCGGTCAGCTCGCCGCCGGGCGCCTCGAACCCGCCGACATCATCGCCCTGCCAGCAGTGCAGGCTGATGGAAACCCCCGCCAGGGTCGCCAGAGCGCGCTCGACGTCCACGCCAAAGGCCGCATATCGCTCGACGGCCAACGCATAGGCGTTCCGAATCTGTGCATCTGTAGGTTGGGTCATCATGGTTGGATATCCTTTGTCATGATCTCATGTGCAATTTGACCTATTAGCATATATGTTCTATACTGCGTCGACTATGCAGGAAACGAGCGCTGAGCAGCAGGCGCGGCCCTCAGCGCCGCAGACAATCGCGCCGCCCCGAGGGAGCGATTCCGATGCAAACCCGCTTTGGTCACATCCAGTTCAACGTCCAACCCGCCCACTTACCGTTCTACAAAGACCTGCTGACCTTCTTGGGCTGGCCGGTCATTTTCGAGGGGGAAGGTTTCGTCGGCATGGGCGGACCAGCCGACGACAGCCTCTGGTTCGGCGGTCATGTCAAGCCGGTGAGCAACGACTATGATGGCCCCGGCATGAATCACATCGGCCTGGCTGCCGCATCGCAAGCCGATGTGGATGCGGTCGTCGCCTATCTCGCTGAGCGCGGCGTGCCGACCCTCTTCGAGACCCCGCGGCATCGACCCGAATTCTCCCGCGGTCCGGAAGACACCTACTACCAGGTGATGTTCGAGTCGCCCGACCGGATTTTGTGGGAGGTCGTGTACACGGGGCCGAAGTAAACGATCGAAGCGCCAGGCAATTCGGAATTGCCTGGCGCTTTCATTCTTCTACCGCGCGCCGCACGCCTGCAAACACGCCTGCATGTGCCCGCGCGATTCGGCGGCGATGATCGCGCACTGCGTCACGTCATACGCCTTCGCGCCGATCACTTCCAGGTTCAACGGGCCGGTGTACCCCGCTTTGTGCAGCGCAGCCACATAGCCCAGCAGGTTGATGTCCCCGCGGCCGTTGGCCTGCATCTCCGGCTTGCCGGGGTTCATCTGCCGGCCCTTGCAATCGCGGATGTGGACGTGCTTAACCCGGCGCACGACCGCTTTGATCGCCTCGACCGGGTCTTCGTTCGCCCGGTAGATGTGCGACGGGTCCATGTCCACGCCGAACGCCGGTGACGTGATCGCCGCCATCAGCCGCAGGGTGGTCGGCGTGTTGTAGATCGCCGCGCCCACATGCGCCTTGACGCAAAGGGTGACGCCGTACCGCTCGGCCATCTGGCACAGCCGGCCGATGGAGTCCACCGACTGCTGGAAGGTCGCCTCGTCGCCGGTCTTGCCGCCCGGCCCGCAGTTGACGATGGGGATGCCGATCTCGACCGCGGCCTGGAACGCCTTCTCCATCTTGACCGGATCCTGTGATGGCTGCTCCATCGCCAGCAGCTCCAGGTTGTACTCCTGCGCCAGCCGCTTGATCTCCGGCGCAAGCTCCTGCCACCGATCCAGCACCAGGTGCTCGCTCATCCCATCAATCGCCGATAGCTCGATACCATCGTAGCCGGCCAGGGCGATGTATTTGAACGCGATCTCCAGGCTGTGACCGCCGAAAAGAACCGAGTTAGCTCCGAGTTTCATGATCTTGCTCCGATCCGCTAGAGACCCTAAGGGTCTGCGAGACCCTTAGGG
>VGOD01000440.1 GCA_016876015.1 Chloroflexota bacterium
CAAACACGGCCAGGGCACAGGCCAGTTGTTGCACCTCGACGCCCGTCGTCTGATAGGGGGTCAGGCCCAAGGCCGTATCCAGCGGGGCGATCTGCTGCCCAATCACACACCCGCGGGGGCAGCGCCCATAGGCATCAAGCTAAGCCTTTCGGCAGCTCACCGCCGGTCTGTGACCGGCAGTCGGGGCGCGGCAACTGCTCGCGGTAGGCAGTGTACTTCCCGGTCGAGCAGCGCCGACGCCCCATTGCTGGCGACGGTCCCGCCAGAAGCGGCCAAACAAGCGGTCAAGGCGGGGTCGCAGACCCCTGACGAGCACGCTATGAGACCAGAACGACCTTAGCTTGATGCCTATGGGGTCGCAGACCCCCTGAAAGCAGGCTCGTAGGCGGTCTGTGACCGCCGTTTCCCCGGATTGTTGAGAGGATACGGACGCGGCGATCTGGGACACGTAAGTGCCAGGCTGTAAGCTGAGCGCAGTCCAGGTGTTGCCACGATCTGTGGATTTGAATATGCCCGGATCGCCGCCGAGGAAAACCGTCCCATCGGTCGCGTATTCAGGTGAGAAAACAATAGACGCAATGGATCGGCCAGCCGTTCCATCCCCGGATGAATGGTGACCCAGGTCACACCATCATCGGTAGATTTGTAGATGCCCCCTGAGCCGCTGGCGTAGATGGTAGGAGTATTTGGATGGCCGGGCGCGACCAGCAGACTAAAGTAGTAGATACTCGGGCCATCCGATACGCGCTGCCAGGTCGTCCCGCTATCGGTAGATTTGTAAAAGCCCCCTGAGCCGCCAGCCAGGACAATGTGATCTGCGGCGTAGTTCGGTGAGAAAGCCAGCGCCAGGCCATGATAGATCTCGGCGTTCACCTGTACCCAAGTCTGCCCGTCGTCAACCGAACGCACGATGCCGGTCCAGCCGCCTCCGGCGAAAATCGTGTGGTCAGACGCATACGCGGGTGAGGCCACTACGAAGTTCGTGCGGAAGGGAGCCGAGACTTGCCTCCAGGAAGTTCCTGCGTCTGTGGATTTGTGGACACCGACGTCAACCGGGGCAACAAAGACAGTCTGGTCACTGATGAAGTTTGGAGAAACCGCTATAGCTACAATCTGACCTCCTTCCGGGCCGCGGCTAATCCACAAAGAGTCAGCCGGTGTCGGTGTGATGGTAGGCCACGGCGTGGGTGGCACTTGAGTAGAAGTCGGTCTTGGAGATGTAGTAACTGTCGGTGTGGACGTAGACGTACTCGTCGGCGTGGGGGTAGCAGTTGACGGTTCGGTGGAATTGCAGCCGGTGTAGTCGCAGTAGATGTCGGTGGAGTTGCGGGCAGTGGTGTAGATGCGGATGTCATCCAGCTTGCCGTTGAGCCGGGTCGAGTTGGCGCAGGTGAGAAAGGTAGGTTCGTAGCCCAAGCGCACGACCGGTTGAGCATTCGGCAGCGCATTGGCGATAGGCAGACCCTTGTAGAAGGTCACGGGGTAGACTGCGCCGTTGACGTAGATCTGCAAGCGATCGGCATTGGTGGCGCCGCTGCCATCGTAGACGAATGCAACGTGATACCACTGCCCTGTCTGCAAGTTGGCGCCCACCGTCTCACCGCGGGGCGGCCAGTCCGTCCCACAACCGCCATAGTAGGGGGTATCCACTATGGCGACATAGAGCTCGCTCCCGCCATTGGTGCCGAACCACCATTGGGTTGCTGCGTCAGCCTGGAAAGCCGAGACCAACGTATCATTATCGAGCCAGCCTGACAACAGCATCAGCCTTAACCCCGCGTTCCGGCGCGGATTCGATGGCCTCGGTGTACAGTTCATCCCAGATGCGTTCCCGTTCCTGGTCGGGCAGCGCAAAATACTCGCCGACCGTCATTCCACCCAGAAACAGGTCGTCATCGCGCATAGGATGGATTTCGGCCGCATACGGGGTCATCTGCTCACGCACCCAGAGCACCAGTTCATCGGATTCAGCACCCTTTTCAGGAACCGCCCGCGGCTCATCGCGAAGCTGCGGCACAAGTCGGGTCAGTTGTCGGATTTCATCTCTGGTGAGCCGCTGCACCAGATAGGCCACCTGCTGAACGCGACGGCCCGGTGTAGTTGTTATCATCATCGTGCAGTTACTCCTTGAATCCCCAGCAATTCCCTGCCCTCCCGCTGCAGGTTGCGATACAGTCCGGTCTGCAGAGCCTGCAGCCGCTGCCAGTGCGCCTGGCTCCAGACGCGGGTGGACAGGTAGAGGCCCCACTCCCCTGGGGGAAAATACTCATTCATCTTTTCTGCCTCCTGTATCGGCGGCGATATGCATTCAAGGCCTTCCCGCGCAAGTCATACGACGTTATCACAAAGACGCTGCCTGGTTCCGGGTCAGGCGCGTAGATCACGCGCAGATAGCGGCCGCTCCAGTCTGTCCGATGGCTACGCGCGAATCTTGGCAGATCGTCGAGGCCGCCACGATAGGGCTCGAGCTGGACGGCCAGTTCGACCGCACTTTGAGCTTCCTGGGTATGGGAGATGAATCTGGGGCAAAGATACAGAGGACGAGGCGCTGATTACAACTCAGACGGTCATTAACTTCACAAGCCCCGCTTGCTCGAAGTTGTGGTCGGACGTAAACGCCTGCCTGATATGCTCCAGCCTCATCACCACAAAGCTAATACAATCGGTCAGACTCCAGTCCTTATCGGGACGCTGCTTGTAAAGCGTCCAGCCCTCAAGTAGCAACTCCTGGCTGACAGGAACGATCTGCAAAATCGCCAATCGCCGTAGACTATCCACATACGCTGCCACGTGTGAACGCAGGGCTGGCGCCGAGAGAGCATCGGCCACTTCAATAAGTACGAACTCGGTCGTCACCAGTCGTGTCTTGCGCCGGGCCAGCATCCCTCTGACTTGCCGCGCCTGTTCATGTAACGCGTCGTCGGCGTTCAGGAGCGCGATCCAGGCTGCCGTATCCACAAAAACCTTGGGCCTCGGCATGACTCACTCCGCTTTCGGCTTGCCATACAGG
>VGOD01000441.1 GCA_016876015.1 Chloroflexota bacterium
CTGTTCCTTGAGGGCGAGGCTCTGCTGGTAGAGGCGCATGGCCTGCTCGAGGTCGCCGCGCGTCAGGTAGACCTGGGCCATTTGATGCAGCGTGGCGGCTTTGCCCTGGAGATCGCCCACCTGTTCCTTGAGGGCGAGGCTCTGCTGGTAGAGGCGCATGGCCTGCTCGAGGTCGCCGCGCGTCAGGTAGACCTGGGCCATTTGATGCAGCGTGGCGGCCTTGCCCTGGAGATCGCCTACCTGCTCCAAGATCACAAGACTCCGCTGATATCCCTCCAGAGCACGCGTCAGGTCACCATACACCACACTCACGTTTGCCTGTTCAGCGAGGATTCGTGCCAAAAGCTCAGTATTATCTTGTTCGATGGCTGCGCTCTTGCCGATCTCCTGCAGTCTCTCATCGTCTGCCAGCCGTCCGAACTGGCGCAACATTATGCCCAACAACCAGCAATAGCGGGCCCGGTCGCCGTCTGATTGTCTCTCAGCCTGGGCGATCAGCTCATCGCCCCAGCCCTGGACCAGCCGCGCCAGCCCCGGATCGCGGCCGGTTTCGCCGTAGGCGCGATCCACCAGCCAACGGGCGTAGGCGGCGTAGCCCCGATCCAGCGCAGCCTCTCGCTCGGCAAGCCGCTGGCGGCGCAGCGTGCGGCCGATCACCGGCTCCAGCCGGTAGGTGGCGGCGCGGTCGGTGCCGGTGAAGGTGCCCTCCACCCGCACGAGGCTGCGGCCGGCGAAGCTGTCCAGGATGGCGGCGAACGGCGCCAGCTCGGCCTCGTCCGCAGGCACGGCGCCCGTCCACAGGCAGGCCGCGCCCTCGGCAAAGAAGGGGAGGTTGAAGCGGCTCAGATCGGCCAGCCGGCCCCGATCGGTCTCACTCAGCGCCCGGAAGCTGCGGCCGAACGTGGCGTCGAACGTCACCTGGTGGGCGGCCAGGCCCGGCCGCCGCGCGGCCGCCAGCTCCTCGTCCCACCCCGCCAGAAAGACGGCCGGCGTCACCTGGCGGCTGGCGTCGAACTCGCCGGCCAGCAGCGCGATCGCCAGCGGGTGGCCTTCGGTGACCTGCGCCACCTGCAGCGCCAGCCCGGCGTGGAGGCCCGGGTCGGCCTGCGCCCGCGTGCTGTGGTGGATGAACAACTCAGCGCCCGCCGCGTCCGCGATCCCCTTCAGCGCGCCGTCGCGTGGGAACACGGTCTCGCCGGGCAGCCCGGCCGGCTGCTGGCGGCTGGTCAGCAGCAGGGGCAAGCCGGCTTGCGCCAGGCCCGCGACTAGGCGGTGCAGGCGCTCTGCGTGAGCGCGCAGGCTATCGTCCGTCGCAGGCGCGGCCGACAGCGCATCCCGAGGTGCGCCATCCGGTAGGGGGGCGGCCGATGGACCGGCGGTCTCGGTTGAGGCACCCCCCAGCGCCTGCAGCACACTCTCGTAGTTGTCCAGCAGCACCAGGGGCGACCGCTCGCGGCTCGCGGCCACGAACGCCTCGGCCAGCGCCTCGGCAGGACGGTCGGCCAGCGCCGCCGTCGCCTGCACGCCGATGACCCGTTCCAACAGCGCCCGGACGAGGCTTTCGGGGGCCAGGTCGGGCAGGTCGGCCAGGCTGAAGCCCACCACGCCGCCCGCAAAGCGCCAGCCGAACCGCTCGGCGAAGGCCGCGGCCAGCGCGGTCTTGCCGATGCCGCCGGTCCCCACGACGGTGATGACGTGATGGCCGGCGCTGAACGCATGCGCCAGCTCGTACAACTCCCGCTCACGGCCCAGGAAGGGGTGCGGCGGCTGCAGGCTCAGCGGCAGGTTCAGATAGCGGCCCTGGGTCAGGTCGGGCACGGCCGGCTGGCCGGCCTGCAATGGCAGCGGGCCCGCGGCGCCCGGCGCGGCGTAGGCCACCGGCAGCCCCACGGCATACGGGTGCTCGGCCTTGGCTAGGGGCCCCCGCGCCTGGCGCAGCGCCTCGCCCAGGTCGTGGCCGGCCAACAGGAACTCGTACAGCGTCGCAGCCAGCTCATCGCTCAGCGGGTCGGGGAAATCGCCTTGCATGCCGATCGCGGCGGGGATGCCGGCCGCCACCAGGCTGCGGGCCAGGCTGGCGTCCATGGCGCTGGCCGCAGTGCGGCAGGCGCTCATCACCACCAGGCGGAGCACGCCCGCGGGCGGCAGGCTGGTGAAGGTCGGGCCGGGCAGCGGATCGGCCACGCCGTCGGCGTCTTCCAGATCCAGGATGGCGCGCGCCTGCCGGCGGCCGTTGACCTCGACCGGGATCACGTTGCCATGGCAGCTCAGGTGGAGGATCGCGGGCCCGCGGCGCAGCGCGCTCTGCAGGTGCGCCTTGGTGGGCGGGATACGCCGCGCGGCCAGCGCGACCCCGCTGGCGGCCAGGACCTTGCCGATGGCCTGCATCTCGTGCTCGATGTCGAGCTTGTAGCCGTCGCGCGGAGAGCGGGCTTTGTCGTCCCGCACCAGCGGGTCGGCCATCAGCGCGATGAAGCTCAGCGGGCCGGCGGGCGCCGGCCGCGGGCGCCGGGCGTCGGGCAGCAGGCGCAGGAATCGGTGGCGGCAGACGAGGAAATCGCCGTCCGGGGTCGCGGCGTACTCCCACGGCGCCCCGGCGGCCGCGTCATCGGCTGCCAGCAGCAGCCCTTCATCGTCCGCGTCCAGGAGATCGGACAGCGCGGGGCCGCCCAACGCGGCATACAACCTGGCCCCCAGCCCGGCCGGATCGAGGCGATAGGGGTTCGAGTCGGCGGTGATGCGGGGCAGCGAGTCGAGCGCGACCGCATCGGCCAGCGGCCGGCCGTCGTGCATGGCGACGACCTGCCCATCGGATGTGGAGAGGGTGATGGTGACGGCCATGTCAGTATCCTATGGTGCGGGATGGAAGCGAGTACGCTAACTCACAGGAGTTACGCAGTGCCGTGCGGAGTAGCCACGAATTGCACGAATTTCACGAATTCAGCCGCCTGGTCAACCCATTTTCGTGTCAATTCGTGTCATTCGTGGCTGGTTTTCGGCGCCACTGC
>VGOD01000442.1 GCA_016876015.1 Chloroflexota bacterium
TGATCGGGCAGGCGCACGATGCTCGGCTCCTGCGCCACGCTGAGCAGCGGATCGTCGTTGTGGGGCACGCGCAGCGCCCGATCGCCCCAGGCGAACCAACTGATCTCGATCTGCTCTGGCGCGGGGTCGTCGTCAAGATTCTCGTAGCGCATGAACTCGACCACGCTCTCGGCGGTCCACGTTTTCTGGGTGCGCGGGACGCGACGCACGGCCATGCTGATCCAGCGCGTGAAGCCGACGAACCAGCGCCCACGCAGATCGCGCGCCGGCGCCTGCCAGACGATCCAATTCGAGGGCACTTCGGGGTCCCAGTGGTCGTGCGGGCTGCGCTTCATGGGGATCGTCGCCGGCGTGCTCCAGCTCCGGCCCAGATCGTCGCTGTAGACGCAGTCCATCGTCCCGGTGAACTGATTGGAGATATCCACCGGCCCCTGGTACTGGTTCCAGACCACGTAGATGCGGCCCGACTTCGAGACGAGCGGATATCCCCAACTGGCGATCTTCCCATCACCTGGCCAGCGCGGCCCGACCAGGCGCGTAGGCGCCGCCCAGGTCACGCCCTCATCCTCCGACCGGGAGAACATGATCCGGTGGTCGCCGGCGCCCTCGCGCGTGCTTTGCGTCCACACGGCCATCATGGCGCCGTCCGGCGCGTCCGTTACGAGGAAGTGCTCGTTGCCGGTGTCGAAGGTCGAGCCGTCCACGCTCTTCGGCACGTAGACGATGTAATCGGGTTGGCTGCGGCGCAGCTCGCGTTGGAGGGTGGCTTGGACGTCGTCGGTCATGGTGGTAATGTCTCCTCGATTGCGGTCGGTAGAGTGTTTGGAACACGAAACCACGAAAATAGTCTAATCGCAAATGAGGCCGCGTTCGTCGCGGCCAGCAGACGTTGCCGCGGAGTGTTTGGATCACGAAGACGTGAAAATAGTCTAATCGCAAATGACAAAAGGGAAGTTTGCGCCCGCCTGTGCTGTCGGAATGACGTAGTGGATCTCGAGTTCGTGGTCATTATTGATGATCACGCGGTCAATGAGTAGCTCGACCAGTTGTCTGCGTTGGGCGAAATTCAGGTTCTCAAGGGTCGGTTGAATCCGCTGGCAGAAGTCATGCACGCCGCTGGCCAGTTCGGTCGTCTGGAGGTGCTGACGCGCTTGCGCCTCGAGTTGGCGGAGTTGTTGCGTCAGGCCCTGTTGGGTTTGCCTGAGTTCCTTTCGTTTGCGGGCGAATTCGTCCTGGCCGATGATGTCGGCCAAGTAAGCATCGAGCAACCGCGCTTGCTGACGCTCCAGGGTGCTTAGATTCTTCGCCAGCGTCTGGCGGCGGGCTTGCAGTTCTTGGGGCAGCCATTCCCCAGCCTGCGCCCGCGTCAGGGCATGGCTAATCAGCGCCGGTTGCGCCAGCAACCGCCGCAAGTCTTGCCACACCAAGTCATCCAAAGCTGTGGCTGGCATATAGGCGGCTGTGCATCGTTCAGCCATACCCACCCGCTCTGGATGGGTGCGGCCGGTGCAGGCATAGTAATTGTAACCGGTATGGGTCGTGCGGGCCAAACAGGCATAACGACAACGGGCACAACTGACCAGGCCCCGCAACAGGTAGTCGTGACGGGTGTTGTTACGCCGCGCCAGTGGCAGGTTCCGTTCCATCCGGCCTTGGGCAGCGGCAAAGGTCTCTGGGCTGACGATGGCAGGGACGGGGATCATAATGACGTCTTCGGGTACGACGGGATAGGCTTTGCGGCTGCGTCCCCACGGCCCCAAGCCACAGCGCCGGCGCTGCCCGGGCTGTTGGCGTGCCGGATCAAAATGGGCGTGCCCAGCATAGGCCGTATTGCAGAGAATGTTCCGCACGGACGCGGGATGCCACCTTGACTTACCCTTGGGTGTAGGAATCTGTTGGGCCGTGAGCTGCTTGGCAATCCATTCGATGGAGACTGGCGTGCCGGAAGCCGTGTACCAGGCGAAGACCTGTTGTACCACCGCCGCTTGGGCCGGATTGATTTGCACGCGCTGCGGGTCGCGGGGGGCCGCCGGGTCCAGGGTATAGCCATACAGTGGGACGGTCCACGGCAGCAGCAGACCGTTCCGTAGCTTGGCTTGCCGGCCGCGCCGCATACGCTCGGCGATCAGGGTGCGTTCATATTCGGCGACCGCACCGCGAATTTGCAGCAAGAGCTGGTCGTGCGGATCATCGCGCATCGGCCGTTCCAAGAACTCCACCCGACAGCCGAGGCGCCGCAGTTCTTCGATCAGCAGGGCTTGGTGGGCCAAGTTCCGGGCCAGGCGATCCGGCGCCGTAATCAGCAACAGTTCGAATGCGCCCAGCGCGGCGGCGTCCCGCAGCCGATCCAAGCCCGGTCGGTTGAGGGTGGCGCCACTATACCCGTCATCGCGGTAGATGTGCGTTTCCGTCAAGTGCCAGTGGGCTTGTTGCGTCACGTGCGCCTGTAACCGCTCGATCTGCAGCGTGATCGTCTGGGTTTGTTGTTGGCGTTCCGTGGATACCCGTGCATAGATTGCGATTTCCATGATCGTCCTCCGGTAAGGGCTGAGTTGCCGATAACTCGGCGGCCCATTGCAGAAGAAGTTGGTAAGCGCAATCCCATTGCCGCTGACCGTGCGCGTCACGAACCCATCTACGATGCACCTGCCAACTTGCTGCCATGGGGCCTCCTGCGTGCGGTAGTTATGCTACCGCCCAGGATACCCCCAGATTGCGCAGTCAGTCGACAGGCAGCTTCATCCGATGCCACCGTCCCGGCACCTCAACGGCGAGCCGTCGGGTCAGGCAGAATTTGTCATTTGCGATTAGACCATCAAGCGGCACGAAGGGCACGAAGCGCGAAGAGCACGGAGATCGCATCCGCAGCGACTGCCTTCGCGCTCTTCGAACTTGCTTCATGGTTGAGCTGTATACTCTAGATACAAGCCCGTAA
>VGOD01000443.1 GCA_016876015.1 Chloroflexota bacterium
CAGCAATTCACGCAGGGTTGCGTAGATGCGAACACGCATGAGGTCTTGCCCTCCTTTCATGTTGTGCGGCTGCCGAGGCAGCACGCTGATTCGCCCGCGCCTGGCCGGGGAACGGCGGCCATTCTAGCATACTATATCCCGCCATTCCAGCTCGTCACCAGGCACTGCCCACAATGCCCACACTCGAGCTGAACGGTGGTGTGATGGATGCCGAAGCGTTCGCCGAGGATTTGCCGGAGGGCCTCTCGGATGCGCTCTGCCTCTGTCAAAGACTGATCGGCCAGGACCACGTGGGCGCTGAGCGCCACATAGCCAGGGCTGACGGTCCAGATGTGCAGATCGTGAACGCCCTCAACGCCAGCCGCCTCGCTCATCGCCTGGGCCACTTGCGTTGCGCTGATCCCGGTCGGCGTGCCCTCCACCAGGATATGCAATGACTCGCGCAGAACGCGCCCCGAGCCGAGCAGGATCACCAGACCGATCAGCGCACTGACGATGGGATCGGCCACGGTCCAGCCGGTGAGGAGCATGATGATCCCCGCGGCGATCACGCCGAGCGACGAGAGCGCGTCCCCCACCACGTGCAGAAATGCGCTGCGCACGTTCAGATCGTCGTGATGATGCTGGCGCAAGACCAGGATCACGATCAGGTTCACGAGCAAGCCAGCCACGGCCACCGCAAGCATCGGCCCGGCCAGCACGGGCGCGGGCTCGCGGAAACGCGCCCACGCTTCCCGAAAGATACCGAAGGCCACCAGGATCAGCGTCGCGCCATTGGCCAACGCCGCAATCACTTGCCAGCGATGGAAGCCGTAGGTGTGCCGATCGTCCGGGGGCAGAGCCGCCACGCGCAGCGCGATATAGCTCATGGCCAACGCCAGGATGTCCAGGAAGATGTGCGCGGCGTCCGAGAGCAGCGCCAGGCTGCCGGTCAGCAACCCGCCGACTACCTCGGCAATGAGGATCAGCCCCGTGAGGGCGAGAGATAGCAAAAAGCGGTGTTCAGTGTGGTGTGTGTCGCGAGTCATCAATCCGGCCTAACCCCCAATGGCCGGCAGCAACAGATAGAGCGTCTGCCCATCGGTCATCGGAACCCCTTCGTCCGTCACAACTTTAGCATCCACAAAGAGACGATACGGCCGGCAGCGGAAGGCCGCGTCGAAGTCCGGGTATTCGTTCGCCAGTCGCGCGAGCGCCTGGCTGGGCGTCACCTTCAACGCGTCGGGCCAATCCAGCGCCAGACGACGCCTCCCAACCGCTCGCCAGAGCGGCTCGCCGAGTTTGACATAGATGCGCACAGCCAAACCTCTGGCAGCATTGTAGCGCAGTCGGAATGGATCGCCAAACGGAGAAACGCGGCTGAAGAAAGTGTCACCGAGAATGGGGCTGCCTGTCATCCTGGATTCATAGCGCCGTGGCATAATGCCTTCATGCCAATGACCCATAGGACCGTTGTCCCATTGTCCTGTCATCGCCGGCATGATTCAATGCTCTCGAAGCCAGCTTTCGTCGGAACCGTTTTTCTGGCCCCGGCGTCTCTGTGATGGTCACTTGACCACAACCTGCTGAGGAGATCACCATGGACATCCCATTGCTCGTCGCCATCCTGGCTTTGCTGGCCTGGACACTGCTGCCGCAACTGGATCGTTATACAGACGCCGAGTTGAACCCCCCCGGCCCGCGCGCCTATCTGCGCCGGCTGGCGCGCTGGGTCAATAACTGATTCCCCGCCCACAAACTACGCACTCTTTTCCGCAACACGTCGGCCAACCAGGTGCGCGATCACTGTCCGCCAGGGCATGGTCGCGCCGGCCAGCGTGCGCTCATAGAGGGCCTGCACGCCTGCCAACTCATCAGGATCCAGAGAGGCGGCCAGGCGCTGGCTGTAGGAAGGACGCTCGCCGGCCACCGCAGGGTTGAACCACCGCGCGAGCATGGCCGGCGTGATGCGCGCCTCGGAGCTCGTCTCCACCAGCTCCAGCGATACGTCGGTCAGCCCCGCGGCCTCCCACGCGGCGCGCAGGTCCTCCGCATCCCAGTTCACCAGCGGGTCGGCGCGGTCAGCGTAGATGGCCTCCTCGGCCGCCATCACCTTGCCTGCCAGGGCATCGCCCAAGCGCGCCAGGTCAACGAGCGCATAAAGACGCTGCGTGCGCCTCGGAATCGGCTCGGTCAGACTGACGACCCCGCCATCGCGGAGGAGTTGGGCGAGCAGACGCGCGGCGTGCGCCAGGTGTGCGGAGCGCGATTCGGATTGCGTATTGCGCAGTGCATGGCGCGTGTTGTGCGTCGCCTCTCCAGATCGCTGCTGAGCAGCCAACGCGCCGCGCCCGACAATCGCATCGAACCGCACATCGGCCTCGCCCCGCACGGCCAGCAGATTGGGCAGCTCAGCCACGGTCCCGTGCAGCACGATCGGCCGCTCCGCCTCGGGCAGGCGGCCGGCCAGCTCGCGCAGCGCCTGCGCCTCAGGCGCCGTCGCGACCAGCGCCCAGACCCCGCCTTCGACCGCACGGCGCAGCGCCTCCCACGTCAGCAGACCGCTGCCGGCGTTAGCGTCCAATACCAGGTGATGCCGCTGCAGCCGCGTCGCGTCCAGCACCCGATCGCGCAGGCCGGCCAACCGCTCCCCTGCGCCGCCGATCGCCCGCGCCAGCCAGCGGTCGCGGTCGCCGGTCGCCAGCTCGCCGGTAAACGTCAACGCCTCGAGCGCGCCGAACCCCGCGCCCCCCTCCAGCATCGCGGCCAACTGCGCCTCACGCCTCCTCTCAACCTCAGCCTTAACCTTAACCTCATACCCCAATCCACCCGGCTGATAGAAGACGCGGCCCTGGAGCGCATCCGGTAGATATTGCTGCGCCACCCAGTGATCGCGATAGGCATGGGGGTAAAGGTAGCCCTCGCCGTGCCCGAAGCCCTCCTTGTCGCGGTTA
>VGOD01000444.1 GCA_016876015.1 Chloroflexota bacterium
CCCCCCCTTGTTTGCCTATCCCACGGGATGCGGAACTGATGCAAGTCGAGATGCAGATTCGGCTGGCCATTCGGGATGCCGTCAACCGCACAAGCCGCAAACCCTTTGATTGGGGCGGCCTGGTCGGCTACCGGCAATTAGAAGCCATTGCCCAGGCGCTCCACACCACACCTGGCGCACAAGCCGAGACCGCGTACTTGCACCAGTTGACCAGTCAGGTCGATCGGGCCCTGGAACGCAATCGTGTGCTCGCGCAGGACGTGGCGGCGGCGCAGGTTCAGTTACAGTGCATCGCGGGTGGGGGTGGGAACTGCGGGAAGTCGGGGGAACTGCGGAAGCCTGGAGGGGGAAACAGGAACTCGTCCTGTTCGGCAGCTAACGGAGCGCCGTGGCTCTTGCCAACAGGCGCCGGTAACGGGGCAGGAGCGCGGGGTTCTCCAGCACTTCGGCAAACTGGCTCAACCAGCCCGCGATGTACACTTCATCCAGCCTGTCCCCTTGTTCAACCAGGAGAGCCTCGACATCGAGCCAGTCTTTGTCGCGGCCCGCGACCGCCTTCTGCACGATCAAATCCTCGGCGGTGCAGATCCAGGCCTGCCAACCGCCCAGGTCGCGCGGCACAGCCCGTTCGATGATCAGTTCTTCGTAGCCGGGCAGAGCCAGCAGTAGATCTACGATGACGCCCTCGACGCTGATGGCGACGATCAGAGGATTCCGCGGAAGCTCCTGGCGGGCCGGCGCAGGGAAGGCGGCGCGAATGGCTTGCCGGATCGCCGCGTAATCGAGATGGGGGACGAGCACTTTGAAGTCGGCGTCGTAGGTGGCGCGCACGACGCCCCACTGGGCCAAAGCGATGCCGCCGATCAACGCGTAGCGATAGTGACGGTCATCAAAGAACCGGATCACCTGGCGGATGGCGGCTTCAAGCCTCTTTTCCATGCGTTTGCCCCTGCTCCCCCAGCCGGCGCACGGCCTCGTAGTAACGATCCAGGGCGGCCAGCTTCTCCCGGCGCTGGTGTATACTCGGCTCCGGCGCCAGCCGCCAGCAGAATTCGACCAGGTCGGCGTATTGGCACCAGGCTTCCGCGGGGGAAAGCCGGCCGGCGCCGCGGGCGCGTTCAGCGGCTTCGGCGGCATTCCATTCCCGGTACGCCGCATAGGCCTGACGGTAGAGGTCGTTGTCCAGTCGCATGAGGGTGGTCTCTGGAATCATCTTGGCCTCCGATAGCAATGCACAACACCGATCCTCTGCGCCGATTGTACCACGACCGTTCAGGGCGACCAATCGCAGGAGTCGTAGTTCACGATCACTACGGCCGGTTGTTGATTGCGTCGGCGCACCGCCACCGGTTAGTGTTTGCAACCACCGAAGTTACCTTTCATGCCGGCGACCTCTCTTTGTCTGAGAGAAAAAAGAATCGGGACCAACCTCAACCTTCGGTGGCGAGTATATGGCAGCAACCTGGTTGCGTCAACTCAGGCGCCGCGCGTCCAGGCCCCTTCTTGGGGGACTTCCGAAATCGCAGAGACATCGGAAGTCTTGCGTCCCTTCTGATGGGTCAGGCGCTTGCCGCCCGCTCCAGATCGGTCAGGATCAGGCGGCCCCTGCGCGGCGCAGACCAGGACTTCTGCCCCGCCAGCAACAGTGATCAGTGGGGCTTATGGCTCGCCTTCAGCCAACTGGTGGCGGACGAAACTCGGAAAGTATCGAATCGCCGCGGCCGGCTCGTCGGGGATGAAGCTTTCTTCCACGATGGCTTCACCTCCGTTGTGAAAATGCTTGGGATAGGTTGCAAGGTGGGGATGATCGGGCGCATTATCATGCCGATGCAAGCAGCCGCGTTGAGCACGTTGTTCCCAGTGGTAAGCGTAGTCGGCGCCCGTAGGACTCAGCCACACGTCAACAAAGGAACCATCGCGGATCAACAGCCGCAGCTTAAGAATCGTATCCGCGCGTCTACCGATGCGTCGCACCCTTGTAACGACATCGGTGAACTCGGCGAGCGCGATCTGTTCAAGAGAGGCATACATCAGCTTGGAACCACCCGAGGGCACAAGCTATCAAGCCGTTGAATATATGCTTGGAGGTTCTCCCACTCGATCAAGTCTTCCCAGGCCGGGTGGCTGTAAATGATCCCGTCCCTGATTTTCTGACGCAGCTCCGCCGTCGAAGATACTCTGTAGCGATCCTGCACATCGGTGACATCGAGCTGCGCCAGGCGTTTCTCGCGCTGGATATAGGCGTCCAGGCTCTGCCGCCAGAGTTCTTCTGGAGACACCTGAAGGGTTTCGGCTACCTGTTTGAGCATCATTACCATGTGACTACCTCGACTTAACGTCGGCGTCCGGCTGCTTGCAAAGCGGCTTCCGCCAGACCGCGCGTCTCAGCGGCGGTTTCGTCGGCCATGCGCACGATACCACGGCGGCGCAGGGCGTCCTTCAAAACCTCGATGTTCAGGCCGCTCCATTCGATCGCGCGGCCCAGCGAGATTTCGCCGCGCACGTACATCGTGCAGGCCATCGCCTCCCGCAGGTCGGGGCGAGCCGCCAGAAAGGTGCGCACCGCATCGGCCAGGAACCACTCGGGATCGCTATACAGACCAGTTGCCGTCACAACTGCCAGTTCTTGGCGCAAACCGGGTGAAAGGGTGGTCTCTCGCATCATCTTGACCTCGCACGGCGCCAAACAACGCTGATCATCGTCAACGATTGTACCACGATTGATCAGGGCGACCAAACGTAGAGAATCGCGCACAGGCCACACCGGCCAGCCGTGGCTGGCCGGTGTGGCCTTTCTGTGTTCGTGGGCCGCTGCCTCGCTCACTCCCCGCCAGGATCGCCCCAAGCCGGCAGGCCGGGGATGCCCAGCGGCGGGCCGGCGCGCACCGCCAGCGCCGCGATGCACTTCCCATTGAAAGGA
>VGOD01000445.1 GCA_016876015.1 Chloroflexota bacterium
TTGTAGAAGGTGATCGAGGATAGGGAACCGCAAAGACGCAAAGAGCGCCAAGAACATAAAATTCCAGCCTTCGCGATCTTCGCGCCTTGGCGGTGAAGAACTTGTCCTTGTGCAAGAATCCGACTCGTAAGATACTATGATGGGTGACTCAGATAGCTGGAGGGCAAATGGATATTGAGGCCATTGGTAAGGATATCGTGGATGCAGCGATCAAAGTGCATCGAGCGTTGGGGCCGGGGTTGCTCGAGTCGGCCTACCAGCATTGTCTGGCTTATGAGCTTCGGCGGCGCGGCAGGCGGGTAGAGTGCGAGGTATTGCAGCCGATCCTCTACGATGGACAGCAGATAGACGCCGGCTATCGGATTGACATGCTCGTGGATGAGACTGTCGTTGTGGAAAACAAGACCGTCGAGCAACTCCTGCCCATTCACGAAGCCCAATTGCTCACCTACCTCAAGCTACGTGACTGCCGACTCGGTTTTCTCCTCAACTGGAACGTCGTCCTGATGAAAAACGGTATTAAGCGCATGGTCAACAATCTCTGAAGGCCGAATCTTCTTCGCGTCCTTTGCGCCTTTGCGGTTCAAAGCAAGAACGGAGAAAACGACCGATGTTCCAAACAGATTTCAGCCCGGCGGAGTTCACTGCACGGTGCAGGCGCGTTCTCGAAGCCATCGGCAGCGATGCGGTTGCGCTCATCCAAGGCGCCGAGAAGGAGACCAGCCACGATCTCTTCCGGCAGACGAACGATTTCTACTACCTGTGCGGCGTCGAGGTTCCCCACGCCTACCTGTTGCTCGATGGCCGCTCGAAGGCCTGTTCGCTGTTCTTGCCCCACCAGTCGCGGCGGCAGATCGAGAACGAGGGCGAGATCCTCTCGGCGGATAACGTCGAAACGACGCGTGCGCTGACCGGCGTGGACGCCGTGTATGGCATCGAGGAGCTGAGCCGATTCATAGACGGGGCGAAGTTGCTCTACACGCCGCTGCGCATGGCGGAAGGCGCCATGATGAGCTGGGACACCCTGCAAAATGGGCAGCGTGAGGTCTTCTCGGATCCGTGGGACGGCCGGCTGGATCGGATGCGTTGGTTCGTCGCGCTATTGCGCCAGCGCTGCCCCGCGACCGAGATCCGGGATCTTGCGCCCATCTTGAACGAGCTGCGGTTCATCAAAAGCCCATGCGAGATCGAGTTGTTGCGGATGGCGGGCAGATTGAGCGCCCTGGGGGTGATCGAGGCGATGCGCTCGACTCGTCCCGGCGCCTGGGAGTATCAACTGGACGCCGTGATGCGCTACATCTATCTGGTGAACGGCGCGCGCGACGCGGGGTATCGGGCGATCATCGCCAGCGGCGCCAACATCCGCTTCGGCCACTACCGGGCGAACAACGCCCAGCTCACCGACGGCGATCTCGTCCTGGTGGACTGCGCCCCCGACTACCACTACTACACCAGCGACATCGGCCGCATGTGGCCGGTCAACGGCCGCTACAGCGCCGTGCAGCGCGAGTTATACGGCTTCGTCGTCGCGTATCACAAGGCGTTCCTCGACCTGATCCGGCCCGGCGTTACCGCGGAGCAGATCACCGCGGAGGCGGCCGAGCGGATGCGGGGCGTGGTCGAGGTGACGCGCTGGTCCAAGCCGATCTACGCGCAGGGCGCACGCGATGCCCTGAAGTGGGCGTATCACATGACGCATCCGGTCGGCATGGCGGTGCACGACGTCGGCCACTATCGCGGCAAGCCGCTCCAGCCGGGGGTTGTGCTCACCCTGGATCCGACACTACGCGTGCCTGAGGAGCAGTTATACATCCGCTCCGAGGATACCCTGCTCATCACCGAGGACGGGTACGAGAACTTCACGGCCGCCGCGCCACTGGAGCTGGATGACGTGGAGGCGACGATCCGGCAGGCGGGGATGCTTCAGGGTTTCCCCGCTATGCGGGGGCAGGCCCGTGACCGGCACTCTGCTGCCCATCTACGGCCTCGGTCGGCGACGACCACCCGCCCTGCAAGTGAGTTTGCTGACGAATCTATGCAGGTATGGCCACGTACTCAGCGAACGAACGCGCCTGCGGTACCGGGAGCTTATCTTCCAGCAGTCCTCGCACGTGCATATCAAGGGCTGTGTGCATGTTGCGCGCGACTTGATCGCGTGTTTTGCCAGTCGCTACGCAACCCGGCAGATCCGGCGAGTAGGCCGAGTAGTTGCCATCCGCTTTTTCGATTACAACTAAGAAGCGATGCATCTCATTCACCCTGTTCAACTTTGGGCTTGGCTAGCTGGGCTTGCTTGAGCACGCTGTTGAGCGTGCCCGGTGCAAGATCGTCCCCAGGATGACCAGCGATGGTGACACGACCCGGTTTGGCCGGATGCTTGAACTGCCGATGACTGCCTTTGGTTCCTACCAGATACCAGCCATCGCTTTCGATCAACTTGATCACATCACGAATCTTCATCGCCTGTCGCCTCTGCTGTCAAAGATGAGGGACGACCGTTGCTGCACTGATATTCTACCATAATTTGAGGAGGAGCGGCTTGGATAAGTCAATGCAATTCTTTCCATGATGGCGAACCGTGCTGACGACCCCACCGCAACCGCACCCCGCTCATTTGCCTTTCCGGCGTGTGGGCTGAGACGAACGACGTTTTGGAGATTTGCCTTCGGGCCGCGTGAGCTGCGCTACATCCAGCAAATCTTGGGGCCTCCCCGACGCACGTTTGGCCGCGATAAGGTCTTGGCGGGAGATAAACGACACTAACAATAGGACTTTTCCATTAACATAACGTGGGGGTTGTGCTTCCCGACCACATATGGATACCGTAAACTGGCGCAAAAGGTTGTTTTGTGGCATGGTTAGCTACCAGACCCCACCGCAGGAGCGACCCA
>VGOD01000446.1 GCA_016876015.1 Chloroflexota bacterium
TGAGGGCAAGATGGGCCTGGGGGTGCGGAACCGGTCGCTTGACGCAGGTATAGGTCGTGGGGCAGCGCAGCTTAACGATCCCTTGCTGCGCCAGCGTGTCGTAGCCCGTCCCGCGCCAGTGCCGCGGCTCATTGTCGTCGGTGTCGCGGGGGTCTTCCAGCACGTAGATGCCGCTCGCACGCGCGCCGTGCTCGCGGAGATAGTCGGCCATGCCCCGCACAAAGCCCGGATGCGTGCCGATGCTGCAGTCGGGGTCGGCATACTTCTCGCCGACCGTGACGTTGGGCTTGATGACCGCCTTTTCGCCGTCCAACTCGAGCTGCATGGCGGCCAACGTCTGCCGCGCCGCCCGGTCGAAGTCGCCCCAACTCACCGGCGCTCTGACTGGCGCATGGCTCACGAGGACAGCCTGGGCATCGGACAACAAGGGGTGAATCTTCATCGCGGCCTCAGATGCATTGTGGCGCAGTACGGCGCAAACCCAACCTTCTGCCAAAACGCGGCGCCCCGCGGGTTCGATGCCAGCGCATCAATCACCACCGTGCAGCCTGACGGGAAGTGCTCTCGGACCAGCAGCGCCACCGCCTCAGCGCCCAAACCGCGGCTGCGCCGCTCGCGCTCGACGAAGAGCTGGCGCAAATAGACGATCGTCTGTTCGGGGAAGTATTCATCGCGACGCAACTGATAGACCGCATAGCCGACGATTGCCTCGCCGGCCAGGAACAGCTTCACGCCCCAATCGCCCAGCAACCACCCTCGCATCCGCTCGGCCAGTTGGTCGAACGACATTGGGTTGCGGCTGCCTTCGTCTTCGATCAGATGCTTGTTCATACGGGCGAGCAGAGGCAAATCGGCCTCAGTCGCGGGACGAGTCGCCAGGGCCATGCGCATCCTCCACCAACGCGGCGACCTGCCACAGGTCAGCGCAGAAACGCTCGGCTCGTTCATCGGGCCGGCGCACCAACACGCCGGGGATGCCCACCGCGGCCGCGCCAAAGACATCGGCAGTGATGTTGTCCCCGATCATCCAGACCGGCCGGCTGTCGCCCACGATCTCCAAAACACCGCGGAACGCCGCGGGATGCGGCTTCTCGTAGCCCATGATCGCCGAGTTGAAGACCGCCGCGATGCGGGCGCTCAGGTCAACCGCGTCCATGAAGATCGCGAGTTCCGGGACGTGGTTGGAGAGGAGGATGTGCGTCCAGCCGCGCGCGGCCAGCTCGTCCAGCACGGGCAGCGTATCATCGAACAGCCGCCAGCGATCCGGGTTGCAGTAGGTGGGGCGGATTTGACGCGCCAGATTGCGCGCCAGCACAGGATCCGCCACGCCGACGCCAAGCGCATCGAACGCGGCCACAAAGACGGGCGTCATCTCGGCCCACCATTGATCGGCGCTGATGATGTACGTGTGCGGACGCTCAGGCATGTGCCAGGGGAAGCCGGTGCGGAGATGGGGGGCAAGCTGATCGGCGGAATAGGAATGGCCGGGCATCTGCCGGTCGAGCACCTCGATGAGCACCATCGCCCACGAGCGACCCTCGCGATAGCCTAATGTCCCGTCGAAGTCCCAGATGAGGTATTTCTTATTCATCAATAGTGCCAGATCGGTTGCGTGCCATCCAGGTCGGTGAAGTCGTACTCGCGCGCCAGCCGGCCCGAAAGGAGCGCCTGGCCGCTCTTCGCCATGATCTGTGGGTCGCACGCCAGCGCGACCGCCGCCTTGCCCACGTAGAACGGCGTTTCCGAGTACGCGAAGTACTTGTCCTGTTGGATCGCGTCGCGCCAGTTGGCCTCGGTCACGCCGAAGTGAGCCAGCACCTCTTCGGAGCGCATGAAACCGGGCGTCAACGCCACGACCGCGATCTTTTGTTCCTTGAGCTGCTGCGCCAGTGCGCGCGCCACCCGGATGTTGAGCGCCTTCTCCAGGTCGTAGTAGAAGTTGAAGTCCCGCAGCTCGTCCCCGATGCCATCAGTCAGCTCGATGATCAGCCCGCCCCGTTCGCGCAGCAGCGGGATCGCGTAGTAGCTCGTGATGATGTGCGACAGCGAGCCGTTTTCGAGCAGCTTCAACCCCTTGTCGAGCGAATGCTCCGCGAACGGCTTGGACTCCATGTTGGCGTCCCCGGTCAGATCGTTCACCACCATGTCCAGCCGGCCATCCTGCTCCGCCCCCACCCGCTCGAACAGCGCCCGCACTTGCTCCCGATCGGTGTGATCCACCCGAACCGGGATGCCGACCCCGCCGTGGGCCGCTACCATCTCGGCCGTCTCCTCGATGGTCTCCGGCCGATCTGGGCGGATCGGCTGACCGCGCACGCTGCGCCCCGTGCAGTAGACAGTCGCGCCGGCCGCGCCCAACATGCACGCGATCCCGCGGCCTGCGCCGCGCGTCGCGCCCGCCACAACGGCCACCTTGCCCGCCAGCTTACCGGTGAACTCCATACAGTCATCCCTGTTCAAAGCGGACAGTCATGCCGCGGCAAATGAAAACCCATGTCGGTTTGGAGGCTTTAGCCGGTTACGTTGTTAGCGAAAGAAACCGGCTAAAGCCTCCAAACCAGAACGACGGAAAGTATTCTTAGGGCCAACAGTGTAGCGCAAGATGGCATCTTGCAGTACACGCCAGTCTCAGTAGATCACAGATCTCACGCAAAGGCGCAAATCCGCCAAGATCAAACCAGGGTTCTTTGCGCTCTTGGCGCCTTTGCGTGAGCCAGAATCGTGATCTACTGAGTCTCGGTGAACTCCAACCGCAGCACATTCTCCCCAAACGTCAAATCCATCTGCGCGGCCGGCAAATCCGCCACACAATGCGGACTCTCGTAATGCTTGAACCCGGTGATCGGTTGCTCCTGACCGTTGAGCAGCAGCGGGC
>VGOD01000447.1 GCA_016876015.1 Chloroflexota bacterium
ACTTGCCCCGCTCTGGCCGGTCTCCGACCGAGCCAGTTCGATAACTTGCCCCGCTCTGGCCGGTCTCCGACCGAGCCAGTTCGATAACTTGCCCCGCTCTGGCCGGTCTCCGACCGAGCCAGTTCGACAACTTGCCCCGCTCTGGCCGGTCTCCGACCGAGCCAGTTCGATAACTTGCCCCGCTCTGGCCGGTCTCCGACCGAGCCAGTTCAGTACGGTTTCCAACCACCGATCTCAGCATCGAGTATACCGTTCTGTGGGCGCTTGGTCAACTTGCGCGGTTTGACTTGTGGGCTAAACTGGTGCTAGAATTGTAGTGTGTGTTCCAAATAAGGCTGCCGCCAGCGAGCTTCAGTTCCTGGCTGGCTGGCGGCTTGACCGGTGTTCTGGCCCGGCCAAGCGATCCCTGTTCGCTGAGGGGACGGGTCTCTTTCATCGCCGGGCGGCTGAAAGGAGGTGGTGCGATCGCTCGACGGATAGTGCCTGCCTGTGGTGATCGTTGTTGATCTCATCAAGTGCGCCCGAGACGTTCGGGCATAGCTCTCAGGAGGGGCAAGAACATGAATTCACTGATCGTACTGCTCATCGGCGCGGCGGCGCTCGTCGTTGGGTACGGGTTCTACGCCAAGACCATCAACCGATCCATCATTCAGCCTGACGAGAAGAAGGCCACTCCCGCCAAGATGTACATGGATGGCGTGGATTTCACTCCGGCCAACCGCAATGTTCTCTTCGGCTATCAGTTCAAGTCCATCGCGGCCCTGGGACCGATCTTGGGGCCGATTATCGCGGTCCAGTGGGGCTGGCTGCCCGCGTTGCTGTGGATCGTGCTCGGCACCTTCTTCATCGGCTGGGTGCAAGACTACAGCAGCATCATCATGGGGGTGCGCGAAGAGGGCCAGTCGTTCGGCGCACTCAGCTATCGGCTGATCTCCCCACGTTCTCGCCTGATCCTCATCACCTTCATCTACTTCTACCTCTGGCTCATCATGGGGTCGTTCGGGGTACAGGTGGGCTTCAATCTGCTTACCAATCCCGTCGTGCCGCTTGGCGTGCTCATCGTGATCCTGGTGGGCGTGCTGGCTGGCCAGATGACCTACAAGTGGAAGCAGGACATCATCCTCACCTCGGTGATCACGGTGGTGTTGTCGTTCGTTGGCATCTGGCTGGGCACGCTGCCGTTTGCCAGGGACCTCTTCTCCGCGATCCTCGGCATTGCAGGCGGCAAGACCAGCCCGACCCTCTTCCTGCAGGTGACGCAGGCCAAGTTCATCGGCAGCCTGCTCGTCGTGGCCATCTGCTACTTCGGCGCGGTGCTCCCTATCTGGCGCTGGGCGCAGCCGATCAACTACGTCTCCTTCTGGATCGTCTTCCTGGGCATCGTGGGCGGCATCGGCGGCCTGCTGATCTGGCGGCCAGGAATGGGCGATTTCCCCGCGTTCACGCAGTTCACCATCGGCATCGGCCCCCTGTGGCCAATGCTGTTCGTGACGATCGCCTGCGGCGCGATCTCAGGCTGGCACAGTCTCGTATCGTCATCGGGCACGGCGCGGCAGCTTGAGAAGGAGACCGATGCGCTCTATGTCGGCGGCGGCGCCATGTTCCTGGAGATGGTCTTCGCTACCGTGGCGTTCCTGACCGCGACGGTCGCGTTCGGCAGCTACAAGGGCTATGTGGATGCCGGCGGCGGCGCGGCGGCCGCCAGAGTCTTCTCGACGGGCCTGGCGAACTTCTTGAACCAGTGGGGGCTGCCGAAGGTCTTCGGCACAGCCTATGGCTCGGTGTTCCTGACGCTGATGGCGTTGACCATCATGTACCTGGTGGTGCGCTTCATGCGCGTGGCGAGCGCCGAGGCGCTGGGCGATAAGATCCCGGCCATCCGCAATGTTCACGTCGGCACGGTCATCGCGCTGCTGCTCACCCTGGCGCTGATCTGGCTGGTGCCGTTCCTGCAGATCTGGGCCGTGTTCGGCGCGGCCAACCAGCTCATGGCCTCGTTGGCGTTGCTGATGGTGACGCTGTGGCTGATGTCGAAGGGGAAGCAGTACCTCTGGACCTTCATCCCCTTCATCTTCATGTTCGTCACCACCATCGCGGCGCTGCTCTATAAGTCCTACGAGTCGTTCTTCATCAACTTGCCGAAGACGGCCGATCCGGCCAAGTTCAAGATCGCGAACGTGGGCGAGTTCACGGCCGCCAATGTGCTCATCGGGCTGATAGCCCTGGTGCTGGTGATCGCCGCGCTGTTCCTGGCGTGGGACGGCATCCAGGCGTTCCGCCGCTATCGCGCCGGGGTTCCTGCGAAGGCTGGCGCGAAGGCATAAAGACTGACAAGGTGACACGGTGAAGGGGTGACAAAGTGATTGCCGAAGATCACCTTGTCACCTTGTCAAGGAAGTGCAAATGCCGCCGGTTCACGTAGACGTCATCGCGTTTGTCCCCGAAGGGTGGGGGCTGTGCCGTTCGTGCGAGATGCTGATGGCGCGCGCAGATCTTGGCGCAGCCCCGCCTGTGCGCGGCCTGGACGAGTATCCGGCCGAGTGGCAGGCTGACTTCCAGCGCCTCAGCGCGCTGATCTTCGACCTGGCCGACCGCTATCGCGACCACGTGCTGATTCGCGTCTACGATCCGCGCTCGCTGCAGGGAATCGTGAAAGCGGTGCGCCACGGCGTGCGGCGCTATCCGACCTTTGTGGTGGGAGGGCGCCGCAAGATCGAGGGCGCGGATGCTGCCGCGCTGGAGCGCGCGGTGCAAGAGGCGGTGTGACAGTTGCGGGTGAGTATCTTTTCAATAAGTGGGGGCCGACGGGGGTCGCAGACCCCCTGAAAGCAGGCTCGTAGGCGGTCTGTGACCGCCGTTTCCCCGGATTATTGA
>VGOD01000448.1 GCA_016876015.1 Chloroflexota bacterium
CCTGATGATCTCCCCGATCTGCTGGCTCTGCGCCGACAACGCCAGCACGTCCTGGGCGATCGCCGCCACCCGCTCCCGAATCTCCGTCATCCCGCGCAGGATCGCCTCCACGCTCTGCGTCCCCTCCTGGCTCACCCGCACCGACCCCTGCGCCATCTGCGCCACTTCGCCGGCCTTCTCTGCCGTCTGCTCGGAGGCCGCCCGCACCTCGTCCACCGTCGCCGTCACCTGGTGCACCGCGGCCGATTGCTCGTTCGCACTCGCCGTGTGCTGGCTCACCGCCGCCAGGATCTCCGCCGTCGCCGCGCTCATACTATGGGAGCCTTCGCGGGTGGCGCTCGCCATCTCTTTCAGATTGCCGCTCATGCGCACGAATGCGGCGCCGAGCACGTCCAGGCTGGACTGCGGCCTGACGCTCACGGCCAGGTTGCCCTGCGCGATGGCATCGGCCGCGTCGGCCATCGTGTGCAGATAGTGGATCATGCGCGCAAAGGCCTCGCCCAACACATCGCGCTCGGAACGCGGACGCGCCCTGACCGAGAGATCTCCCTGCGCGACGCGATCGGCGACCGCCGCCATCTCGTTCAGATAGGCCGCCATCCGGACCGCTGCGGTCCCCAGTATATCGCGGTCCGAACGCGCTGCGATGCGCACCGACAGATCACCCTGTGCGATGCTCTCGACCGAGCCGGAGACATCGCTGAGGTAGCCCGTCATACGCTTGAACGCGTCATCCACCTCGCCCAGCGATGCGATCATGCGGTTGAATGCCCGCGCCAGGTCGCCCAATTCGTCGTCGCGGCCAGCGCCCAGGGGTTGCGTGTGCGCGTTCATGGGTTCGACGCGTTCGCCGACCGCCAGCGCCGCGGCCACGCGCGATAGCTCGGCCAGGTCGCGCGCGGCGATCTGTTCCGCGGTCGCCGCCATCTGTCGGGCCGGCGCAATGATCTGCCGCACCATCAGAAGCACCAGCGCGATGATGATGGGCACCACGATGGCGACGGCCACCGCCGCCGTGACCGGCGAGATCCCTTCTTTGCCCAAGACGAACGCGGCCACAGTGGGCGGCACAACGCACCCTACGACCACCCATCCCAGACGGATGGCGATCCCTCGCCGGTAAACCAGGTAGATGGTCACCAAAAAGGCAACCACTCCGAATGCGACGGCCACAGAGAAGATGATGTACTCAGGTGACATCAGGGCGCTCTCCAAAATACCTGTTCGGATCCGCGATCCTGCGGGTCAGGGACCCGCCTGGAGCATGAATCTGTGATCTGCTGAGCCCGCGGAAGAAGAAGCGGGGCCGAACCTCGCCATCAACCCTCCTGGTCCTGAGCGATCAGCGCAGGATCGCTGAACAGGGCCTCCAGGTCGAGGAGGGTGAGGAGGGCCGCCCCCTCTTGTCGCCGGGCCGCGGCGATGCCGGCGATCACCTGATGCCGGCCGGAGGCCGCGAGCAAGGGAGGGCCGACGTCGGCCGCCGGCGTCTGCCGGACCTCCGGCGCATCGTCCACCAATAGCGCGATCTCCATTCCCGCGGCCGAAGCGAGCACGACTTTGTCCTGGGGCGCTCCGGCGTTGGCGTCTATTTCCCGGTCGCCAGCGCTGCGGCGCGCGGCGACCTGGCGCGGCCGCAGGTCGCCCCCGGCTTTGGATGACTGGCTGACAGGCTGATTCAGGCGAGCCTCGCGGCGCGGCGGCAAGCCCAGGTAGCGCCGCAGGTCGAGCACAGGGTAGAGGCGACCCCGCAGGTTGATCAGGCCCGCCCAGAAAGCAGCGACGCCCGGCACCGGCGTCAATTCGCCCAGCGGCTGGATCTCTTGCACATGGCGCACATCCACCCCCAGGCGTTCGTTTCCCAGCGCCAGGATGACCAGCTCCAGCGACTCGCCGGCGATCGGTGCGTCGGGAGGCTGCGCCAACCGCCGGGCTCGCGCTTCCAGGATACGCTGAGCATCTTCGGGGAGGCCGTCTAGCAGGTGAGACATAGCGACACCTATACCTGGAGGGACCTGAGCAACTGGCCGCCGGTCAGACCGTCTCCTTCGGGGATCAGGTCATCGGCCGTGTGCTCGCGCAACAGGCGGGCAGCATTTTCTCGATGCACTCGGGACCGTTCGGGTTGCCGGATCACGGCGTAGAGCCCGGCCAGGGCAAAATGGCCCAGCACGAAGCGCGCATCCGCGTAGACGCAGCGCCGCAACGCAGCCAGGGCTTGTTCCAGGTCCCCTTCTTCTTGCAGAATCAGCCCATGTAGATAGTGGGCGGGCGCCCAGAGGGGCGATCGCTGAATCGCCGCCTCGACTGAGAGTCGCGCATCGGCGAATCGGGACTGATCGGCTGCGGTCTTGGCCGCTCGGTAGAGCGCGAGCGCGTCCGGGTTTGGAGGCTCGGCGGCGGAGGCTCCCTGGCTGACTGCGGAAGCGGGACGCGGAGGGTCCGTCCCGAAAACGCCGACCGGCAACCGACGACGGCTGACCGGCGGCGCGTTTTCATCCTCCGTCCTACAGGGAAGCTTCGCACTGGCGCCGGCCGCGGCATGGGCATCTGTCCTGAAAATCGCCTCCCCAGGCTGTGGCCGGTCTCCGACCGAGCCACAGCGGGCACGGTCAGGAGACCGGCCCGAGCAGCAAGGGTTGTTTTCCCCAGGCTGTGGCCGGTCTCCGACCGAGCCACAGCAGGCACGGTCAGGAGCATATCCGTAAACTTAAGCCAGGACAGTACGCTGGTTACGCCGCCCCATTGAGGCGACCGCTTGCACTAACTGGCGGAGGAGGTTCAGTAAGGCCCCCTTGGTCCGGCGCAGTAGACTGGCCAAAT
>VGOD01000449.1 GCA_016876015.1 Chloroflexota bacterium
GCGGGGCCAGGAGAGCCCGGCGGCCTTCGCCAACCGCGTGCTGCGCGACCTGGGGGGCAAGAAGAACCTGCTGGTGATCAACGACGAGGCGCACCACGCCTACCGCCCCGCGCCCTACGACGACGACCGCAAGCCCGACGGCATGGGCGCCGACGAGTGGGCCGAGATCAAGGCCGCCAAAGAGGAGGCCACGGTCTGGGTCAGCGGGCTGGACGCCGTCCACACCGCCCGGCGCATCAACTTCGTCGTTGACCTCTCCGCCACGCCCTTCTACATCCAGGGCAGCGGCTACCCCGAGGGCTCTCCCCTGCCCTGGATCGTCTCCGACTTCGGCCTGGTGGATGCCATCGAGAGCGGCATCGTCAAGATCCCCCGGGTGCCTGTGGCCGACGACACTGGCCAGCCCATCCCCAAGTATTTCCGCCTCTGGCAGGCGGTCAACGAGGCGTTGCCGGCCAGGGACCGGGCCACGGCGCGGCGCAAGCCCAAGCCGGAGGCCGTGGTGCGCGAGGCTGAGGGCGCGCTGCAAGCCCTGGCCGGCGAGTGGCAGGCCACGCTGGCCCGCTGGCAGCAGGACAACTATCCTGTGCCGCCGGCCCTGATCGCGGTCTGCGACAACACCGACATCGCCGAGTACCTCTACGAGAAGATCGCTGTCGAGGGCGCGGTCTTCCCCGAGCTGCTCAAGAACGAGCCCGGCGTCGAGCACACCATCCGCATTGATTCCAAGCTGCTGGCCAGCGCCGAATCCGGCGGCGAAGGGGGCGGCAGCCGGGCCGAGCTGGCCGAGGCGCTGCGCCGCAAGGTGGCCACGGTGGGCAAGCCCGGCGAGCCGGGCGAGCAGGTGCGTTGCGTGGTCAGCGTGGGCATGTTGACCGAGGGGTGGGACGCGCAGAACGTCACGCAGGTGTTCGGGTTGCGCGCGTTCCAGTCGCAACTGCTGTGCGAGCAGGTGGTGGGCCGCGGCCTGCGGCGCATCAATTACGACTTCGACCTGGACGAGCACGGCGTGCCGCAGAACGAGGAGTACGTGGACATCTACGGCATCCCCTTCGAGGTCATCCCCACCAAGAAGAAGCCGGGCGTGGCCCCCATCGAGCCCAAGGAGTCCTTCCTGGTCAAGGCGCTGCCGGACAGGGAGCAGCTCAAGATCGAGTTCCCTCGAGTCGAGGGCTTTGTCTGGCAGGTGCGCAGCCACATCACCGCCGATATTGACGCCGTGCCAGTATTGACCATCGAGCCGGGCAAGGAGCCGACAGAGACGGTCTCGGTGGCGCGGGTCGGCTATCACACGGCGCTCTCCATGAATGCACCCGGAGAGTCCCTCGTTACGACGCGCCAGGCTTTCTATGCCGAGAACCGCTCACAGCGCATCGAGTACATCATCGCCAGTCGTGTGACCGAGGCGCTGCTGGCGCACGATCGCTTCAAGTTCAGCGCCCGGCAACTGCTTTTCCCACAGGCGCTCGGCATCGTGCGCGCCTACCTGGCGCGCCGCGTGATCTACAACGGCATGGACCCGCGCGAGTTGGGGCTGGAGAAATATGTCCAGTTGATCGTCGAGCGCCTGTCGGCCGCGGTCCGGCCAGCGGACGAGGCCGGCGCCAGTCTGCTGCTGCCGCGCATCGAACGCTTTCGGCCCCGCGGCTCCACTGACGAGGTGCTCTTCCGCACCACCCGGCCAGTGCGCGCCACGGTCAAGAGCCACATCAGCCATGTGGCGCTGGACACCGCCACATGGGAGGCATCCACCGCCTTTCATCTGGAGCTGTCGCCGCTTGTGGCGGCGTATGCGCGCACCGACCACATGGGCTTCGCCATCCCTTACACCTTCGCTGGCGCCAGCCACAACTTCTTCCCCGACTTCCTGGTGCGCCTGGCCAACGGCGTGATGCTGGTGTTGGAGGTCAAGGGCCACGAGGACGAACAGGACCGGGCCAAGTACGCGGCGGCCTGTCGGTGGTGCGAGGCCGTGACTAACTGGGGGCAGATGGGCCGCTGGGTCTCCGACCACTGCGCCGGCCCGGGCAGCGTCAAACCCGTGTTGGCCCGGCACGGTCATCCGTGACGCTGGTGTAGCCAGCCCCACCAACCAGGCGATCGAGCGCGGTCAGCAGCGCCTCGCGGCGGACCGGCTTGGCAATGAACTCGGCAGCGCCCAGCATCGCGGCCAACTGCGCCTGGGGCAGGATGGTGCAGACGATCACCGGGATCTCGCGCGTCTGAGGATGCTCACGCAAACGCCCCAACAGATCCCAGCCATCCACTTCCGGCAACATGATGTCCAGCACGATGGCGCTGGGTGATGTCTGCCTGGCGACCGCCAGCGCCTCGCGCGGATCACCGATGCCGGTGAAGCGGTAGCGACTGCCGACCAGGTAGCGCTCCAGCAGCCGCAGCGTGTCCCAGTTGTCATCAATCACCAACACCGGCAACTGCTCGGCCGTCGGCAGCGTGATGGTATCCTCTCAATAATCCGGGGAAACGGCGGTCACAGACCGCCTACGAGCCTGCTTTCAGGGGGTCTGCGACCCCCGTCGGCCCCCACTTATTGAAAAGATACTATCATGTCTCTTCGGGAAGCGGACGTGATCGAGAAGGCCGGTGTGGATGTCAAGAAGCTCGTCTTGTGGGATGACTGGATCGCGGCGTACAAGCTGCTGTGCAAAGACGACGTCGTCGCCTGTTCGTACCTGGGGCACGATCTACTGCTGCGCCAGAACGACGGCGACTACTTCGACAAGGACGGCAATGTCCAGCTCGATACCGATCTCTCCATCAACACCATGGATTGGATCTT
>VGOD01000450.1 GCA_016876015.1 Chloroflexota bacterium
GGCGCCGAAAACCAGCCACGAATGACACGAATTGACACGAAAATGGGTTGACCAGGCGGCTGAATTCGTGAAATTCGTGCAATTCGTGGCTACTCCGCACGGCACTGCGTAACTCCTGTCATTCAGGCGCACGCGTCGTAGCTCGATTTGACGCTGAGGGCCGACGGTTGTATAGTCCGTTCAGCCCAGACTTGGGCCGAAATCCAGGCGAGCCACAGATCGAGCACACATTGCTGGGATGAAATATACCATCATATGCCGCCAGACTTCAAGTCCTTTGGGAGCACATCATGAAAATCACTGCGGTCGAAACGATCCCGGTCAGCCTCCTCGTGGGCAAATTCCGTGATGGCATGGACAAGGTCGCCGGAAACGACGCGCCGGCCCGCTATTTCCCGGGGAGATCCCTGGAGGTCGCGCGGCCGCGCAATGCCGAGGGCTTCATGGTGCTGTCGAACGTCATCGTGAAGATCCACACCGACGCGGGCGTCACCGGCATCGGCGAGGCGGCTTGCGACCGGGCCGAGCCGGTCGAGGGCGTCAAGGCGATGATTGATCGTTACATGGCGCCGCTGCTGATCGGCGAGGACCCGCTGAACTGGCAGTTCCTCATTGACCGGGTGAGTTGGGATGCGGCGCGCGGCGCCACCCGTTTCGCCACCTCCGGGATTGACCTGGCGCTCTACGATCTCGTGGCGAAGGCGTTCGGCGTGCCGGTCTACACGCTGCTGGGCGGTTGCCGGCGCGAGAAACTGCTTGCCGGCATCGAGGTGCCGCGGGGCACGCCGGAGCAGATGGCCGAGCACAGCTACGAGTATTATCAGCAAGGCATCCGGGGGATCAAGGCGAAGGTCGGTTCGGACCCGGTGCGGGACGCCGAGTGCATCCAGGCGATCCGGGAGAAGCTCGGCCCCGGCGTCAGCCTGCGCGCTGACGCCAACTGCGGCTACACCCTCAGCGAGGCGAAGACCTTCTGTAAGCTGGTCGAGGCGTCGGGCGCGGGGCTGGAATTGCTCGAACAGCCACTGGAGACGCACGATCTGGCGGGATTCCGCGAGCTGCGGGCCGCGACCGCGCTGCCCATCGAGGTGGACGAGAGCGCGTACAGCCTGTCCATGGTGCAACTGATCCTCAAACACGACGCGGCCGACATCATCAACACGAAATGCGCCAAGGCGGGCGGGATCAAGGGGGTCGTAGAATGGGCCGCCGTCGCCGAAGCCGCCCACCGCCCGATCGTTATCGGCACCGAGTGGGGCGTGGGCCTGAAGGTCGCCGCCAAGCTGCACCTGGGCGCGGCGCTCAAGAATGCCGACCCCGTGGTGGAGTTCACCGAGATGATGATCCACGACCTGCTGCTGCGGGAGCCGCTGCGACTTGAGGATGGTTATCTTCGCGTGCCCACGGGGCCTGGATTGGGGCTGGAGCTGGACGACGAGAAGATCGAGGCTTTCAGGGCACGCGAATGAGGCAAGTGGAGCCGGCGAGAGGCGGGCAGAACCCCGTGCGACATGAGGATCGGCGCGTCGCTGCCGGAATCCGTCGCTTATTGTGGTGTGGCGGGGTCGAGCTCGGTTTGCGGTCGCTTGACAGACAAAGGGACCTGGTTTACAATCCAAGCATTGCCAACCATCGTAGCGGGGCTGGTCTATGTCCGGAGCGTCAGGCGGCTGTCCAGCCAAGAACCGTATAGGCCCGTCTCATACGGACAGGTTCCGTGTGAGACGACGCAGTGAGAGTATTCGGTATTGAGGCCGTGGTTCATGCACATTGAGTCTATATCTACAAACCGACCGTCAAAACCGCCGTCATCATCAGTGCGCGTGAGATGAATGAGAGAGAGCGCAGAAGCTATGGACGCAAATAGACGCAGTAGTATTTCGCAGGCCGACACCGATGAAGGCATCGGTGAGTTCTGGGATACCCATGACTTCACGGAATTCGACAATCCCGCCCTGCCCGATGTCAAATTCACGATGGCACGTGCTGTGCCGATCGAGGTAGAGTTGTTCACGGCGCTTGAAAGGCAGGCTTCCCAGCGCGGCGTGCAGGTCGAAACACTGGCGAATCTTTGGCTACAACAGAAGCTTGTCGAACAAAGGCAGTATGCGGCAGCGTAGCTACGGTGCGTCGTCGGTGGGCGAGAACAGTGATGAGAACGGACTTTGTCGAACGACACGGAAAACTGACCGAACTTGACCGGTCATTCGATCTCAAGTTCTGGCAAGACCAACCCGCCCAGGCGCGCTTCGATGCGGCTTGGGAATTGATCGTCCACGCGCACAGGGTCAAAGGCGGCGATGTTCGTCAACTCCGACTTCAGCGATCTGTTGAGGCTTTTCAACGCCAACCAGGTTAAGTATCTGGTTATCGGCGGCTATGCGTTGATTCAGTACGCCGAACCGCGGTACACCAAAGACCTGGATCTGTGGATCAGCGCCGATGCCACGAATGCGCAAGCCGTGTACCGCGCGCTGCGGGAGTTTGGCGCGCCGCTCGCTGATTTGACCGCCGCCGATTTCGCCCAAGAAGGTTACTTCTACCAGATGGGCGTGCCGCCGGTGCGCGTGGACATCTTGATGGGCATCCCTGGCGCAGCCTTCGATGAAGCGTGGCCGCGGCGGCTGGAAGTGGACTTCGACGGGTTGTTATAGGACTTTTCCATTAACATAAGATGAATAGTTGACGCTCTGGCAATGATCGGACTGCTTGGGCGCCATGGGGCGCGCGGCGGTGGTGCGTATACTCAAGTTAGCACTCCAACCGGCGGCAAGATA
>VGOD01000451.1 GCA_016876015.1 Chloroflexota bacterium
ACCGCGGCTACCGACGCCGCGGCGGCGCGTTTGTCCATCCTGACGCCCGACAAGACCGTGGTGACGACGACCGTGGTCAACGTGAATATCCCCTCGGGCGCTGAGGCGGTCACTGACCTGAGCATCCGACTATCCGACTATCCGACTCATCTCGGCATCTGGTGGGTGGACTACACCCTGCTTGACGCCAACGAGACGTTGATCCAGCGCGAGGCGGCCGGCGCCCGCTTCGTGGTCTCCGACCCGAGCCCGGTCGCCGATCCTGACCGCGACCTCAAGATGTGGGTCGAGGCCCCTGGCTACTACTTCGTGCGGGACATGGAGGCGACCTTCCGCGTCCAGGTGCGCAACGACGGCGCGACGGCGCACACCGTCAGCCTGCACTCTCCCTGCGGCGCCACACCCTTCACCGTGAACCCAGGGGTCACGACCACCGTCCCCTGCACCCGGACCATTTGGGGCAGCGGGCCGTTCGATGTCCAACTGTATGAGGCCGGCACGCTGGTCGGTCGGGCCAGCGCGCCGATCGTCGTGGTGGCGCCGGCGGTCGAGGTCACCCCCGCCAGCGAAAAGCCTCGCTACCGCGCCGGCGAGACCGCGCTCGTCACCACCACACTGCGCAACCTGCAGCGGGCGACCTTCGACCTGCGCAACGTCCTGCGCATCCGCGATCCGGCGGGTGCCCTGGTCTACAGCGCCACCTTCACGGCCACGTTGCCGGCCGGCGCCACGCGGCACATCACCCGCACCCCGACGCTCCCCTCCACCCTCTGGGGGTTGTACGAGATGCGGGCTGAAGCGTTCCGCGACAGCGCGGCGGTGGGCGTGGGGGTGGGTCACTTCGAGATGCCCGGGCCGCGCTTCGTCATCACGGCGACCCGGCCCGGCCCCTACCTGCCCGGCGTCGTCAACACCGTGACCTTCTCGGTGACCAACGCCGGCTACGACCACGCGCACGGCGCCACCCTGGCCGCCGTCCTGCGCGACCCGGACGGCCTGCAGCTCTGGAGCGGCAGCCAGGGCTTCGACCTGCCGGCCGGGCAGACCGCGGCGCTGAGCTTCGACATCCCCTTCACGGCCCGCGTCGGCGTCTTCCGGCTGGAGCATCACGCCTGGCAGAGCAACTACGCGGTGCGCGGGGTCACGGAACTGCCCGCCGCCCACGCGGTCGAGTTCCGGCTGGACAAGAGCAGCTACGGCGGCGGGGATGCCATGAACGTGAACCTGCTGCTCAAGAACACCGGCGTCTTCTCCGAAGTCCTCGGCTCCGAGCTGGTCATCCCCGCCCTGGCCTACACCAGCACCCGCAGCGTGCCCATCGGCCCGGGCGAGCAGCTCACGTTGCCGCACACCGCCAGCGTGCCGCTGGACATCCGCGGCGGCACGTACCCGATCCGCCTCACCCTCAGCCTGGGGGCGGACCAGGACCGCCGCGACTCCTACTTCGTGGTGCTGCCGGCTGACCTGGACCCGCGGCTGGCGCCGGCGGATCATGTCGCGGGCGGGCCGCTGCGCCTGACCGTGCGCAACCGCGGGGGCGGCCAGACGGCCTACGCCTGCCAGGCCAGTCTGCGCGACACCGAGGGCCGGCTGGTGTTGAGCCACGCCTACAGCAACACCGCCATCCTGCCCGGCGAGGTGCAGACCACCACGCTGACCATCCCGACCGGCGTGCGCGAGAGCATGTACTACCTGCGCAATGAGTGTACCGCGGCCGACACCGGCCGCGTCACCGTGCTGGCGCGCGTCGTCCCCATCGGCGGGGTGAAGGCTCAGCTCGAGGTGTTGACGGATGACGACCTCTACCTGATCCGGCAACCGATCACCGTGACCGGCCAGATCACCAACGTCGGGAGCTACGACATCGTGAGCGGCACGCTGGAGCTGACGATCATCTCGGCCGCAGAGGTCGTGGAATCGCGCGGCGCAGTGTATGACCTCTATTCGGGGCAGCCGGCGCCGGGCGCGCGCGTGGTCCTGGACAGCGGCGAGTGGACCTATACCAGCCTGAACGGCCAGTTCTCTTTCCGCGGCGTCAGCAGGGGAGAGTACACCGTCACCGTCTATCGGGCCGGCTACCAGGTGTATCAGGCGCAGCATCTCCTGAGTCCGGAGACAACCGCGGAGATCTACCTGGTTCCGACCGTCCAGGCCAGGCTGGAAGGACTGGTTACGGCGGGCACGGCCATCACGCGCGTGGTGGGCGCAGACCTCACCCTGGCGCCCAGCGCCGTGACGGCGACGGAGGCCAGGCCGCTGCACGTCCGCAGCCGCTTCGACGGCTACTATCTGTTTCCGGTCGTTCCCGCGGGGACCTACACCCTGACCGTCGCCGCGGCGGGCTTCGCGCCCTTCGTCTGGGTGCTGTCGCTGCCGGGCGGAAGCTGCACGCAGAACATCCCGTTGGGCACGACCGATCCCCTGCCGCCCTGTCCGTTGTTGCGCCAGGCAGCGCAGGAGGATCGGCAGCCGTAGCTTGCCGTGCCGCGGCCGACGCCAGTGCGAAGCCATTTTCAGGGCAGATGGCCATGCCGGTATCGCCGCCACGGGGGATGAGAATCTTACCGCAGAGGGCGCAGAGATCGCAGAGACTTTCGGATTCTCCGCGCCCTCCGCGGTGATTTTCAGGACAGATGCCCATGCCGCACACGCCGCCACGGGGGATGAGAATCTTACCGCAGAGGGCGCAGAGATCGCAGAGACTTTCGAGACCGTCACGAGTTTGGGACATGCTCTTGCGG
>VGOD01000452.1 GCA_016876015.1 Chloroflexota bacterium
CTGCAAGGTACATTTGTACCATATCTGGTCGGTTGGCTCAACTCGTGCCTTGTCCCCAACGTGTTACGCTCTCCCCACAAGAGACCGTCACGGATTGGGGACAGGGACGGCCTCCGCAGTGTGCATGGGCCACAGGATACTCAGGCCGGCGCAGAGGGTGGCGAGCGGCAAGTGGCTGATGTCGTAGCCCGCCAATTGCAGCGGGCACTTGCCGCGAACACCGGGCTGGGCATCCTGGGAGAAGGGGGTGAAGCGGTAGACTTTCTCAAAGACGGCCAGGTAGCGCTGGGCATCGGCGCTGGACTCGAAGCCACAGAAGTTCTGGTAGTGCTGATCGAAGCGGCCGATGACGCGTTCGACGGTGTTGTTGGTGGCTGGGATCAGCGGGGAGCCGATGCTGTTGCTGAGGCGGGGCCAATGGCGCTCCAGGAAGTCGAAAATGGCGGCGGCCTGGGGTTGGGCTTGGACGCAGTCCTGGCGGCGGGCTAACACCGCCGTGTAACGTTCAGTGGCCAGGGGCAAGGTTTCGGCGTCGAAGATGCGATTGATCTGCTGCTTGAGTTGGTCGGCTTCCGGATGTGGCTCGGCATCGTCCGGGCCGTAGGCGTCCTTGACATGCTGGTGTGCCTGCTGCAAGGCATGGAAGATGCATTCGTGATGTTCGGCCTGCGGAAAGACCTGGGCAATCACGGGGCCGTAATCCTGGCGCAGATCGGTGACGATGACCTGCGGCTGGTAGCCCTTGGCGCGTAAGGCCAGCAGGAAGGCGGCGGCACTGTCCTGGTCATTGTAGGGATAGAGGGCGATGTGCAACAGGTCGTAGGTCCAGACGTCGACCGCCAGATAGACATACATCCAGCGCCGCATCTTGCTGGCTGGCTTGTCATTCTTGGGCACCAGCACGAACTTCTCGTCCACGCCCACGACGCCGCTCGAGCGGACGACGCCGAAGAGCGCCGCCACGGGCAGCAGGTCAGTGCCCCACGCACTGACCCAGCGCCAGGCGGTCAGGCTGGCCACGCCCAGGGCGGTGCCCGTGCGGCGGTAGGTCGAGTAGCCCCAGGCATACATCTGTAGTGCCAGCAGATGGGTCTCGGTGCGGTAGCGGGAGTAGGGCAAGAGGCCGGGCGGCAGGTGGGTGAAGCTGCCCTGGTCGCACTGCGGGTTGCGACAGTAGTAGCGATAGACCGCCACCTCGCACACCTCGTGCAACTCGTTGTAATACTTCTTGAGGCGGGGGGTGGCGCTCTTGCGGCCAACTTGGTCCGAGCCGCAGGCCGGACAACGCACCTGACCGTCTGTCACAGCTTGCCAGTCGCCCAAGAGCACCTGCTCCACGCGCAACAGCCAGGGCAGCGCCTTAATCGGCGGGGGTGGCAGGGCCCCCGCCGTGCTGGCCAGCGTCGTCAGGTCGGCCAGCGTGGTCCGCACTTCGCTCGGCAGCGCTTGGCCCGCTTCCAGGCGCCCCAGCAGCTCCCGGACTTGCCCCAGCAACTGGCCGACCAGCCAGCCCTCGCGCAAAACCAACCCCGGCCCGTCCAGGTCGTAGCGTTCACGCAGGGTCTGCTGCAGGTGCCGCCAGCCGCTCTGTTCCACCGCCTGCTGCACTTGGGGTTCCGTCACCGCAACCCCCTGCTGGCGCAGATGCTGGTACACCCGCGCCACGCCCCACGTCGGGAAGGTGGCACACACCGCCACAATCCGGGCAACTAATTCGCTCGTCAGCACTTCCGCACTGTGCAAGCTGAGCAAGTTGGCCCACTCCCCGCCGTGCCACCAGCGCAGCCACAGACTGATGTGCGGCTGCGGCACGCCAACCCACTCCGCCAACTGCAGCTGCCGGACCACGGGCGTGCGGTCATCCCGCGTCCGCCGACTGCCCCGGCTGGCCCCCGGCGCATCGAGCAGGCTCAAGAACAGCACCAGCAGGCGCAGGCGAAAGGGGTGATCGCCCGCCACCCGCAGCGTGAAGTGCCCACACAGCGTCGCCGCATAGCTGCCGTCCGCCTGCCGGCCTACCTCGACCCGCGGCTCATCCTGCTGGCAGACCACGCACCCCAGCCCCAGCCCCCACGGTGCCAGGTCCTCCCAGCGCACTTGGCTCAGCGCCAGCCCCAGATAGCCCACCAGCACCAGCCGCTGCACCTGCCATAACCCCTGGCCGCCCCACACCCAGACCCTCCGCTGCCGGAGGCCGGGCCAGCCGACGCCCAGGCCCTGCCACAGCCACAACCCCCACGGCACCAGCCGCAGCCACGCCGGCCCCCACCCGCCGCTCCACGCCCACAATCCCCACACCAGCAGACTGCGCAGCAACACCGGCGGCCAACTCACCGCCAAATACTGCCACAGCGCCGCCAGCTGGCCAGACCACCCCGACCACGGGTACCGCCGCCAAGGCCGCGGCCGCCGCCGCACCCCAGCACCCGCCACCGCCGGCTGGATCAGCCAACCGGCCGCTTCCCCGGGCATCTGCCCCAATAACGCCAGGCCGAGAATGCTCAACACGACCAGCCCATGCAACACGCCCAGGGCCGGTTGATAAACCCGCGACCTTGTGGTACCTTGCATCTGAGCCAACCTCCTGCCTGATTTCTGCAAGGTACATTTGTACCATATCTGGTCGGTTGGCTCAACTCGTGCCTTGTCCCCAACGTGTTACGCTCTCCCTGAGCGGGGTTTGGCGGCCAGCGCGTTTGGGATACAATCTACCCTGGAGGTGGATGTATGGC
>VGOD01000453.1 GCA_016876015.1 Chloroflexota bacterium
GTCCACCTCTATGGTTTGACGACCGGGCTTGCCGCGCAACTCCTTCTCTAGCATCACCTCCAGCCCTGCCAACCCCACCTGTTCCGTCTGGACGTAGCCCTGAGCCTTGTATGCCTCTAGTCTGGCTTCTGGGATGTAGCCCATGTAGCCCAAGAGATGCGCGGTGAGCGCTCCGCTCGGGTAGTCGCGGATCGGCTCCAACTGCAGTTGGACGCCCGGCAGATTGATGGCATCTTCGGCGATCAGAAACGCGGTGGTTTCGTTGATGTACCTGGCGATGGGAACCGGCCGATAGGCTCCGCCCAGGCGGCCGTCGCTCAGTTTTTGCTCGATGTCGCTCCGCGCCATCACCCAGCCCGCCCTGGCCGGTCCAGGGGGCTGGCGCTTGGGGATCTCGGGGGTTGAGGATCGCGCCGCGGTCGTGGCAGGCGTCTGCGTGGGGCTGACCGCAGGCTTGACGCCTGACTGCCGGCTGGCGGCCGCCGGCGAGGGGGAAGGGGTTGGCTCGGGCCTCGCCAGGATCGCCAGCAGACGATCCAGCACTGCGGCCTCGGCCGCGCCTGCCTGGCTGTCATCGCTATCGCCGGGCAGATCGGCGGGCACGAGCGCGACGGTGAAGCTGGGCCGATTGCGCGCCAGGATGACGCCGTTGCGGTCGTAGATCACCCCGCGCGGCGCGGCGACATCCACCTGCCGAAACCGATTGCGGTCGGCCAGGACGCGATAGTGGTCGCCCTGAACCATCTGCACTTGCCAGAGCCGGCCCGCGAGGACCAGGACGACAGCCGCGATGGCCAGTCGCAGTATCAGCAGCCTGCCTTCAGTGCGGTCCCCTGGACCGGCCAGGGCGGGCTTTGCGGTTGCGGATTTCATGATATGTCATTCAGCGCGCCCTGCGTTCAACGCCGCGCTGAGCCGGCGGAGAAGCGGGTAGAGCAGCGCGATCGTCAGGACGTTCAACGCCAGCTCCGGCGCGATGATGCGCGCCGTGCTGTCCAGCCAATTCACGCTTACGCCCCCTGGACCGGCCAGGGCGGGCTGGATCTGCAGCGTCAACAGGATGATCCAGCCATGGATGGGGGTCGCCAGGGCCACGATAGACATGGGCAACAGGACGTTGGCGGCGAAGACGCTGCTCTTGCCCAGTCCTGCCAGCGTGCAGACCGACATCAAGGCCAACGACGAGGCGCCCAGCGGCATCCCCGATACCAGGTCTATCCCCAGGCCGCCAATGAAACCCCAGAGGATGCCTTGACTGAAGCCTCGCAGCATGCTCCATGAGACGACGATCGCCAGCAGCAGGTTGGGGCTGGCGCCGAAGAAACGCAAACGAGCCGACAGCGTCGCCTGGATCAATACGGTCAGGCCCAGGACGATCAGCGCCGGGTAGACGCCTGTGCGCTCGCGGCTCGTTGCCGGCGACAGGAAGCGCGGCCGGCCGGCCCGTCTTGCCACGGCCTACCCTACGCTTTCGGGATCGTCAGGCTGGCCTGGCATCGGCTTGAAGTTGGTAATGACCAGGACGAACTCCAGCCGGTCGAGATTGACGGACGGTCGCAGTGTGGCCGACTGGAACATCTCGTAGTCTCGCTGATGGACCTCGACAACCTGGCCGATGACGATGTTCTTGGGGAAAGCGCCTCCCAGCCCAGACGTGATGGCGACATCCCCCACGCTGACCTTCTCGCCCTGCGGGATGAAATCCATGGTTGGCAGCGCGCCCGCCCGCCCCATCACCACGCCTACCTGGCGTTTGAGCCTGAGCAGCGCCTGGATGCCGCTGCTCGGGTCGGTCAGCAGCAGCACCGTCGAGGAGGCTGGCCCTACCTTATGAATGCGACCGACCAGACCGGCCTCGGTGACCACCGGCATGCCGGGCTGGATACCGTGCTCGGCGCCGAGATCAATGGCGATCGTGCTGAGGTAATTGCTCGGCCCTGGGCTGAGCACGCGCGCGATCACCTGGCCGCCCTTGAAGTCGTAGGTGGGGTTGAGCTGGCGAAAGCGCAACAGTTCACGCAGCCGGGCGTTTTCGTTCTGGAGCTCCTGCAGTTGCTGGTTTTCGATGGTCAGAGTGTCTACCTGGGTCTGCAACTGCTGGGTGCGCGCTCGCAGGCTGGCCAGATCGCGGGCGGTGGTGAAGACGTTGGACATCTGCCGGCCGATGCCGTTGAAGGCCAGCAGGAACGGTCTGGCAGCGCGCATCGCCAGCCCTTCAGCCGGAGCCAACTGGCCTGCGGACGAGAGGATGAGCAATGTCATGGCGACGGCCGCCAATCCAAAGAAAAGCAGGGTACTGCCTGAAACACGAGACATGGGCAGACGGCAAATAGCAGATTGCAAATTGCAAATTGCAGAATGACAATCTCACATCTGCAATCAATGGAGCGTGCTGCCGCGCTGCATGGAAGCCAGGGTCTGCGAAAGCACCTCGAAGTTCTCCAGCACCCTGCCGGCCCCGCGCGCGACGCAACTGAGCGGGTCTTCGGCGACGTAGACTCGCATCTTGGTTTCCTCACTGAGCCGCTGGGCTAACCCCTTGAGCAGCGCGCCGCCGCCGGCCAGCGCGATGCCGTGGGCCATCAGGTCTGCAATCAACTCAGGCGGCGTTTCGTCTATGGCCTGCCGCAGGGTGTCCGTGATGATGTCCACCGATGGCCGCAGCGCCTCGCGCAGCTCGACGCTGCTGACGTCAATCGCCTCGGGTAGACCGGTGATCAGATTG
>VGOD01000454.1 GCA_016876015.1 Chloroflexota bacterium
CAGGACGCGCTGCACCCGCGGCCGGACGGCGCCCAACACGTGGCTGACGAATCCCGCGGCCAACCCGCCGGCGAAGTCGCTCCCCGCGCCGATTATCAGTTGTCTGAGCGGATCAGGTAATGCGCTGAACCAGTCCATCGTGGATTACCTCTGGCAGCCATCCGTCGTCCGTCGTCCGTCCTTCGTCGGTCGTCCAACCTCACTCATACTTCGTCTGATCCCAAAAATCCTGGAACAACTTCAGCCCCTTGGCCGTGTACGGATGATCGAACGCATCCTTGAACACCGCCAGCCCGGCGGTCACGATATCGGCGCCGGCGGCGGCTGATTCGACGATCTGGTGGCCCGTGCGCACCGCAGCGACGATGATCTCGGTCTCGAAGCCGAAGTTGTCGCGGATCGCGACCACATCCTCGATGAAGCGCGCCGAATCCTCGCCGTTGGATTCCTTCCAGCCGATGAAAGGCGAGACGAATGCCGCGCCCATGCGCATCGCCTGGAGCGCCTGCGATGCGGAGAAGACCAGCGTCAGGTTCGAGCGGATCCCCCGCTCCTTGAGCACGGCCACCGACTTGAAGCCCCCTTCAGTGGCGGGCAGCTTGATGACGAAGTTGGGGCAGAGCGCGGCCAGCTTTTGGCCCTCGGCCACCATTTCGCGCCAGTCGGTCAGGTGCGGGTTCACTTCGACCGAGACGGGCTTGTCCGTGCCGGCAAACATCTTGCCGATCTCCTGGATGACCGCCAGGAACGGCTTCCCCGAAGCCTGCACGTGTCGCGGGTTGGTTGTCACGCCGTCAATGTTGTACATCTCCTGCGCAAAAGCGATCTCGCTGGTGATCGCGCTGTCGAGGAAGAATTTCATGGGTGTCTCCTGAAAGATTGGTAGGTTGGTGGATTGGTAGATTGGTAGATTGGTAGATTGGTAGATTGGTCAAATAGCCCATATCCGCGTTCATCTGCGTTCATCCGCGGCCCGTTTCGGGGGTGCGGCGATGCCAGTCGGTCGCCGTCTGATACGCATGGCCGACGCGCAGCACGACATCCTCCTGGAACGGTTTGGCGTAGATCATCAGGCCAATCGGCAGGCCCGCCGCGGTGAAGCCGCACGGGACCGACAGACCGCACAGCCCCAGCCCGTTGCCGATGGAGGTGTTGCGCAGATAGCGCATGTTGTGCTGGGCGTAGATCTCCAGGCTGGCATCCGCTTCGGCCACCGGCACAGGGGGGATCATCGTCGTGGGGACGAGCAGCGCATCCACATCGCGCAGCGCGGCGACCGCACGCGTGCGCAGATCGGCCACGGCCCATTGCGTGGTGATGTAATCGGCCGCGCTGATCTGCTTCGCGGCCATGATCCGCGTCCCGACGATCGGGTCGTAGTCGGCGAAGTGGCGCTCGATCCGCTCCCGATGCACCGCGTAGCACTCCGCGCTGCCGATGATCCCGCGCGGGTTCAGCCGCTCCGTCTCCGCGGCTTCGGGAAACTCGATGCTCGTGACGTGCGCGCCCAGGACCGCGAAGACTGGCCCGCACGCCCGCACCGCGGCCGCCACCTCCGGGTCAACGCCATCCCAGAAGACGCTCTCAGCGAACGCCAGGCGCAGCCCCCGCACACCGTCTCGCAGCCCCGCCAGCACGTCCTGCTCTAGCAGCACGGTGCTCGGGTCACGCGCGTCGCGGCCGCGGATGGCCTGGTAGACGAGCGCGGCGTCTTCGGCGGTGCGCGTCAAGGGGCCGACCGAATCGAGGCTGGCGCTGAGCGGGAAGACGCCCGCCCGGCTGACCTGCCCCACGGTGGTTTTCAGCCCGGTGATCCCGCACAGCGCGGCCGGGATGCGCACCGAGCCGCCCGTGTCGGTGCCGAGCGCCATCGGCGCCAGGCCCGCGGCCACGGCCACCGCCGAGCCGCTGGAGGAGCCGCCGGGCACATGGGGCGTCGCGTGCCAGGGGTTGTGGGGCGTGCCGTGGTGATGGTTGATCCCCACACCGCCGAACGCAAACTGCACCGTCACCGTCTTGCCCAACAGGATCATCCCCGCCCGCGCCAGCCGGGCCACAACCGGCGCATCGTCCCCCGCGATGTTGCCGGCCAACAGATTCGAGCCGGCCGTGGTGGGCGCGCCCCGCACGTCGAACAGGTCTTTGAGCGCGTAGGGGATGCCGTGCAGCGGCCCGACCGAGCGACCGGCGCGCAACGCGGCCTCGGCCGCCTCCGCTTCGGCCAATGCGCGCTCCGCCAGCACCAGCCGGAACGCGCCGAGCGTCCCGTTCAACGCCGCGATGCGCGCCAGGAAGTGCTCGGTCAGCGCCACGGGCGAGAGCGTGCGTGCCTGGATTTGTCGCGCCAGTTCGGTGATGGTTTGGAAATGCAAGGGTATGTCGGGCATGAATGGTTCCTTGGGGCAAGACCGGGACGCGGACGACGCGGATGTCGCGGACAACGCGACAAAACCTGAATTCTCCGCGTCGTCCGCGTTGTCTGCGTCGTCCGCGTCCAGATTTCAGGACATGGTGGGCCACGGCCGGCCGGATTCATCCAGCACGCGCAGGTGGAAGCCCCACTCCCCCTCGGCCTGGCCGATCTTGCACAAGATGTGGTTCCAACCCTGGCGCAGGCGCACGAGGGCCAGGTCCTGGCTGGGCGCGGCGATGCGATAGGCGTCTTTGCTGACGATCAATTCGCCGTTCAGCCAGGCTTTCAGGCCATCGT
>VGOD01000455.1 GCA_016876015.1 Chloroflexota bacterium
GCTTGGCTCACGGCCCCCTTATTTTGTACGCAAGGTATGCCCTTTTTGTCCCCTCCTACGAAGCATTAGACCCTTTGGGGCCTACCTGTATGTCCCTATCGTGATACGCTCACGACGAGCATCCAAACTCGGTTCAGAAGTGTGCTGGTGAGTTTCAGGGGTGCCTAATAGACGCGAAGTGCGCCGCTCACGCGCTGGCAGTTCGCCAGATCTAGCAGCCTGCGGGTAGGCCGTAGGGTCACCAACAAAGGCGGAACCAAGTCAGCATCCAGGTTCGACTCATGTCAGATGTTGCATATGACACGAGGAATCAACGGTGACTTGGTGGAAGTCGAACAGAAGTGCTATAATGCGAGTCGCCGAGTCTTCTGCGGAGTATTGACCATGGGCATGTTCGACACCATCATCTTCGACCGGCCGATCCCCTGCGCCAGGTGCGGGGCGGAGATCCGCTCGGACCAAACCAAGGCCTTCGAGTGCACGCTCGACGACTACCGCATCGGCGATTGTATCGCGCACGCCGAGGAGATCCGCATCGTCGGCGACGATCTCTACTGCAACGCGTGCAAGGCCTTCACCACGCGCTACTACCTGGCGGTCTACCGCGGCGTTCTGGTCGGCATCGAGCAGGAGCGGGAAGTCGCTGAGGCGTTGTTGCACAACTTCAACTTCGAGAAGTTGCTCCTCTGGTACCACGATCTGTATCGCAAGCGCCAGCACGCCCTGGCCGACAACCGGCGTGCCGAAGCCTTTATGCGCCAGGTCTGCGAGTGGTTCGAGGGCGGCTACGACAAGCAGGCCCCGGAGGGCCTGGGTTCCCTGCGCTTCTTTTTGAGCCGGGACATCCTCGAAAAGAGCGAGACCCCTCTGGCGGCGCTCCATCATTTCCTGGCTGAACGCGAGGCGGAGGCCAAGGCCGGCGATGACAACGGGCAGATGAGCCTGTGGTGAGGGAACATGGCGCGTAGACTGGATCGCATCCTGGTGGTGGACGTTGAGTCCACGTGCTGGGAGGGGAACCCGCCGCCAGGTCAGATGAGCGAGATCATCGAGATCGGCCTGTGCGTGGTGGACGTGGCCGCGCTCGAACGCGTGGTGCGGCGGAGCATCCTCGTCCGGCCGGCGTGCTCGACCGTGAGCGCGTACTGCACGCAGCTCACTACGCTGACCCAGGCAGATGTGGACCCCGGCGTCTCGCTGGCCGAAGCGTGCCGGGTGCTGGCTCAGGAGTACCAATCCGGCCAACGGCTCTTCGCCAGTTTCGGCGACTATGACAGGCAGCAATTCGAGCGCAACTGCGCCGCGTTCGGCATCCCGTATCCGTTCGGTCCGACGCATCTCAACGTCAAGAACCTGGCGGCCGTCGCTTACGGCTGGTCGCGCGAGGTGGGCATGAGCGAGGCGCTGGTGCGGGCGGGCCTGCCGCTGGAAGGCACGCATCACCGGGGCGGCGATGACGCCTGGAACATCGCCGGACTGTTGTGCCAGCTCCTGCGCCGGATCCGTGGGAGGTGAGATCATGAGCAAGGGACGTCCGCAACTGCCCAGGATCCAGCCGGTGGGCCGCGCCGCGCTGAACCCGGCGCATCCGCACCGGGACGGCGACCTGGCCTACATCATGCCCGAAACTGCGGGGCACGCTGTGGAGAACTGGCCGCAGCGGGAAACTACACCGTATGTAATCGCCTCGGCCGCCTGGGCCGGTTACCTGGCGCAGGGCCGCGGCCTGACGATCGTGGACACGCGCAAGACCTATCCCGTGCCAACCGGGCTGGGCCACGCCATCAGCTACCTGCCGGCGGGCCTGGTGACTGAGGCCGACGACGCGCGTATGGTGCGCGAGTACGATCCTGAGCGCGAGGTGGTGGTTGGTATGCTCCGCGCCAACGGCGATGAAGATGTCTACCGCCTCGGTACGTCGCGGCTTACGCCGAAGCAGGCCTATGAGCAGACGCCGAAGCTGTGACACGGGGAACCACATTCGACGCCAGGCCGAGTTTGGCCTGGAGCTCAGTGGGTCGCGCCGGACTCCGACAATCTGTCACTTGGCGCGTTGCGATTCCTATCTTTCGCCCCAGAGCGCCGCGCGCACCTCTGTCCACGGCACGTGCCTGCGGATCGCGCCGGCGCGTTGCATCATCGTCCCGCCCGCGGCCGCCGCGACGCGTGCTGCCGCCACCAGTTCTCGCCGCACTCCGGCCGCTTCAATCAGCCACAGCAGCATTTCGGGGCAAACGATGTGATTATGTACTGTCCACGAAGCTGTTGCACACGAGCGCCGATGTGCGCCGGTGACGGAAAGGTGGTAGAATCGGTCCATGGATACAGAAACGACAACCGCCACATCTCCCCGGACCTACTTTCGGCCCACGACGGCCAGCCAACGGCGGCTGCTCTTCCGCCAGGTGGCCGCCGGCGCAACGGTGGCCGAGATTCTGCGCCAGGCGCGCCCCCCCGCCGCACCCACCCCGTCGGCCCCGCCGGCAGCCACCCCAGCCGCCCCGACCGCGGCGGTGCATGCGCCGGCGGCGAACCAGACGGTCAACATTGACCTGTGCGTGGCGCCGCTGACGCATGATGGGACGACGGCCTGGGCCGCCGCCAGTGTCAGGCAGGCGGCGGCCGGGGCGGCACCGATCGTGACACCGGAACCAGCCGCCCCGACGCCCTGGCCGGGCCAGGTGTTTGGC
>VGOD01000456.1 GCA_016876015.1 Chloroflexota bacterium
TTTATCAGACCGGTCGCAAAGTCGCCGACGATTTCAAGGATAAGATGCGGATCGTTTTTGACGCAGTCCTGCCCCAATGGAACTACCGGGCCGTGCCCAAGCGGACAGTTATTTAATTCTCATTCCTTATCTGCATTTGAACGAGGTTTGGATTGACGGCGAACTACGCAAATATGCCTACTTTCAAGTCACGCCAGCAGGTTCAGTAATCCGCGGATGGGATAATGCGCCCCATCATCCTGAAGTTGCGACGCATCCGCATCATTTTCACGCTGCCGGTATCACCGCTTCAGAGGTGCGCACGCTGACTGATGTGCTGGATGTGCTGGAAGCAGAGTACCGGAATGGGTGATACGCCACATGAAACAACAACTTCTCACCAAAATCCATCAGCGCAAGGACTTCGCATGAACGTCACCGTGATCGGAACCGGCTACGTCGGCCTGACAACCGGCGTGACCCTGGCATTCCTGGGTCGCCAGGTGGTCGGCGTTGACATGGATGCGGCGAAAGCGGCCCGCCTGAACCGGGGCGAGCTGCCCATCTATGAGCCGGGGCTGCCGGAGCTGCTCGACGAGGCGAAGGAGGTATCTTCTCAATAATCCGGGGTAGGGGCACGGCCTTGCGCCTGCCCACCGGGGCGACCGCGAGGGTGCGCCCCTACAAATTGAGAAGATACTGAGCAGCGCGGTGAGCGCAAGGGCCTGCTCGAAGGCGTCACCCTGGGTCTGGAGTTGAGGTGGGGCGCCGACGGCCTACGCCTGCTGCCGGAGATCGGCCCGATCGAGGACGTGTACCTGCTGCGCGCGATCCACGAGGGGCTGAAGCGGGTGAGCACGCCCGAGGAGTTGCGCCGCATCTATCAGCAGACGAACTGAGGGGGTCAGGGGGCAGCTTCTCGCTGGCGCACACAGCGGCTGCGCGATGGCCGGCGAGGCCGACCTGGACGCAATCCTTCGACGCAGCTCAGGGCAAGCTCCTGGCCGCGGCGGACTGCATGGTAGCGGCGACGAAGTGCGTGGTATAGTATTACCCTGCAACATTTGCGCAATCCGCGAGAATCTTCTGAACCGCCAAGTCGCAAAGCACGCGAAGAAATCTGTTCAGCCTTTGCGCTCTTTGCGTCTTTGCGGTGAAACTGCGCTATGATTGGGCCGCGATCCGGGGGCAGGCGGAGCTGGTGGTGGATACGCGGCATGTGGTTGGACGAGAGTAATGGCCGGTATCGCGACGAGGGCCAACGGCAAGAAGTTGACGACATGTTACGGAATGACAATCGCTGGAGCTACTGTCCTTGAAGCGCAATCAACTCATCAAGCACCTGGTAGCTCATGGCGCCGCTTTGCTGCGGGAAGGCAGCCGACACAGCATTTATCAGCGAGGACAGTACAAGACGCAAGTTCCGCGACATACTGAGATTGTAGACGATTTGGCGCGCAAGATTTGCAAGGACCTGGATATCCCTTTTGTGAGGTAGCTCATGAAATATCGAGCGATCATTAAGCAGAGTGATGGGTGGTGGATCGGTTGGTTGGTTGATTTGCCTGGCGTCAACGCGCAGGAAAGAACGAAGCGAAGACTGATCGAGTCGCTCCAGATTGGTGCGCAAGATATGTTAGCCACCCAAGTTCCGTTCGAGCCGGAAACCAGCATGACGCTGATTGATGTACCGGACGCAGGTTGGCACGGCGAGTGGCGGTTGACGCCTGAGCCTGCCTGAGAGCCGATGCGTCAGATTCAACAAATTGAAGCCGTGCGCGAGTCGCCGGCGCTGGACATCATCGAGCCGCTGCGCCAGAAGGGCGCGGCTGTGCGCTATCATGATCCCTACGCGCCAGTCATCCGCCGCAAATGGGGGGACGCAGATGCACGCGGATGAACACAGATCAAAAAGAAGAATCCGCGTTGATCCGTGTGCATCCGCGTCCGGTGATTTGGCGGTGGATTCGCGACACGCAATGGAGATGCTATGAACTACAAGTTGAGAAGATACGAGCAGGCGGATGTGGTGTTCCTCGCCGCCGCCACGCCCGCCAACCCGGACGGCAGCCCGGACTTGACTTATGTTCGTTGTGTGGCCCAGTCGGTGGGTGAGCGCCTGGGCGACCGCTTCCCGGTGATCGTGAACAAGTCCACCGTGCCGATCGGCAGCGGGAACCGGGTCGGCGGCTTGCTCTCGGATGCCTACAAGACTTCCAACGGCCAGAAGCCGAAGGGGAACTTCGCGGTCGCGTCCAACCCGGAGTTTCTGCGGGAGGGGGTGGCGGTGCACGATTCGCTGTACCCGGATCGGATCGTGATGGGCGCGACGCAGGCGCGGGCGATTGATGTGCTGGTCCGTGGCGCCACGGCGGGGCATGATATGGGAGGCAGACGGTGATTCAGCCCACATTCCGCACGCTACGGCGCGGCAAGGCCGAGATTTTCGGGGGCCAACTGCCCCTGCCAAGTATAGATGTCCGGGCTAAAGCCCGCTAAAGTCAAGATGCGCTTCTGGTTGGCGGTCAGCGGGCGCACTGGTGCAAAGCGCCAGCTGTCACCCGTCCGTTGGGCCAGAACCAGAATCGCCTTGAGGGCCGTGAAGATGGCCCGGGTGGTCGGCCGGCGTGTGGGGCGACGATCCAGCCCCTCAATGGGTGTCTGTTCAACGTGGGCCAGGGCTTGACGT
>VGOD01000457.1 GCA_016876015.1 Chloroflexota bacterium
AACCAGCGGCAGTGCTTCCAGTACGACCCGCTGGATCGGCTGACGCGGGCGACCACGTCGGCTGACCCGGCCCAGTTGTGTACAACCCCGGCGGGCGCGGGCAACTACAGCGAGGGCTACGACTATTTCAAGGGCGGCAGCCTGAAGCGCAAGGGCGCGGCCGACAACGCGAACGACGGGCTGTACACCTACGACGCCAACCATCCCCACGCAGTGGCGACCTATCGCGGGAACAGCTACAGCTATGACGCGGTCGGCAACATGATCACGCGCACTGTCAACGGCGTGACCTACACCCTCACCTACAACGCCGAAAACCGCCTGACCCAGGTGGTCAGCGGCACGCTGACCGCCAGCTACACGTATGACGGGGATGGGAATCGCGTGCGGAGCGTCATCACGGCCGGCAGCCAAGTGACCGAGACGCACTACGTGGGCGCACACTACGAGAAGACGGTCGGCTCCGGCGACACGAAATACTACTACATCCCCACAGGGGACGATGTCGCCGGCCAGCTCGTGGCGTTCGAGCGGTCGTCGGGCTACGGCGTGGACTGGGGCCGGCGCTTCGTCTTCCGTGACCATTTGGGTTCGACCAACGTCATCATCAACGGGTCGTCGGGGCTGCTGCTGTGGCGCGACCGTTATCTCCCCTTCGGCGACGTGCGCGACACCTATCGCCGGGACGCCGGCTTCAGCTTGCAGACGCAGTACCGTTTCACCGGGCAGCGGCTGGAGCAACGGCTGGGCGCGCCGGAAGGGGGGCTGGATCGCGGGTTGTACTTCTACGGGGCGCGGTGGTATGATAGCTCGCTGGGACGGTTCATTCAGGCGGATACCATCGTGCCTGAACCAGGGAATCCCCAGGCACTGAACAGGTACGCCTACGTCCTCAACAATCCTCTTCGCTTCAACGACCCCAGTGGTCATTGGAAGAACGTTCCTTCCGTGAACGGGAGCATCGGCTCTACCGGCGTCGCCAGTGGTAGCACGATAGGTATCGCCAATCCTGCTATTCAACCGCTCACAGTCGGCACCTCCTTTAGCCAGAAGGATGTCATCATGCGGGCCGCGCCGCCTGATGTGATGCGACCGGATGATGGTGTCCTCTTGATGTACGCCAATCCGGGCGCATTGCGGCCGCGCACTGAGGTCGTGGGCTACGCAGCCGGGCTGCCGGACAACACTCCTTTTGTCGGCGCCAGGATAGAGGAGCGTCACGTTACTACTTATCAGAGTTTCTTGGACTGGTCGGTGCGTGCATCCTATGTCGAAACGGCGATCAGCGGGCGGGTCGGCCCGCTCGGCGCTGAATGGGCTGGCGCCAAAGGAACGGTGGATCCGACGATTGGCCTCGGGCCGATCGAGTTACAGCCTGGCCAGTTGATGGTCGGTCTCACCAATCCCACTGGCGGGCCAGGTGGGGTGCGGGGCGGGGCAGAATTCCAACTGTCCTCCAACTCGCTCTTTGTCACCACGCGCGGGTATCTCAACGAGATTGGCGGCGTTAGAGAATTCGGGCGGCTAAAGGCCGAAGAGTCCACCTTGCTTCGCGAAGTCTACGTTTCTGGTCAGCGGACACGCTGGGGATGGCTCAGTGGTCACCACCGGCTGCTTTGGCAACTCTGGGGCATGGGACTCGAAGCAGAGGAGGTGCCTTGATGCCATTCCCCTGCACAAAACCGCAGCCGCTCATCAGCCTGGCTGTGGCCTTCCTACTCAGTGCGGTTGCGCTAACTGCGTGCTGGCCCAGTGATCCATTGGCGCAAGCGGCCATCCGCCGGCATGGGGTGGACATGATGAATGCCACGGACCTGCCTCTCAGATGGGGGCATCGCTGGAGCGATTCGATTAAGACTACCGATGGCTTCGGTCAGTTGGTCAGCTACTATGGGGCGAACCCGCGCAGCCAGCCCTTTGTCAAGGTCAGTCAGAGCCTTGTGTATTATCGCGCGGTGGAGCTGAGTCAAGTGGCCTACCAGGTCGCCGTAGCGGAGGCGATCCCCGCCGCCTACGCCCACAAGTGGGTGCGCCCACCGGAATTGGATTTTGCTGTGCGTGCGAATGAGATAACCATCGCCTGCTTGCCGGGACGGATCGAAGGTATCTATCATCGCTCCTGCAAGGTCATCGCGCGCTACAATGACGTAGTGATGACCTTATATGCCAACGTCTTCGAGGATCGCTGGCTGACGATGGCGCAGTTTCGCCGGCTGCTGGAACGGGTGGATGCGCGGGTGAACTCGATGGGAGTGCGGTAGGCGTCGCCTGACGGCCGGGCGGGCGTGGACTTCGCCGTCGGGGCCGCTGTTGCACTGCGCGGCGGCGTTCCAGGAGCTGGAGCAGTGGGATGTCGGCCACGTCACCAAGACCTATGAGACCGGTGGGCAGCGGGCCTGTCCTGAGCGGAGTCGAAGGATTGCGTTGCGGCGGGACGGCGTGCTATACTACCTCCACACCGACCATTTGGGAAGCACGAGTGTCCTGACGAATGCCGGCGGCCAGGAAGTGCCCGGCACGCGGCTCAAGTACTACCCCTACGACGGCCGCGGCCGGGTCATCAGCGAGACGCAGACCATCGCGGCCACGGCCTACACGACGCTTTCCAGCTACGATGCGGCCGACCGGCTGCGCACGCTGACCTATCCGACCGGCGA
>VGOD01000458.1 GCA_016876015.1 Chloroflexota bacterium
TATCTTGCCGCCGGTTGGAGTGCTAACTTGAGTATACGCACCACCGCCGCGCGCCCCATGGCGCCCAAGCAGTCCGATCATTGCCAGAGCGTCAACTATTCATCTTATGTTAATGGAAAAGTCCTATTAAGATATGTCGCTACGGCTCGCTTACGGGCCAATCGCTGCGTGTCCCGCGGAATGATCGCGCCCAGGCCAGCGCGTTCGACATACTCGCGCAGGGCGTCCATCGCGGGCCGGCCGGCGCGCTTGCCGGTGAAGTCGTCAACATAAGCGCGGATCGGGCAGATTTCTTCAACCTGTGCCCTTGCCTTCTGCGCCTTGATCGGATCAACAAAACGCCATGTTTGGCCGTCGTCATCACTGACGATCTCTAGCCCCGAAGACATATCGGCCCATGCGTCGCCCACCAGGGCGTAGCCTTGCTGCTTGGCGTAGGCGTAGCAAACCGCCAACTGCTCAGGTAGGCCGTAAGTGTCTTCGACTTGCTCATCTTTGCTTACTCTGGCGTAAATCGCGGCTGTCTTTGCCATCGTCCTCTCTCCTTTCAGCTAGTCGGCTCACCACTGCCCACCACGACGCGGCGTGATGGGCAGAACGTCAGACGGCTACACGGTCGCGGCCGGCTGCGCGGCGTTCTTTGCCAGGCACGCAGTATGCGCGCCGATGGCATACTCGCCCACACGGGTTTGTTTCAGCCAGGTCTCACCTTCGGCAATCTCGCGCCGACAGGCGATGCAGAAGCGAATCCCGCTTGACGGGTCAGCGCCGGTCTTGTACTCGGACACGACGACCGGCTTGACGATCTTCTTGGGCTGCATGGGTTCCTCCGGTTTTGTGCTGTGGGCCGGAGTAGGGTAGAATCAACTCCGGCGATGCGGGTCACACCGATAGCCACAGGGCGCTTGTGGGTCGTATCCGCAAGCGCCCGACTCGTCAGTTATGTCGAATCACCTCCCTCCCCCACCGCTCACTCACCCGAAAACGGCCTACATGCAGGTAAGTAAGTAGCAGGTAAGTACAGTTATGTCGAATGCCGCGGTTACAAGACGTGCCTTTCGATGGTCTGGCGCGCCCGTTGCCGCGACACAGCCATCAGCCAACCGGCTTTTGGTCGCTGTGGATTCTTCCATGCCGCGATGCCAAGCGACAGCAGCACGTCGCGCATCTTCACGTAGTCGGCGCGGTCGCCGGCCGCGACGCCCTGCGCCGACTCGGACGTGCCGCGCACAAAGCAGGTGTCCACGAACCTCAGTAGGGCAGCGCGCTTTTCCTCATCGACGCTCTGGCGGGTCTCGGCTGCGATGATCTGGCGCGCCTGCCCAGGATTCGCCAGACAGAAGGACATAACCGGCCGGCCCGTCGCGCCGTCGCCGTTCAGGTCGCTGTCAGCCCAAAACTCGATTTGCCACAGCAGGCGGTCGGCCAGGCGCAGCCGCCAGGCCCAACCGAACGCCAGGCCCACGGCCGCCGCGACAACCGGCACGCGCCATGACCAGCCCGCGGCCCACGCCAGCAGGCCGGCCGCCACGCCGAACGCCAACGCGGTAAAGATAGTTTGCAGCGCGGGCACGTAAACCTCAGACTCCAGCGCCGGATCGCGCCGCGCCTCGCGGCTCTCGTGGAAGACGGCCGCGGGCGGGTCGGGCGCGGACGGTATGCGAATAACCGGCGCAGGCGGCAACACCTCGCCGCGCAGTGGCGCCAGCTCGCGGCCAACCGTGTCTATCGTGTCAACGAGTGTGCGCATGTTGCTCATACTGACCTCGCTACAGGCCCGTAGAGCCCGGAGTTTCGTAACGCCATACTTGACATGGCCCACGTCCGTGCAGGCGCTCTGTAGGCCGTCTGCGCGCGTCCGGTAGGCGGCCTGCTTACACGCCGCGCCGCAGTAGTGCCGCGGCCGGCCGTAGTAGGCCATTCGCAGCAGCCGGCCGCATATTGCACATCTGACAATCTCTCTCGCCTTCACGTCGCACCCTCTCAAATGCAAACGCCGGTTACGTCCGGCGGACAGCCCGCGAACGTAACCGGCGGAATTGCACGGATGGGCGCGATGATGGTAGAATCGTGTCAACCGTTTGCCGGTCATGCGGCGGGCGGCCAGGGCCGCGCGGGTGTTCTAGCACCCAAGCGGCCCGATCTTGTTTCAGTCCTCTGGCTTTACCTCGATCTCTCTGTAGGGCGGTAGCTCGATCTCGCCCGCAACCCAAGCACTCATAAAACGGCGCAGCACTTGGGCCAGCGTGATGTCTTCGCGCTGCGCCTTCGCTTCGGCCAGGTCAAACAACTCTTGCGGCAGGCGAAAACGGAAGCTCTTGTCTTTGTGTACCATTGTATCCCTCAAAGGTTACTACTAGGAATATACTCCCGTTCTTACCGGATGTCAAATTCCAGGATGGGCCGCGCGGTCGGTTGGAAAGGTGCGCACGTTCGGCACGTCCCGCAACATGCCGAACGTGGTGCTTCCGTTTAGGCCGTTCACGGTTGCGCCGTGCGCCGGGTGCCGGCCCGATGCACGGCAGCTTAGAGCTTGTTTAATAATAGGATAACTTGACGCGGCATCGGCCCGATCGTCGGCAAGGCGATTGCGCGGAGTTGCGTATTTGCCGCACATCGGGCAAACTTGGGGTATGACCAAGAAAGCATACCCTT
>VGOD01000459.1 GCA_016876015.1 Chloroflexota bacterium
AGGAGTCCTGCAAAAATAACTTGTACACTAGCTTGACAAGAGGCATCGGAGCGTGTAGACTGATAGCATGATCAGCAGCGAGACGCGCAGGGCCATCGGTGTGAAATACCAGCAGCTGGCGCCCTACTTGACCGAAAAGAGCCGGCGGCTCTGGGCGGCCAGCGAGGCGTGGAGCTTGGGGCGCGGTGGGGTCAGTGTGGTGGCCGAGGCCACCGGTTTGTCGCGAGCGACTATTCATACTGGGCTGGGTGAGTTGAAAACGGCTCCAGCGTCGACTGTACCCACCGAGGCAGGGTTGCGCGTGCGGCGTCTTGGTGGTGGTCGCAAGCGGCTCACAGCTAGCGACCAGACGTTGCTGGAGGATTTGGAGTCCCTGGTGGAGCCGGTCACGCGGGGTGATCCGGAGTCGCCTTTGCGGTGGACCTGCAAGAGCACCAGCAAACTGGCGGCTGAACTGCAGGCCCAGGGGCACCAGGTCAGCCCGCGCACGGTCTACAGTCTGCTCGGCCAACTCGGCTACAGTCTGCAAGCCGACCGCAAGACGCGGGAAGGGAGTGGGCATCCGGATCGCGATGCGCAGTTTCGTCACATTGCGGCGCTCGTCAAACGTTTTCAAGCGGAGGGCCAACCGGTTATCTCGGTCGATACCAAGAAGAAAGAACTGGTGGGCATCTTCTACAACAAAGGGCGGGAATGGCATCCCAAAGGCCAGCCAGAGCAGGTCGCGGTACATGACTTCATCGATCCGGAGTTGGGCAAAGTCATCCCCTATGGCGTCTACGACGTGGCTGCCAATCAAGGTTGGGTCAGCGTGGGGATCGACCCTGATACGGCGGCGTTTGCGGTCGCCACGATTCGCCAGTGGTGGCAAAGCATGGGCCGCTCCCTGTATCCGCAGGCGACGGAGCTGCTGGTGACTGCCGATGGCGGGGGGAGCAATGGCAGCCGCATCCGGCTCTGGAAGTTCGAACTGCAGCGCTTGGCCGATGAACTGGGTCTCACCATTCATGTCTGTCACTTTCCGCCTGGCACCAGCAAATGGAACCAGATCGAGCATCGCATGTTCTGTCACATCTCGCAAAACTGGCGCGGGCGTCCGCTGACCAGTCGGGAGGTGGTCGTCAACCTGATCAGTCAGACCACTACGGCCCAGGGTCTGGCGATCCACGCGGCACTGGACGAAGGCCGCTATCCGACCGGTGTCACGGTGCCTGATGAGCTCTTTGCTGCCCTCGCTGTCGAACGCGATGAGTTTCATGGTGACTGGAACTATAGGATCAAACCTCGCTCTGTACAGTAATTGTTTAAGTTATTTTTGCAGGATTCCTTACCCTGAGCGTTCCCTGTTGCGCCAACCATCCCACCAGGCCGGCCACATTCGTTTTTATCATTCGCCCAAGGTGGATCGCCATCATAGTACAGCGTCTCCGGCGCGATGTCCGCGCCATTGGGCCACGCCAGGGTTTGCCCAATCGGGTCAACGAAAACGGCTGCAAACATCTGCGGGTCGTCGCGGATCGGCTCGAAGATCGGCCCGCGCAAATGCGGCCCCAGGTCAATGTCACGCGCGGAGCCATCGGTGAAGACGACGTGGACCGTGACGCCGGCGCGTGGCTCCACGGCGCGCACGCCGACCACCTCGGGATATACAGAAGGCATCTTCGTTGCTCCGTCGGGGCTTCATTCTACACATAAACACGCGGCGTGACAACCGTCGCCCACTGCTTGCTGCCCACTCATCCCACGCCCTCCAACAACCTGGCGATCTGCTCTAGCACCGGGAGTTGCCCTTCTATTTATCGCACCAATGGTGCGAGTTTTGGGTTATGCGCGTAACCTTCGTAGAACAACTTGATCCGCCAAAGGTTGGACGCGGAAAATCCTCCACTCTTTGTTCACTATACAGCGCCGCGGCGGTCCCTCCCACCAGGATTGCCTCCGGCAAAATGCGCTGCAAACGGGCAGCAGCCGAAAGAACCTCTTCCCAATCAGGCCAGGTGTCGTTTGGCATAGTGTTTCCAGAAATGGTAGCGCTGGGCATAAGGACCGGCGACGTGCGCCTGGCACACGCGCAGCACTTTCTCCAGCATCAGCCGATCCTGAAGCGCCACCCGGCGCAACTCGGCCCAGTCGCGGCGCTTACTGCGCGCAATCACGTCATCAATCGCGGCGAGCGTGAACTGTTGATGGGTAAGGTGACGATGCAACATGATGCAATCCGGCCTCCTTGTTTGCACTCATTCTACACAAACCACGCGATGCGGCAAGGACTCCAGCCGTCCGATCACAGCTCACCATTCACTGCCTGCTTTCTCGCCAGCGCGTCACATCCTTTCAACCTGAGCGCGCCCTGCCGCACCAACTGCCCCACCAGGCCGGTCACGTCTGCCTCGATGGCCGCGACCGGCGCGGCGTATGCGGCTGCCAGTTCGGCGGCCACCGTCCGCAGGGTGCGCGTACCATCCAGTTCATCTTTCACTCTTTGATTCTAGCACAACCTTGACAGACGTCAAACGGGAATCCGGAGACCGTCACGAGTTTGGGACATGCTCTTGCGGGATAGGCCAGACGATGCTCAGACCGGCACAGATGGTGGTCATGGGCAAGCGGCTGACATCATACCCGGTCAACTGCAGCGGACACTTGCCCCG
>VGOD01000460.1 GCA_016876015.1 Chloroflexota bacterium
CGATATGCAGCAGGCATTGGGCATCAACTCCGTCAACTACGGCCCGACCGTGGATGCCGGTCTGATCCGCGGGAAGATGCCCGACGCCGTCATCAACGGCCAACTGCCGCCCTTCCTCCTGCGCGACGGCAGCCCCCAGGCGATCCGCCAGCGCATCGTGGACGATTTTCGCAAGGCCGGCGCGACCGGCCTGATGAACGTCACTACGGCCGGCTCGCTCGCCGCCGGCACCGGCGTGGGGCGGATGCGCTGGTTTATGCAGGTGGTGCAAGAGGAGTGCCGGTACGATCGGTGACCTCGATCAGGGGTTGCAAACCCCTGCCTGAAATTGAGAAGCGGCCTCAGCCGCTGGATCGGAGCCGCTGCGGCGGCTTTTCAAGTTGAGTTGGCAGATTGCATCTGTCCGTTTATCAACAGGAAGGATCACATGAAAATCACCGTCATCGGCGCGGGCAGCGCCCAGTTCTCCCTCGGCCTGGTCAAAGACCTGTGCCTGACCGAGGGTCTCTCCGGCAGCCATGTCACGTACATGGATATTGACCAGGAACGCCTGGACATGATCTACGAGCTTGGTTCGCGCTATGGCCGGCAGATCGGCTCGAAACTGACCTTCGACAAGACGACCGACCGGGCAGCTGCGCTGCAAGGCGCCGACTTCGTCATCAACACCGCTTATGTTCTCGGCCACATCGTCGAGGCGCAGATGCGCAAGCTGGCGGCCGACAAATACGGCTACTACCACGCCGGCGGCTTCTTCGGCGCGTATCACCAGCTTCGCCTGATGCTCGACGTGGCGCAGGACATGGAGAAGATCTGCCCGGACGCCTGGCTGATCCAGGTCGGCAACCCGGTCTTCGACGGTTCCACGCTGATCACGCGCGAGACGAGCATCAAGACGTGTGGCCTCTGCCACGGCCACTACCACTACATGGAGGTCGCGCAGACCATCGGCATTGACCCCGACAAGGTGACCTGGCAGGCACCAGGCTTCAACCATAACATCTGGCTGACCCACTTCATCTACGAGGGGAAGGACGCCTATCCGCTGATTGACGAGTGGGTGGCGACCAAGGGCGAGGAGTACTGGCGGACGCACGTCGCCAAGCAAACGCACGATGCGCAGATGTCGCGCGGCGCCATCCATCAATATCACATGTACGGGCTGATGCCCATCGGCGACACGGTGCGCCGCGGCGGCTGGTGGTATCACACCGACATCGTGCAGAAGAAACGCTGGTTCGGCGAGCCATGGGGCGGGCCGGACACGCATCTCGCCCGGCCTTACTTCGTCGCCAACCTGGAGAAGCGCATTGCCGAATACAAGCGGTGGGCCGGCGATCCGAAGGTGGATCTCGTCCAGGCGGTCGGCACGCAGAAGACGCGCGAGCAGATCGTCCCGATCATTGACGGGCTGGTCAACAACAACGAGGGCTACTTCCAGGTCAACGTCCCGAACCACGGCGCGCTGCCCGGCATCCCCGATGACGTGGTGGTCGAGGTGCCCGCCATCGTCAACCAGAAGGGCATCCAGCCGGTGCGCGTGCCTAAGCTCCCCGCCAAGATCATGATCGAGCGGATCTATCCCGACTGGCTGGAGATGGAGCGCGAGCTGCTGGCCTTCAAGACCGGCGACCAGGCCGCCATGCTCTACGGCGTGCTCGATCATCACCAGACCAAGTCCTACGACCAAGCGGTCGAGATGCTGGACGAGATGCTGAACCTGCCGGAGGTCAAGGAGATCGAGGACTGGGAGGGGATGAAGCGGATCAGCGAGGCGATGAAGTATCCGATGAAGCTCTAGGCGACGATGGACGACCGATGACGAACGACGAATGACGGACGACCAATCAACGGTTAGGCGTGAGGTCTTCGTCGTTCGTCCTTCGTCTCGTCTCCCATTAACCCAATTGCCATGAACGATCCTCTTGCTGCTATCTTTCTCGACCTCGGCGACACCATCATGGACGAGGCAACCGAAGTCAAGGATGCCGCGGGCACGACGTTGCGCGCCGAGTTGATCCCCGGCATCGCCGACGCGCTGCGGGGCTTCCGGGCGGCCGGCCATCGCCTGGCGCTCGTGGCCGACAGCCGGCCGAACACGCCGCCGAACGTCCTCCGCCAGCACGGCCTGCTCGATCTGTTCGAGACTCTGGCGATCTCGGAGGTCGTCGGCGCGGCGGCGGGCGTCGCATCCATTGACAAGCCTGATCCCCGTATCTTCCGGGCCGCGCTCGATGCGCTGGGCATCCCGGAGAGCGACCACGGCCGGGTGGTGATGGTCGGCAATAACCTGGAGCGGGACATCGCCGGAGCGAACCGGTTGGGGCTGATCTCGGTCTTCTTTCACTGGAACGAGCGCCGCCGCACGCAACCGTTGAATGCCGACGAAACGCCGCGCTACACGGTGACTTCGACTCAAGCGTTGGTCGAATTGGCGGCGCGTCTGTAGCGCAAGCCGCCGGCTTGCGCCTTATTCACCCAAAGGAAAACTCAGTGAAAAAACGCAATACCGCAAAACTCGCTATGGGCCGTCAGCAGCAGGGAGCGTCACCCACCGCGCGACGAGTTGTGCGAGTTGGGTTTGGGCCTGTTGGGCCGAGCGCGTATGCAGCCTAAACCGGCCCCGATG
>VGOD01000461.1 GCA_016876015.1 Chloroflexota bacterium
ACCAGCGCGGTCTTGTCCGCCAGGCTGAATTGAGTCAAATCCATTTTCGTTTCTTCCATTGCCACTGCCGTCCGGGGGTTGCAAACCCCCGGCTGAAGATGAGAAGCGGCCGCAGCCGCTGGTCGTCAGCGAACGCGACAGTCACTGGGACTTCATCGTTAACTCAGCTAATCTTCTGGAGTCGAGGCTTTAGCCGGTCACTCGCGCTGACCAAGAAACCGGCTGAAGCCTCTATTCCGGAGCGCCGAGCCTGGATCTTCGATTCGCTGATTCGCCTATTCGCTGATTCGCTCACCAATTCGTATGCGACCCATCTCGCCGGTGCAGATGCGGCGCTTCCCAGAACTTGAACGCCTGGCCCTGGGCGCGCGCCTCGTTGAATTCGACCCCCAGGCCGGGGCCGTCGGGCACGCGGTAACGGCTGCCCTCGAGCTTGAGCTGCACCGGGAACCACTCCCCATCGTCGAAGCCCAGGTTCTCGGTCGGCGTGGCGCGGGCTTCCAGCCAGGCGAAGTTCGCCACCGCCGCGGCCAGGTGGACCGTGGCCGCGGTGCAGATCGGGCCGAGCGGGTTGTGCGGCATCAGGTCAATGTAGTGCGCCTCGGCCCAGCCCGCCACCTTCAGCGATTCGGTCAGCCCGCCCACGTTGCACACGTCAATGCGGACGAAGTTGGTCAGCCCGCGCTCGATGTACGGGAGGAAGCCCCACTTGCTGGAGATCTCTTCGCCGATGGCAAAGGGGACGTCGGTCATGGTGCGCAACGCCGCGTAGGCCTCCGGCGTCTCGTCGCGGATCGGCTCCTCCAGGAAGTCGAGCGTGCCGGAGGGCATCCGCTGGCAGAAAGAGGCCGCCTCGGCCACGCTCAGGCGGTGGTGGTAGTCAATGCCGAGCACCGGCCCCGGCCCCAACGCCTCGCGCAGTTTGGTCAGCGCGGTGGCGGTCATCGGGATGGATTCGCGCGGCTCGAAGAGCGCCGGGTCGTCCGTCTCCGGGTGGCCGATGCCGGTGCGGATGACGTTCCAGCCGCGGTCGAGGAGCAGTTGCGCGTCCTCGATCATCTTCGGCCCCATGCCGACGGTGGCGAAGCACGGCACGAAGTCGCGCTGCTTGCCGCCGAGGAGCTGATAGACCGGCACACCGAGCGCCTTGCCCGCGATATCGTAGAACGCAATATCGAGCGCCGAGATCGCCGCGCTCAGCACGCGGCCGCCCTCGAAGTACTGGCTGCGGTACATCTCCTGCCACAGCGCGCCCATTCTCATCGGGTCGCGGCCGATGAGCCACTCGCGGTAGTGCTGCACCGCGCCGATCACCGCCAGCTCGCGGCCGGAGAGGCCCGATTCGCCCCAGCCGGCGATCCCTTCGTCCGTCTCCACCTTGACGATGAGCTGGTTGCGCCGGCCCACCCAGGCCGGGTAGGTCTTGATGTCTGTGATTTTCATGATTGCCTCGGAAGATGATGGGGGACAGGAAGATATGTTTCTTGAAAAATCTATCCAGTTTACATTTTACAGCGAAATGCCCGCGTTTTGCAAGTGACGAAGACGATGCGGCGCGGCGGCGTGAGCCAGGCGCCGCCGATTCCTTGACAGCAGTTGCATTCACCTCTCACGTCTTTCATCCGCTGCGGCTGGCTGCTTACTCAGGCCCGATCCGTGATCAGTCGGTAGCGCACCAATAAACTCCCCGGCCGCTCCGGGATCGTCACCGCCATCTCCTGCAACGCCCACCCCTTCATTTTGACTGCCGGCGCCGGATCATACCCCGGACTCACGCTCACCTCATACTCCGCGTCCGGCTCGACCTGGCGTAAGCTGACGGTGGCGGTCGGGAAGGGGCTGCGGTGGCGGCGGAAGAGCACGGCGACGCCGGCCCCCAGGTCGCCGCGGTGGAGCTGCCACGCGCACCAATCGTGCTCGGAGACGGTCAGCGGGACGAGCAGGTGGAAGTCGCCGGTGAAGAAGGGGCGGATGCTGCGCCACTCGGCGATGGCCTGGCGGGCCAGGTCGTGCGGGAATCCTTCATCCCACAGGAAGCGGCCGTGCGGCAACACCTCTTTCGGCGTCACTTCCTGGGCGCCCTCCATTGAGAATTGGCTGAGTTCGATCTGACAGCCGAAGGTGAAGCCGCCGATCATCTGGCTGCGCACGGCGTAGGGCGAGAAGTTCCACACGCCGCCCCCGAAGAGCGGCACCCAACGCGCCAGCCCGGCGTTGATGCACTGGTCGCCCACGTGCAGGCCCAGGCCGTAGGGCAGACCGATGATGTCGGGGAAGTCGCTGGGCCACAACGGCAGCGCCCGCGAGATCGTCTCCAGGTCAATCCGCCGGCCGCCGCTGGCGCACACGTCAATCCACAGGCCGGGATGCCGCGCCCGTAGCTCATCCCAGAATGCGTACAGCCCAGTGACGTGTTTGATCTCCGTCATGCCGACGCGATCAGGTGTGTCGGCCGCCTGCCAGTAGCGGAGCGGGTCGAAGTTGAAGTCCTGACGGTAGAGATCCACGCCGTTCTCGGTCAGGATGTGCGAGACGCGGTCGGTGATCCAGCGCCGGGCGGTCGGGTTGCCCAGGTCGAGCAGGTGGTTGCTGGGGTTGTGGTCGCTGCGCAGGAGGAAGTCGGGGT
>VGOD01000462.1 GCA_016876015.1 Chloroflexota bacterium
CCGCCAAGACCACTTTCAACACCGCTATCGTTGGCGGCATCAACGGACCGCGGTCCTGGCCGAACTGGAAACCGCGTGGACTACGGCCAACTCGTGAGGTGTGGATTTTACTTTAGTGCGATGAAACGTTGGATAGCGTGCATGGGCGGGCGGTGTTTGGATCACGAAGACGCGAAGTGGACGAAGGGCACCAAGCACGAAGGCCACGAAGCGGCCTGTCCCAAACGTGCGGGCTTCGCGCTTCGCGGCCTTCGTGACTCCGTGATCCAAATACCTCGCCGCCTGAATTCACGCACAAGTGAGAAAGGAGCGTCCCAATGTCAGCAATGGAAAACATGGCTATCGTTCGTCGTGTTGTTGATGCCCTTAACAAGGGTGACGTGAGCATCCTGGACGAGGTGTGCAGTGTCGACTTTGCCTATCACAACCCAATTGGGCCGGATATGGATCGTGAAGGCCTCAAGAAAGCCCAGGCTATGATGAGCATGGCGTTCCCAGACAGGCATATTGTTGTAGCCGATATGTTTGCAGCGGAAGACAGGGTGGCCACTCGTGCGACCGTACGCGCCACCCATCGGGGCGAGCTATGGGGTGTCCCGCCCACAGGTAAAGAGATGGCGTTTTCGTCATTCATTATCGACCGCTTCAAGGGTGACAAGATCGTGGAGGAGTGGCAAATGACCGACTTCCTAGGCCTGATGCGACAACTCGGCATCGTCAAACTGCCGCAGTAGGCAGACTCAGGAGATGATCTGATGGTCAGTGAGCAAAAAGCCAGGGACGACATCCTGCGCGCTTTCGAGATCTACAACACGAAGGACATGAGCGTCATCGGGCCATGGTACGATGAGCTTCTGACTCCCGACTGTGTCTACCACAATCCCGGCGTCCGCGATCTTGCGCCGGGGCGCGAAAGCATCAAGCAATTCGTGGGTGGACTCTACAAAAGGATCCCCAACTTTCACCATAACGCGCCTGATGACCTGATCGTGCAAGGGGACAAGGTCGCGGTGCGCTACTCGGTGAGTCGCACCGACCCGGCCTCGGGCAAGCGGCAGACCAGCATGATTCTGCTGATCGAGCGCTACGCCGGCGACAAGATCGCGGAGATATGGGAATTGGTCGGCCCGTGGCAGGATGACGCGTAAGGAGTGCGGGGTCATCGGCAGACTGATCTGTTCATCCCGGCGTCTGCCGCGCAGTGAACGTGTACATTCTCAACCATCAACCATCCGCCCAAAGGAGGACAACATGCCTGACAGAGTACGCGTCGGCATCATAGGCACGAGCTGGTATGCGGACATGTCTCATCTCGCCCGCATCAAGAGCCATCCACGCGCAGAACTCGCCGCAGTCTGCGGTCGCAATCGCGCCCGCGCCGAGGAGATGGCGGGCAAGTACGGCATCCCCCAGCTCTTCACGGACTACCGGGAGATGATCGAGAAAGGCGGCCTGCACGCGCTGGTCGTCTCTGCACCGGACGACTTGCACTACCCGATGACGATGGACGCCCTGGATGCTGGTCTGCACGTGCTGTGTGAAAAGCCCCTTGCACTCAACGTGGCGCAGGCGCGGGCGATGGTCGAGAGAGCCGAAACCGTCGGCGTCAAACACATGGTTTCCTTCACCAATCGCTGGGCGCCCTGGTATCGTTATCTGAAGCAGCAAGTCGATGAGGGCTACATCGGACGTCCCTTCCACTGCAACATCCGCTACCTGGCCGGGTATGGCCGACAGCCCCGCTACTCCTGGCGTTTCGACCGCCAGCACGGGACCGGTATCCTGGGCGACCTGGGCTCGCACATGATTGATCTGGCGCGCTGGTTCGTCGGTGACATAAGCCGGGTCAGCGCTCACCTGGGGATCTACGCTGATCACCCTGGGCCGGATGGCCCGGCCGCCGATCCGGCCAATGACGCCGTGGCGCTCGCCGTCGAGTTTGCCAATGGCGCACAAGGGTTGATTCAGATCAGCGCGATCGCAATCAACGGCAATCGAGCGATGGAGCAGTACGTCACCCTCCACGGAGAATCGGGCACGTTGGAGATAGATTCTGATTTTGCCGCCGGAGTGCGAATGCGAGGGATACGGCAGGGCGGAGAGCGCTTTCAGGAAGTGGCTATCCCAGATGAGCTATTTGGGGATGTGAATCGCAACCAGCCGCCCGTCGTGCAGATCATGCAGCTACTGACCCAACAGCCCCTCGGCGACCGCCAGTTCGTGGACGCCATCTTGGACGATCTGCCGGTCACGCCCAGCTTCCACGATGGGCTCAAGGCGCAGGAGGTGATCGATGCAGCCATACAGTCACATCAGGAAGGGCGTTGGGTCACGATCGTATAGACAGGACTCTAGTCCAGACGGTAAGGCGCCAAACCATTACCACATCAAAGTGGCAAGTCTCGACCGAGACGCACACGCAGCTATGGGATAGCCCTATGGAAGTACGAACCGCCGGGATGAGCCGCGGCCCATCCCGGCAGTTGGCGCGTAACGATGTTATCCTACGCCGTTGAACCGGCTATCCACAGAACCGCACGGCCACTATGAGGAATTCATGAATCCACTCGCCCGCTCAGAGTTTGTGAATCTATCGGCGGTCAGTTTGGCG
>VGOD01000463.1 GCA_016876015.1 Chloroflexota bacterium
CACGTGCAGGACCCGACCCTGGATGGCGTGATCTTCGACATCGAGATCTTCTACGCCGAGCAGTTCCCGCCGTGGGGTATGGCGACGCCGCTGGGATGGCCGGCCGGCTGGCAGCCGATGCCGAACATAGTGGGAGGCATCGGCTTCATGACCCATGATGCGCCGCTGAAGTTCTGTCAACCGGCCTTCTTCACCATCCAGGTGATTCCGCCCCAAATCGGCACGACGATCTGGATTCACGCGACCGACAAAGATCACAACAACCTGGGGTACATCATCAGCCGTCTGCCCAGTCGTTGAAGGGTATGCGCTCGCCTGGCAGCCGGCCTTCGGCCTGTTGACAGGCGAGCGGCGCCACTGATGGCGGCGGATCACACAGAACGGCCGCGCCGCGGGGGCCCCACCATGATGCGCGGCAGCAAGCTTTCCACCAGGCCGCGGTCGCCGACCCCTGTGCCCTCCTGAAGCGCGGCGGCCGTGCCGCAGGCCGCCGCACGCCGCGCGGTTTCGGTCGCGTCGCAGCCATCTGCGACAGCCCACAGCAGCCCGGCCAGTGCGGAGTCGCCCGCGCCGATTGGGCTGGCCGCCTGCACGGCTGGTGGGGTGGCCGTCGCCAGGTCCGGTCCCAGCCCCAGGATCAGGCCGGCCGCGCCGCGCGTCAGCGCGACGAGGGGCGCGGCCGCCAACTCCTGTAGACGCAACACAGCTTCGATGTGCGCCTCTTCATCTTTCAGCTCGCACCCCAGGATTTCGACGGCCTCCTCAACATTCGGCTTGACTCCAAACGGACGGCCGGCCAGCCCGGCGCGCAACCCCGGGCCGCTGCTGTCCAGGAATGCGCGCGCGCCGAGCCCTTGCGCCAGGGCAATGAGCTGCGCGTAGAGGTCGGCCGGCGCGCCAGGCGGCAGGCTGCCGCAAAACGCCCACAGATCGCCTGGCCGGGCCATCTCCGCGATCAACTCTCGCAGCGCAGCCAGGTGGCAGGGGCCGATCGTCGGCCCGGGCTCGTTGATCTTGGTGTAGACGCCGCTGGCCTCATCGCGCAGCGTGAGATTCTGCCGCGTCTCGCCATCCACCGCGACGAAACGCACGTCGAAGCCGGCCGCCGCCAGCCCATCATGCAGGCCGCGGCCCGTCACGCCGCCTGCCAGGCCGACGATGCGGCTGGGAATGCCCAACGCAGCCAGCGCGCGGGAGACGTTGATCCCTTTGCCGCCCAGATCCTGCTGCAGGACGCGCGCCCGGTGTAACGCGCCCGGTCGCAGCTCAGGAATGCTCAGTGTGCGGTCGAAGCCAGGATTGAGGGTGACGGTAACGATTGTCATGCGTGCGGCTTTCTCCGTGTGAGGGAGAAGAGACCTATCCGTTTCCAGTACCGCGCGCTTTACGCATCGAGTTCGCCTCGAAAACCTGACAGGTCTACTTCATGGCCCCAGTTATCATATCCCGCCGAGAGTATACCACAGAAAACGCACACGCACTTCGTCGCCTCTGGTCCTCAGCAGCTTCGGATGAGCATAGGGCGCAAACGTCGTTCTGAGCGGGCTTACAGTTCAACTCCCATTGCGGCGTGACTCTAGCGAAGAACCTCCTTGCACAGCAAGCCGAGATTCTTCGCTGGATGCACTCCGTAGCCACGGTTAAGCGGCCGGCCCGCTCAGAATGACATCCGATGGGCGGTCACTTCTCGCATTGTTGCCTTGCTCTCCGACAGTTTGACGCTTCGAGCATCCCGCGGTACACTGCGGTCGAGGAGAACACGATGTCCCAGCAAGATGCTTCGATCATCGCCTTGATCCCCGCCTACAACGAAGCTCGCTACATCGGCGAGGTGGTCAAAGGCGCGCTCAAGTACGTCCCGGTTATCGTGATTGACGATGGCTCGACCGATGGCACGGGCGCAGCGGCCGCCATGGCCGGCGCCAAGGTGCTGGTTCACGCGGCCAACCAGGGCAAGGGCAAGGCGTTGAACACGGGCTTCACGTATGCCGTGCAGCGAGGCGTAGAGGCGGCGCTCACCCTCGACGCGGACGGCCAGCACGACCCGGACGAAATTCCCAAGTTCATTGCTGCGTTCCGCAGCGGCCTGGGCGACGTGATCATCGGCCAGCGCACCTTTGCCCAGATGCCGGCCAAAAACCAGTTCGGCAACCGGGTTGGCACCTGGTTCTTGAGCAAAGCCATGGGCCAGCACATCCCCGACAACCAGAGCGGCTATCGTCTGCTCAGCCGGCCGGTGATGCAGGCGATTCGGCCGGCGGCCGCCCGGTTCGAGGCCGAAGTGGAGATCCTCTTGCGCGCACGTATGGCCGGCTTCCGGCTCGCGTGGGTGCCCATCAAGACAATCTACAACGACAAGACCAGCCACTTCCGGCCGATCCAGGACAGCTTGCTGTTCCTCAAGATGGTGTGGCGAATTTGGCGAGCGCGCGACCGCGGGAAGTTTGAGTAAAGTATTCTAATTGACAGGACTTACGCAGTGGCGCCGAAAACCAGCCACGAATGACACGAATTGACACGAAAATGGGTTGACCAGGCGGCTGAATTCGTGAAATTCGTGCAATTCGTGGCTACTCCGCACGGCACTGCG
>VGOD01000464.1 GCA_016876015.1 Chloroflexota bacterium
CTTGCGCCCGACCCGGCGCGGCGTGATTACTACGCGCCCGGCGGGTTGGCCGGCAAGGTGGTGCTCGATCCGATGATGGGCGGCGGCACAACGTTGCACGAGGCGATCCGCCTGGGCGCCAGCGTCATTGGCGTGGATGTGGATCCGATTCCGGTGGCGCAGGCGCGGGCAACGCTGAGTCAGATCCCCCTGGCCGAGTTGCAGGAAGCTTTCGATCGCTTCTTCGCGGCGCTTTATCGTGAGTTGAAACCGTACTTCCAGACGACATGTCCGCACTGTGCCCGGTCGCTCGATCTCCAATATACCCTCTACGGCCTGCGGCGGATGTGCGCTTGCGGCGAGGTTGTTCAGATTGATCAGTACGAGTTGCGTTACGAAGGAGAGCGCGTCATACGCATCTCACCCGAAACAGGACAGATCGAAGGTGGATCAGATCGCCGGCCGGGTAGCTCAGAACGGGCGACCGAGGTCACTGCAGCCATCGCAAAGCCGGGTGTAGGCACAACGGGAAGTGATGTAACGCAAGATGCCATCTTGCGTTATCGCCCAAATCACCTACCACTGGTTCTGAAGTCGGAGACCACATGTCTCCACTGCGGCGAGAAGTACCGTGATCTGCTCGACGCGCCGTTTTACGCACGTTACGCGCCGCTGGTCGTCGTAGCCGATTGTCCGGAGCATGGCTTGTTTTTCAAGCCGCCCGATGTGAACGATCTGGCGCGGCGGGCGGCCGCTGACGAGAGGCGGGTCGGGTTGGATTTCGGCGACTCCGCCCATTTCGCGGTCAGGAATGGCCCAAAATCGGGCGATCTGCTCAACCGCAATGTGACTTCCTATCTCGATCTGTTCTCATCGCGCCAGTTGCTCTATCTACACCACGCAATCCGGCTTCTGCAGGCCGAGGAGGGGGTGGTCAAATTCAATCTGGCGCTGCTCGTTTCGACATCACTGGAATTCAATGCGATGCTCTGCGGGTACAAAGGCTGGTTCAAGCATCGTCCTGGCGCAATCCGTCACGTCTTTGGCCTGCACGCCTATTCGTTTCAGTACACCGCGTTGGAAAACAACCCGATCAACCCATGTGAGTCCTCTGGCAATCTGCAGCAACTGTTCCGTGACCGCATCGTGCGCGGCCGCAGGTGGGCTGCTGCGCCGATCGAGCGGTTGGTTGAACCGGGTGGGCGAACCCGACCGGTGCAAGTCCCCGGCGAGTTGGATGGCGGGCGCGAGGTTTTTTCCCAGGCGCAGCTCACTGGCCATGAGCAAGCCTTCTGGCTGCTTCATCGCGACGCGCGTCATCTGCCTATCGCGGATGACTCGGTGGATTTTGTCGTTACCGATCCGCCTTACTACGACAGTGTGCAATACAGCGATCTGGCGGTCTACTTCCGCGTTTGGCTGGCCAGGTTGTTGCCCGGGGAGGTGGATTGGGCCTACGAGGAAGCACAGAGCGCCGTGGCCACGAAAGCCGCCGACGGCGACACCAGCTTCATGGTCGTGCTGGCGGGCATCTTTCGCGAGTGTGGGCGGGTGCTCAAGCCCGGTGTCGGCCGCATGGTTTTCACCTTTCACCACTGGGACCCCAACGCCTGGGCCGAGCTGACGCTGGCGCTGCGAGAAGCCGGTTTCCGGCTGATCAACCGATACGTGGTCTTCTCCGAGAACCCGATCTCGGTGCACATCAACAACCTTAACTCGATCAAACACGACACCATTCTGGTCTTGGCCCTGAAAGAAGAAGTCTTGCCCGGCCACTGGCAGCCGATGGAATGCATAGACACCGGCGATAGCGAGACGTTCTGCCGGCAGTGCGGCGCGGCGCTCGGTTGGCTGCTGGCTGAGGATAGTCCGCCTGCGGAAGTGCGCGCCATTTGGAAAGCACTGATTCAACGGGAAGGCTCGAATGGTAAGAAAAGCGGGTAACCGACCAGCAGAGGTCTTCGGGTATCCGATCAACAACAGATCTCCCGAAGCAGAGCGCGCGCGGAAGCGCCATTGGTGCCGATTTACCGACGCTCTCTGCAACAAGACCAGCCGCCTGATTGACTACCCATTCGGTGTCTGTTCGGCTGACCACCATGGTGAAATCTGCGCAGTCTGTCCTCGGCGTTTCGAGGAACCGGGCACGTTTGCGGGCACTCCGCGTGTCCTATCAGACATCGCCTTGCACTACTTCGGCGATCACAACAACGTCATCCTCTTCCCCGAAGTCGGTCTTCCCAATGTCGGGAAGAAGGATAGATTCGTGGCGGCTCTGAACGCCAAGTTACGGATCAAGCTCAACCTTGCATTTCAGTGAGAAAGTCAGGTGATAGATGCGGCTGCAGATTGTCGCCATCGCCGATCTTCTGCGCGATACGGGCGTCAGGATGCCGCCGACCGCCTCGACGTTCAAGCAGGCCCAAAAGGTCACGCCGGCCGAGGCGGATCAACCAGGTCTGGGGGTGTGATGGGCCTGCTTTCGTTCGAAATGGTCCTCCCCCACTGTGCGGCCAGCGTGAGCGTATCACGATAGGGACATACAGGTAGGCCCCAAAGGGTCTAATGCTTCGTAGGAGGGGACAAAAAGGGCATACCTCGCG
>VGOD01000465.1 GCA_016876015.1 Chloroflexota bacterium
TCCTGCGGCTGGGCATCATCCTGCTGGGCCTGCGGCTGAGCCTGCAAGATGTGGTCGCCACCGGCCTGTCGGCGCTGCTGCTGATCGTGGCGTGCATGGCCGTGGCGCTGACGCTGGCCTTCTTTGCAGGGCGGCTGCTGAAGATCCCGCCGCGGCTGGCCGCGCTGATCGGCGTGGGCACCGCGATCTGCGGCAACACGGCCATCGTGGCGGTGGCGCCGGTGATCGAGGCGAAGGAGGAGGAGGTCAGCTTCGCCGTGGCGACGATCACCTTTTTCGGCACGCTGGCGGTGGTGGTCTATCCGCTGATCGGCTACTTCCTGGGCGTGAGCGACCGCACGTTCGGCCTGTGGGCGGGGACGGCGGTGAACGACACGTCGCAGGTGGTGGCCGCGGGCGCGGCGTTCAGCGACAAGGCGCGCGACATCGCCACGGTGGTCAAGCTGACCCGCAACACGCTGATGGTTCCGGTGATGATCTTGATCGGCCTGGTCTATGCGCGGTCGCAGAGGCGAAGCTCTCACGTGCCAGGCACTTCCCGACCGGAGGGAGGTGTGCCTGGCACGTCCAGTCGCGTGACCTTCGGCAAGATCGTGCCCTGGTTCGTGCTCGGCTTCCTGCTGATGACCCTGCTCCGCACCGCGGGTGTGGCGCTGGGCATCCTGCCGCAGGATGTGGCTCACCCAGGCGCGCTGACCGCCGCGGCGAGCGCGCTCAAATTCGTGGACGAAGTCGCCAGGTTCGCGGTGCTCATGGCCCTCTCGGCCATCGGCCTGGGCACCGACGTGGAGGCCGTCCGCCGCACCGGCGTCAAGCCGTTCGCCCTGGGCCTCAGCCTGGCGAGCATGCTGGCGGTGTTCAGTTTGGGGACGATACTGGTTATGGGGATGGGTCGGTAAGGACGGGTATTAGATATTAGATATTAGATATTAGGGATTGGGGATTCGACAAGTCGTGGTCTCTGATCTTCTGTCGGCAGCCAAAACTGCCGCACGCGCCAATACCCAATACCTAATATCCAGTCCCCCCCTCAACACAACGGAGGTAACTCATGCAACGTGGTAAAGAACTACGCGTCACGCCCTATGCGATGAATCCTGCGTTCGGCTATCTGGCAGCGGAAGACCGCTATCTGTTCGCGGCCGACCCGCCCACCCATCGCTTCAACGTGATCGGGAGCGGGCTGAACGGGATGGAGCACATCCGCGTGACCCAGATGGAGGGCCGCGCGGCGATCCACGGCGTCTTCGATGCGAGCGGCCGCAGCATGGCGGCCGCGCAAAAGTCGGCGACCATCCTCGATCCCGCCGCGAAGGTGATCGCCTACGACTCGTTGGAGGCGGCGTGCAACGATCCCGCGGTGGACGGGCTGGTGATCTGCACGCCCAACTACAGCCACCTCGATGTGGTGCGGGTGGCCGCCAAATCGGGCAAGCACATCTTGCTGGAAAAGCCGATGGCGACCACGATCCGCGACGCGCACGAGATCACGGAGATCGCGGCCAGCCATCCCGCGGTCTTCCAGATCGGCCTGCAATACCGCTACAAGCCGATCTACGTCGAGGCGATCCACGCCGCGCTGGAGCGCAAGGCGATCGGCGACATCAAGACGATCACCATCCTGGAGCACCGCGTCCCCTTCCTGGACAAGGTCAAGCAGTGGAACAAGTTCTCGAAGTATTCCGGCGGCACGCTGGTGGAGAAGTGCTGCCACTACTTCGACCTGATGAACCTCTTCGCGGGCAGCCGGCCGGTGAGCGTCTACGCGGTGGGCAGCCAGGCCGTGAACTTCATCGGCTTCGAGTACGCGGGTGAAAAGTCGGACATCCTGGACAACGCGTTCGTGATCGTGACCTACGCCAACGACGTGCGCGCCAACTTCAACCTGTGCATGTTCGCGCCGATGTTCTACGAGGAGCTGGTGCTGTGCGGCGACGAGGGCCGGCTGAAGGCGTTCGAGAACGAGGACTTCCTGCCCGAAGCGCGGCCCCAGACGGGCTTCGAGATCCTCTGCGGCGACCATCGGCCCACGGTGGTCAGCCAGCCGTCCTATCCCAAGTTCATCCAGGGGAGCGGGCACTACGGCGCGACCTATTTCGAGCACGTCAACTTCATGGACAACATCGAGGGCAAGCCGACGCGCACGGCCAGCGCGCTCGAAGGCTTCTGGTCGGTCGTTGTCGGCGTCGCAGCCGAGGCGTCGGTCAAGGCTGGCAAGCCGGTGTTGGTGGATGATCTGCTGCGGGAGAACGGGGTCGCGGCGTAACCGGCGACGGACGACCGATGACGAACGACGAATGACAGATCACGCATCACGCATCACGCATCACGCACCACCGCCAACCCCCACCCGCCTGGTGCTCACCTCGGGCCTGGTGATCGCGCTCTGCATCGTCGGCGATTCGTACCTTTACAGCATCTTGCCGTTGGAGGCGCCCAGCCTGGGGATCGCGCTGCCGTTGGTGGGCGTGCTGCTGAGCGCCAACCGGCTGGTGCGGCTGCTCTCCAACACGGCCGCGGGCCGAGTCTACGAACGGTTCGGAACCCGGCGGCCGTTCGCCTTCTCC
>VGOD01000466.1 GCA_016876015.1 Chloroflexota bacterium
GCCAGCAGCTTTTGCCGCAGGAAGGCGATGCCCGCGTCGTTCTCGGCGTGGACCATGACCATCCCGCCGGCCCGCCCGACGGCGTCCATCGCCGCGATCAACACGTCGTCCGTCAGCTTGAAGCTGTAGGTCATGTAGGTCTTGAACGACGGGCAACCCGCGGCGACCACGGCCGGAATCTCCGCCAGGGTTTGCGAATTGGCGTCCAGGAGGGTCATGTGCAGACCGTAGTCTATGACTGCCCGGCCGTCGGCCTCGGCGCGGCGAGCGGCGAGCGCGCCGGTTAAGGTTGAGGTTGAGGTTAAGGTTGAGGTTAAGGTTAAGGCTGAGGTGATCTCAACCTCAGCCTCAGCCTTAGCCTCAACCTCCGCCTCGCGCGTCGGTTCCACGAAATCAATCACCGTGGTCGTGCCGCCGCACGCGGCGGCGGTCGTGCCGGTGACCCAGTCGTCGGACGACTGCACCGCGCCGGCCGGCATCTCCAGGTGGACGTGGGGATCAATGCCGCCGGGGATCACCAGCTTGTCCGCCGCGTCGATGACCTGGTTGCCTGCCAGCCCATGGCCGATGGCTGCGATGGTCTCGCCTGCGATGCCCAGATCGGCCCGGAGCAGCCCGGCGGGCGTCACCAGCGTGCCGTTTCGGATGACGATGTCGTAACTCATTGTGCGTACATCCATGGGAAAAGCGCGTAGAACTCGGTCGCCTTGCGCAACTTGGTCAGATTCACCTGGTCATCGGCCGCGTGGACGTATTGCTCTTCCTGCGGCCCGAAGCCCAGGGTCGGGATGCCGGCGGCGCCGGCCGAGTACGCGCCGTCGGTCGAGAAGCGCCAGACGCCGACGGCCGGCTCGACGCCCCACAACGCGCTGGCCGTCGCCTTGCCCGCGGCCAGCAGCGGGTCGGCGTCGGGCAGCAGCCAACCGGAGTAGAAGGCCGGGCCGTCGAGACGCAACCCGGTGTGCGCTGTCACCGGCTGGGTCGGGATGGTGGCGGTCGCGCCCAGCGGCCCCACCACGGCCCGGATGCCTGCCAGCACCGCATCGGGCGTCTCGCCTGGAACCAGGCGGCGGTCTACAGTCACCTCGCACCAGGCGGGCACCGAATTCGGCGTGTGCGGCCCCACGATCAGGGTGACGACCTGGTTGCCCTTGCCGAAGATCGGATCCACGGGCAGGCTGGTGTTCATCTCTTCCAGCGCGGCGATCACCGGCAGCATCTTCAGGATGGCGCTCTCGCCCAGGTGGGGCTGGCTGGCGTGGGCCGCGCGGCCTTCGGTGCGCACGCGCACTTCGCAGCGGCCGCGCTGCCCGCGGCGCAAGGTCAGGTCGGTGGCTTCGGCCAGCAGCACGACCTCTGGCCGCAGCCCGTCGCGCTCGACCAGCGACCGGAGCGCGAACCCCTCGGCGTCCTCCTCCAACGTCGCGCCCATGACGACGACTGAAAAATCATCCAACAAACTCATCTGCCGTGGCCGGTCTCCTGACCGAGCCACCCCTCCCGACTGCTGTGGCCGGTCTCCTGACCGAGCCACTTCCGCCAGAATCGCCGCGCCGTAAACAATGGCCGCGACGCCGCCCTTACAGTCGGACGCGCCCAGGCCGAACATCGCATCGCCCTCAACGACCGGCTCCAACGGCGGGTGCGGCCACTCGCGTTCGTCCGCCACCGCGTTCGTGTCCAGGTGCGCGTCGTAGAGGATCACCCGCGGCCCGTGGCCGATCCGGCCCAGCGCGTTGCCGGCCGAATCGGTCCACACCTCGTCGCAGCCGATGGCGCGCAACTCCGCCAGCGTGCGCTCGACCGCCGCGCCTTCCTGACCGGTGTAGGAGCGAATGCGGATCAGATCGGCCAGGAACCGCTCGCGGCGCCCGGTCATCTCCCGCGCCAGGCGCGTGATCCGTTTGACGACTTCAGCGCCGTCATTCGTCATTCGTCATTCGCCGTTCGTCATTCGTCATTCGCCGGCCCGTCACGCCCGCCCACCCATCACCAGCGCCATCAGCGCCTTCTGGATGTGCAGCCGGTTCTCGGCCTGCTTGTAGATGACCGACTGCGGGCCATCAATCACGTCGCCGTCGGCTTCGTGGCCGCGGTCAATCGGCATGCAGTGCATGTAGACCGCGTGCTTCTTGGCGAGCGCCATCTTCTGCTGGGTCACGCGCCAGCCGGTGTTCCTGGCCGCCATCGCTTCGACCGTCGGCTCGTCTTCCGTGACCATGATCGGGCCCCACGACTTGGGGTAGAGGAAATCAGCGTCCACGAACGCTTCTTCCATGTTGTGCGTCTCGGTGATCGTCGTGCCGGCCTCGTCGGCGAACTGGCGCGCCTTCTCCATCACATCGGGCATCATGTGGTAGCCTTCGGGATAGGCCAATGTCACGTCCATGCCGAAGCGGGGCATCAGCCAGAGCAGCGATTGCGGCACGCTGAGCGGCCGGACGTACTTCGGCGCGTAGGTCCAGGAGAGGACGAACTTGCGCCCGCGCAGATCGCGGCCGAACAACTCCATCAGCGTCATCAGATCGGCCATCGCCTGGCACGGGTG
>VGOD01000467.1 GCA_016876015.1 Chloroflexota bacterium
CTAAACTGCTCGCAGAGTGAAAATGCAGAGCGGCCCTGGTATACTGCCAGTGATACCTGGGTTACGGGAGGCTCTGCTCATGAACGACGTCATGGTCATGCTCGGACACTGGCAGTTGGATGTGCACCAGGTACGGGAGCGGGTGTACCGGGCCCCGACACCTCGTGAGCGCGAACGCTGGCATGCGCTGTGGCTGCTGGCGCGTGGCTGGTCGGCGGAACAGGTTGCTGAGGCCTTGCAGCGGGATTGCCGCACGATTGCCGATTGGCTGACGGACTTCCAGGACAAGGGGCCGCAAGGGATGACTTTCGAGCAGACGGGTGGTTCCCCCCCGCCCTCGACCCGGCCCAGCAAGCGGAGTTGAAGGCCGCCGTGCAGGCGGCGCCGTGTGACGCGGGGCTGGAGCTGGCCAACTGGAGCTGGAAGGTGGTACGCCAGTTCGTGCAAGCGCGTTTTGGCCTGGCGCTCAGTAGTCGCAGTTGCCTGAACTACCTGCATCGGCTGGGGTGCGTTGTCAAACGGCCCAAGAAACGGCTGTTGAAGGCCAAGGCCGACAAGCGCGCCGCCTTTGTGACCGCCTACGTCGCCCTGTGTCAAGAGGCTCAGGCCCAGGGCGCCAAGATCTTCTTTGTCGATGAAGCGCACTTCCGGGCGGACGTGGAACTGCGCGCCAAATGGGTTTTGCGCGGCGAGCCGGCCTTGGTGGACACGACCAGTCCCAGGTTGGGCGAGAAGGCAACCTACTACTCGGCAGTGTGCTTGGAGACCGGCGAGGTCGAGGCGATGTCGGTGCCGGGCAACACCAACGCGGAGACTTCGGTGCAGTTCCTGAAACAGTTGCGCGAGCAGCATGCTGAGCCATTGATGGTGATCTGGGACAACGGGCCAGCCCATCATGGCCCAGAGATCCGTGAGTACTTGACGACCCCCGATCTGAAGTTGCGGCTGGTCGCTTTGCCTGGCTACAGCCCGGATTTCAACCCGGACGAGGCCATCTGGGATTGGATTCGCGAAGACGTCACGGCGAATACCTGCTTTGACAAGGCGGACAAAGTGCGCAACAAGGTCGATGCCTTCTTCACCGACTTGGCTGACCGCGCCGAGGAAGTCAAACAGCGCTGCCGTCGGGATCTTCAGGCACGGGCCGACGCTTTGGCGGCGAAGACCGCTGAAGCAACCACCTGAATGATTCATACATTTCCACCTTGCGAGCAGTTTAGGGCCGCACTACATTGCTAAGCGTCTGGCAGACCACGCGAGGCGTGCGATGACGGTCAGAATCCGGGAGAAGCTTCTGCGGTCCGACACCTGGCTGGTGATCGCCTTCATGGCGCTGGTCGGGTGGAGCCTGGATGCGCTGCGGATGTTCTTGATCATGCACGGCAACTGGCAAGGCGGTCTGGCCGCGTTCGCCAGCCACTTCTGGTATGCCTCCCGATGGCAGTCGCTATTGTGGCGCTCAGCCGGCTGAAGCCCAAGGCCCGGCTCCTCGGAACGGCTATCTATGATGAGGTCGGCCGGGTCGTGCAGACCCAAGGGGATTGTTGCCTGGATGAGCTGGTTGCCAGCGGCATGGTGGCCGCCCTACGCGACAGCGCCCCCGACGCGCTCCAGGGGCTGACCCTGCCGTCCGGCGCCAGCGCCTACTTCCTGCGGCAAGGCAGCCGCACGGTGGTCCTCAGCTTCTCCGGGCCGGCCTCACCGGAAGCCCTGGGCGCCAGCGTCCGCCAGCTCACGGCAGCCGCTCCGGTTGCCTTCGACGTATTCGACGGCCTGGAGCCGGCGGTGGCCGCGTTGGCCGCCAATGCGCTCAACTCGCCGATCAAGCGCGACGTGTTGGCCTACCTGTACAGGTTCAAGCTGTCGTCTATCGAGCAGAGCGACCTCGCCTATCGGGTCGGCGCCGGCGAGGCCGCCGTCATGCTGGCGCTCGACGATCTGATCCGCCTGGACCTGGTGCGGCGTCAGTCGGTCTGCGCCCTGACGTTCTATCAGTTCGGCCGCACGCCGGAGGCGTTGCGCCTGCTCGACGAGCTTTTTGCCTGGCAGGCTGATTGGCAGGCGCAGCTTCAGAAACTCACTCATACTGCTGACCCGGTATCAGTATGCAAGCATCACAGGTGGCAGATGATGGCTCCGGCCTAAGTTGGTAGCCTTGAACTCGGAGGCGATCAGGTGATTTTCGTGAGGAGTGCGATGCGGGGTTTGCAGGTTCTCGCGGCGGTGTCGATGTCGCCTACATCGGCATGCCGGTGGTCGTTCTGCCCTGATCGAAATGACCCCCGCCGAATAGCGGGGGCACAAACAGGCCGAATACCCGTTGCGACAGTGCAGGTCTGGGGCGATAATGGCTTCAGATTGAAGCGATGCAATCGCAGGTGCCGAGAAGCGGGAGAACTCGCCAGCACGCGATCTCGGCGCTAACACAATCACAAGGGAGAATTCGACATGGCAAGTGCTGTAGTGGCGGATGAACGCCGAAAAGCGGTGGCGTTTCAGGATCCGCTGTTTGTCTATACACTATTCAACACCATTGCCTGGGC
>VGOD01000468.1 GCA_016876015.1 Chloroflexota bacterium
TCAGTGTCACCGTGTCACCCCGTCCCCGCGTCCCCGTGTCCCCATGTCCCCGTGTCCCCGTGTCACCCCGTCCCCGTGTCACCCCGTCCCCGCGTCCCCGTGTCCCCATGTCACCCCGTCCCCGTTCGTCGCTTCGCGAGCAGCTTCGCGCGCAGCCAGTCCAGCCAGCCATCCAGCCCCTGGCCGGTCAGACACGAAACCTCGAAGACGGCCAGGTCAGGGTTGATGGTCAGCGCGTTGCGGCGCAGACGTTCGGCTTTGGCAGAGACATACGGCTCCAGGTCAATCTTGTTGATGACAACCGCCTGCGCGGCCGAGAACGCCATGGGATACTTGAGCGGCTTGTCATCCCCTTCGGGCAGGCTGGCGACCACAACCTTTGCGTCTTCGCCCAAATCCCAGCCGGTGGGGCACATCAGGTTGCCGACATTTTCGATGATGATCACGTCGGCGCCCGCGACATCGAGTTGAGACAGCGCGGCCTGCACCATGCGCGCCTCCAGATGACAACCGCTGCCGGTGTTGATCTGCACGGCCGGCGCGCCGGCCGCGGCCACGCGCTCCGCATCAATGCTGGTGGTCGGATCGCCCTCGATGACGCAGAGGCGCAGTTCGCCATTCAGCCGGCCGATGGTGCGCTCCAGCAAGGTCGTCTTGCCCGCGCCAGGCGAGGCGATGAGGTCGAGCACGAGGATGTTGCGCCCGCGGAAGACGGCGCGCAGCTCGTTCGCCAGCAAAGTGTTGGCTTCTGTGATGTCACGCAAGACTGGGATGCTAACGCTCACGTGTGCGACTCTCGCCTGTCCTCAACGTAGCCGTCGTACATGCGTCTGATCTGATCGGACAGGATGATGGTCTCGGCTGCACTCGGGGCTGCGTCAGTCGCGGCGCTCACTGGCAGCGGCCGCATGGCGATGGCGCCCTCGGGGCAGCCGGTGGCGCACAGCCCGCAGCCCCAGCACCTGGCCGGATCGAACGCCACATGGCGCATCTTCTTATCATTGACCACGACGCGCGTGCCATCACGGAAGAACGCGCCGAAGTGACAACGCTGCGCGCACTTGCCGCACATATGACACCTGGTCAAGTCACGCTCCGCGATGTAGTGGGCGCGTGGCCATTGCTGGCTCATTCCCAGCTTGATGCCCCCGCGGAAGGGGTAACAGTCGCACGCACAGCAGTTGCAGAAGCCGAAGAGCTGGCCCAGTTGGCGCCAGCGCCGGTTGCCCGTGTGCATCAACCCGGCCCGGTCTGCGTCAACCACCAGCCGTTTCATCTCGTCCCTGGTCAGCCGCCGGCCGTGACCCATCTCCAACGTGCGCTGCGCGCCTTCATCCAGGCGGATGCACGCCTCCAGGGGCCGATCACAGGCCATGACGATAGCGCGGCAATCGCATGGCACGACGACGTGCTCTGTGGCGGCATCCACCATCTCGAGCGCCTCGTCCAACAGCAGGACATCGCGGTTGGGGATGCGCACGTAAGCATCAGGGTTTTTGCGCAACTCCTCGACCACCGGCAGCCAGATGTTGATGAACTCCTGCAACTGCCACTCGATGACCGCATCGCGCGCATCGGCAGGCACGTCGCCCCAGTTCTCGTACATCGAGAGCGGGTCGAGACGGCGGTAGAAGGTGTACGCCGAGTAGGTCGTGACGCCGTCTTCGGTCTTGCGCTTGATGATCTGGCGGTAGTAGGCCTGCTGCAGGAACGCTTCGGCCTCGGCGTGCGGCATAGCCAACATCTCTGCGACTTGCGGCAGCGTCATGACGTTGTTGTTCAATCCCACGACGAGGTCAATCTCCTGCTCGGTCGCGACGAACGCGATGTGGGGGATCATGGCCGGCGGCAATTGAAAGATGCGCATAAACTCATCGAGTTTGGACACGGTGCGTTTCTCCATCCTGGCAGCGCATTGCTGGCGAACACCGAATCATACGGAGTGCTGTCGGCGCTTGCAAGTGACACGGTATTGATCGGCTTCGATGAAGCGCCCAGACGGAGCCAACGGCGACCCTCCGACTGCAACCGGCAGCCTCGCGATTGCTGGGCGTGGCGAATGGGAATCAGCTCGGTCAATGAGCTGGCAGTCTGGCGCACGGCTTGCCACCTGCAGAGGGGGGAAAGGAACACAGGTCAGACTGGCATGAGGCCGACAGCGTTCCATCAGGTGGAAACCGGTCTCAAGAGGGAGTATACCATGCCTGGGAGAGGGCTGTCAATCCGACGAATTAACGAATTGACGAAACGCAAGGGGTTGTTCAGCACATACGCGTAGCGATTCAAGCTTTGCGGATTGCCCGGACTCGGCACGATGGGGTCCGGGCTGAGGAACCGGCCCAAGGAGCTATCGTACCAGCGCGCGCCATAGAAGTACAACCCGCGATCCAGTCCGCCTTCCGGCGCGCCCAGCCGTTGCTCCAGCCGCTGCCCGGTGAAACGGTACTGCGTCTGCAAGCTGAAGCCGGCGTCCCGGCGGTAGGTGTCGCGCACGTCGCCAAACGGCAGGTAGC
>VGOD01000469.1 GCA_016876015.1 Chloroflexota bacterium
CAGCACGGTGTGCTGGTCGGCCGCCTTGCGCACTTGGATCTGGGCATTCAGGCTGACGACTTCGGTCAGCGCCGCGGCGGGCGCCGTTGTTAAGGTGCAGTCGGGACTGCCAGCGGGCGTCGGTTGGCCGAGCATGGTTCTCCTCCCTGTGCTGGGGGTGAGATGTTAGCCAACCCATCTTACCGCACAAACCGGTAGAGCGCACGCGCGGCTGACCCCCACACGAAAAACTTTGTCACACTTTCGCCACCGAAACGTGGTTTCAGTGGTAGTCTGAGACTAGCGCAAAACCATAATGCTGTCAAAGAGCGGTTTCCGTTCCCGGATCAAGGGTCAGATGGCCCACACCGGGACGGACTGGGCCGTCGCCGTGAGCGGCAACGCCTGCTCCGCCAGGCAGATCAGACCGCCCGGGCCGACAGGCAGGCCCAGCCGTTCCAGCGCCCCGAAATGCCGGACATCATCGCGGCCGGGCGATGCGGTCTTCTTGATCTCCAGCGGATAGGCGACGCCATCCTGCACCAGCAGCAGGTCAATCTCCCGCAGATCCTTGTCCCGATAGTAGTAGAACGGTGGTCGCCGGCCGGTATGCCAGTAGCTCTTGAGCAGCTCGGCCATGACCCAGGTCTCCAGGATCGCACCCGACATGGCGCCGGCCTCCAGTGTCTCTGGGCTGGCCCATTCCGTCAGGTACGCGGCCAGGCCAGTGTCGAGGAAGTAGAGCTTGGGCGCCTTGACCAGGCGTTGGGTTACATTGGTGTGGTACGGCTCCAACAGGTAGACGGTACCGGCTGCTTGCAGGATAGAGAGCCAGTGCTTCGCCGTGTTCGGGGCCACATCGGCGTCGCCCGCCAGCCCGGCCAGGTTCAAGATCTGTCCAGTACGCGCGGCCGCGGCCCGCAGAAAGCGCAGGAAGGCCAGCTCGTCGCCGACCCGCGCCAGATCTCGCACGTCACGCTGCAGGTAGGTTTGCACGTAGGAACTGTAGAAGAGATCGCGTTCCACCGCCTCGTTGAGTGCGATCGCCGGCAGCGTGCCGCGCCAGATCAGCCGGTACAGCTCCTTCAGCGTGAGCTTGCGCACTTGGGCGCTCCGCCGCGCGATCTCCTCCGGCGTCGGCACGAAGGGCGTGGCGTCCAGGCCCTGGCCCAGCAGCTCGCGCCGGGAGAGTCCCAACAGGTGCAAGATGGCCACGCGGCCGGCCAGCGATTCGGACACCCCCTTCATTAAGTGAAACTGCTGCGAACCGGTGAGCCAGAACAGCCCTGGTTCTCCGCCGCGGTCGGCGGCCATCTTGATGTACGGCAATAGCCCGGTCGCGTACTGGATTTCATCAATGAGCACGGGCGGCGGGAAACGCTGTATGAACAGCGCCGGGTCCGTCCTGGCGAGGCTGAGCACGAGCGGATCGTCCAGGGTCACATAGGCGCGCCCCTCCTGGCCGAGATGCCGCAAGAGTGTGGTCTTGCCGACCTGTCGTGCTCCGGTCAGCAAGACGACCGGGAACTGTTGGGCTGCCTGGATAACAAAGATTTCGAGTGTCCGTGGGACATACATGCCACACCTCCTGGAACGGATCGGCTATTTTGCATTTCGACTGCATTATAGACGGCATTGGCGCAGTTGTCAAGCCCATTGTTTCCCAGACAGAACCGGATTGATGTTGTTTATGGTGACTGTGTACCAGTCGCCGCCCGACGCGCAAGCGCAACGATGGGACTGAAAGCGTGTTGCCGATTTGGAACAACTGTGCTATACTCTCGGTCAGTAATCCCATTTTCACTCACACACGGCGCACAGTCGTCTGATCGGAACCGGCAGGCTGGCCCTGGCAGTGCTTGTCGAAAGCGAGCACTGCCCCACACAACTGATACTTGACACGGAGCCCCACAACCAGGGAGCGTGCAGCGATACGGACGCCAGAACGCTCCCCCGACCGGTCCAAAGCGTCACGGGCCGATCGGTTCGGAGTGGCCGCCCACGTGTCCGCCTTCGGCAACTCCAGCGAGTTCGACGCACACCGACCCCTGGAGTGTGCCCCATGTCAACGACCGACTTTGCCCGGCGGCAGTTCGTGCGCCTGATGGCTGAGATTATCTGTACGGGATCGGAACTCGCGTCTACCAGACGCGGCCCTGCGTTGAGGAGCAGAGCGGATTGGCAGGAACACCAGGCGCTCATCCCTCCGCAGGTTATGGACCACGCAGCTCCGATCCCGCATGATCGAGAGGCAGAAGCTCATGTCTCTGCTCTCCAAACGCACACTGGATCCACTGCGCGTCACCGCACTCGTCTATGTCCGCAAGAGCTTCATCCATAAGGGCCAGGAGACCGTCTCACCGGAGCGCCAACTGGCTGCCTGTCGAGCGTATTGCCAGCAACAGGGTTGGAAGCCGGAGGTCTACCAGGATGCCGACGAGGGTGTCCACTACAGCGGCCGCACGATCGACCATCGCCCGGCCTGGCAACAGGTACTGCAACGACTTGATGAACCCGATG
>VGOD01000470.1 GCA_016876015.1 Chloroflexota bacterium
CGCTGACCTGATGCGCTGCCAACAGGGTCGCCAGCGATTCAGCGTCGCTGGCGACTTTGCCATCGGCGCCCTTCAGCACGCGGGCCTCCGACCGGAACTTCACGATCAACCGCCCAGGCGCATAACGTGCGGCAGGTTGCGAGACAGACTGTGCAGTGACCGGGGGTCCGAGGCCCGTAGCCACGACTTTGGGGTTCAGGTTCGCCGTTGAGGCCGCCGTCTCGCCTGAAGCGGATCGGTGTCCGGCGGACAGGATGACGCCGCCTAAAGCGAGGGCGAGCACGACGGAAAGGACAATGCTGGCAGTCAGCCGAAGTAGGGAACATTTCATGGCAGTGACTCCCTGGGTATGGCTGCAGAATCAGATGTGAAGTAAACGGGCTTTCGAATCCTCTCAATAATCCGGGGAACGGCGGTCGCAGACCGCCTATGAGCCTGCTCTCAGGGGGTCTGTGACCCCATAGGCATCAAGCTAAGCGATGTTCGCAGTCTCAGCGCTGGCTCACAAGGGGTCTGTGACCCCGACTCAGGCGCTTTTCTGCTGCTTTCGACGGTGTCAGGGTGCGCCAAAGGGGTATAAGCGCCGCAAGATGTGCCCATGAGGGCGTCACCCGCCGGTCGCAGACCGGCTGGAAGCAATCCAAAAGCTTAGCTTGATGCCTATGGGCAAGCACCCCCACATCGTGCGCTGCTATCAGGTGTTCCAGGATAGCCCGCGGCCGGAGGTCTACCTGGCGCTGATGGCAGATCACCGACCCCATCCGTCGCATCTGGGCCGGTGAGCGGGACGCGGCCAGGCTCACGGCGGGCATTGATTCCGACAGCGCCCTCATCGTGCGTGAGATCCTTCGGCGGTTGTGAGGGTGCAAGGAGACGCCAGCTCATCCAGCAACGGCACAGATGGCAACGAGCCGGACTGGTCGAACGGAGCTATCTATGGTTTCCCATCGGCCCGATCGGATGTATAATACCGCCGAAAATCAGCGATCAGCGCGTCTCAAGGAGGGCAGCCATGCGCCGTTTCTCATCTTATGGCCCGGTGGACACCGATCTGCACTACTACGTGCCCCGCCAGGAGTTGGTGGATCGCGCCTGCGCCGAGCTGTTGGGCGAGGATCCTGCCAAGGGGGGGCACTACGTCACCGTTTGGGCGCCGCGGCAACGGGGCAAGACCTGGGTGATGGGGCAGGCGATCACGGCTCTGCGTCGGGAGCCGGCGTTTCAGGTGGTCTACCTCACTGTAGAGTCTCTGAAAACCACTGATGATCTGGATCGCGTCGCGCAGTTGATTGCCCGGGATCTGTGCAAAGCGCTGTCGCTGGCCGACGTCAAGATCGGCGCGCTGGACGAGTTCGACCAGTTGTTCACCAAAGAGGTTCTGGGCCGACCACTCATCCTGATCCTGGACGAGTTCGATTCTCTCATCGAAGGCGCCATCAGCGGGTTGGCAGGGGTTTTTCGGAACATCTACCTGCGGCGTCAACGCCAGACCGACCGTCCCAGCGCGGAGAAGGATTATCTGCTGCACGGGGTGGCGTTGATCGGCGTGCGCGGGGTGCTGGGGATCGAGAGCCGCACCGGCTCGCCGTTCAACGTCCAACGCAGTCTGTTCATACCCAACCTGACCTTCCCCGAAGTCGAGAGCATGTTCCGCTGGTACGAGCGGGAGAGCGGTCAGCCGGTGGCGCAGGCGGTGATCGAGCACATCTACGCTGAGACGCGCGGTCAGCCGGGCCTCACTTCGTGGTTCGGCGAGCTGTTGACCGAAACCTACAACCCCAATCGCGGCCGGTCGCTCGATCTTGCCGTCTTCGAGCAGGCCTACGGCGCGGCGCTCAACGTTCTACCCAACGCCAACATTCTGAATCTGATCAGCAAGGCCCGCCAGGAGCCGTATCGCGCCACGGTGCTGGAGCTGTTCAAGACCGACGTCAAAATGCCGTTCCGCTACGACGACCCGCATCTGAACTTCCTCTATCAGAACGGCGTGATTGACTGGGAGCAGGAAAGCCCCGAAGCCTACTACGTCAGGTTCCCCAATCCGTTCATCCAGAAGCGGCTGTTCAACTACTTCGCCCGCGAGCTGGTGGCCGACACCGGCCGCCTCTACGCGGACTTTGAGGACCTGGACACAGTCATCACCGCAGACCGCATCCACGTGGCGAACCTGCTGCGCCGTTTCGAGCGTTATCTGCAAGAGAACCGCGACTGGCTGTTGAAGGATGCCCCGCGCAAGAGCAATCTGCGGCTCTACGAAGCGGTCTTTCACTTCATCCTCTACCGCTACCTGGCCGACTTCCTGCAGAGCTACCGCGGTCGCGTGTGGCCGGAGTTCCCCACGGGGAACGGCAAGGTGGATCTGCTGATCGCCTACGGCGGCACAATCTACGGTCTGGAGGTCAAGAGCTTCACCAATCTGCCCGACTATCAGCGCGCGCTGCGCCAGGCCGCGGCTTATGCCCGGCAGTTAGGGCTGGCCGAGACGACGCTGGCGC
>VGOD01000471.1 GCA_016876015.1 Chloroflexota bacterium
TCTTAGCCTCGGCCTCAACCTCAGCCTCAGCCCGTCACGGTCACGCCGCGCAGGGTAAGCTCCTCGGCGAAATGGCACGCCACGAAATGGTCGCCGCCCAGGTTCCGCAGCTCCGGCTCAACCTGGCTGCACCGCTCTTTGGCATAGCGGCAGCGGGGGTGAAAGTAGCAGCCCGTGGGCGGATTGGCCGGGTCCGCGACGTCGCCCTCGAGGATGATGCGCTTGCCGCGTCTGCGCTGGCGCGGATTGGGTTTCGGCACCGCCGACATCAGCGCCTCGGTGTAGGGGTGGCGGGGGTTGAGGTACAGCTCTTCGGTGTTGGCCAGCTCCACCAGCTTGCCCACGTACATGACCGCCACGCGGTCGCACAGGTATTCCACGACGCTCAGGTCGTGGGCCACGAAGATGTAGGTGAGGCCGAAGTCCTGTTGGAGGTCTTGCAGCAGGTTGAGGATTTGGGCGCGCACCGAGACATCGAGCGCGGACACCGCTTCGTCGGCCACCACCAGCCGCGGGTTGAGCGCCAACGAGCGGGCGATGCCGATGCGCTGCCGCTCGCCGCCGCTGAACGCGTGGGGGTAGCGGTGCATGTATTCGGGCCGCAAGCCCACCCGGCGCAACAGGTACGCCACGCGCTCCTGCAGCTCTTTGCCGGACGCCGCATTGTTCAGCTTCAAGGGGTCGCCCACGATCTCCAGCAGCGTCATGCGCGGGTTCAACGACGAGTAGGGATCCTGGAAGATCATACGGATTTCCCGCCACATCGGTTTCATCCCGGTGTCATCCAGCGTTGCCAGGTTCACGATGTCGCCGCTGCCCCGGCGGTAGAGGATTTCGCCGGCCGTGGGCGTGTAGGCGCGCAGGATGCAGCGCCCTGTCGTCGTCTTGCCGCAGCCGCTTTCACCGACCAGGCCCAATGTCTCGCCGGTGCGCACGAAGAAGTTAACGTCGTCTACCGCCCGGACTACCCCCACCTGGCGGCGCAGAATGCCTTTGCGGATCGGAAAATGCATCTTGAGCTTGCGGACTTCCAGCAAGACGCTGCTGTCCTGCTTAATCAAGTCAATCGTCATGCTGCCCCTCCCTGTCCGCCGTATAGCAAACAGCGCACATCATGACCCTCCCCAACGGTGACCCGGGGCGGCAACGTCTTGCCGCAGACGCTGGGGATGCGTTGGCCGCAACGCGTGTGGAACGGGCAACCTTTGGGTCGGTTGTACGGGTCGGGTACCATCCCTTTGATCGAATCGAGACGTTGGCGCACACCACTCCCTACCTGCGGGATCGAGCGCAGCAGCGCCTGAGTGTAGGGGTGCTTCGGTCTATTGAAGATGGTGTCCACGTCACCGCTCTCTGCCACAATCCCCAGGTACATCACCACCACCCGGTCGGCGATCTCGGCGACGACGCCCAGGTCGTGGGTGATGAACATCATCGCCATCCCCATTTCCTCTTGCAGGCCGATCATCAGGTCGAGGATCTGAGCTTGTGTGGTCACGTCGAGGGCGGTCGTCGGCTCGTCGGCGATGAGCAGGCTGGGGTGGCAGGAGAGCGCCATCGCGATCATCGCGCGCTGGCGCATGCCGCCGCTGAGCTGGAAGGGGTAGCCATCCACCCGCAACTCCGGCTTGGGCAGCCCGACCAGGCGCAGCGTCTCGATCGTCTGCTGGCGAGCCTCCTCTTTGGTCACCTTGTTGTGCAGCAGGATCGCCTGGCTGATCTGGTGGCCGATGGTGTGCACTGGGCTGAGCGAGGTCATCGGCTCCTGGAAGATCATGGCGATTTCCTTGCCGCGGATGGTGCGGATTTCGCGGCCGTTAGGGGCCAGTTTCGCCAGGTCAACGACATCCTCGACCTGCCCCCCACCGTTTCCCGTGCGGCGATGCAGCAGCATCTCGCCGGTCACGATGCGGCCAGGCGGATCAATGATCTGCATGATGGAGCGCGCGGTGATGCTCTTGCCGCAGCCGCTCTCGCCTACGATGCACAGCGTCTCCCCGCGGCGGATGTCAAAGTCAACGCCATCTACGGCCTTGACAACGCCTTGATCCAAGAAGAAGTGGGTCTTGAGGTCTCGAACTTCGATGAGTTTATTATCTGACGCCATGACTACACCTTTTCGCCCAGAGCATCCGACCCTTCACGTTTGACGCCTCACGTTTCACGCCTCATCTCCCATACGGATCCGCCGCATCGCGCAGTCCATCCCCCAGGAAGTTCAGCGAGAGCACGGCGGCCGCAACGGCAAGGCCCGGCAGAAGCAGCCACGGCGCGGTGGCGACGGCCCGGATGTTTTGCGCATCCTGCAACAACACCCCCCAACTGACGACCGGCGGTCGCAGCCCCAACCCCAGGAAGCTGAGCGCCGTCTCGCTCAGGATCATGCCAGGGATCGCCAGGGTGATCGAGGCGATGATGTGGCTGAGGAACGACGGCGCCATGTGGCGGAGAATCAGGTAGAGCTGCGGCGCGCCA
>VGOD01000472.1 GCA_016876015.1 Chloroflexota bacterium
GAGCCCGCCAGTCACGTCGCATCGACTTGAACAGGGGAGTAGTCTCGCCCGCAACCGGAGCCTCGCGGCCCCAACTGGCTCCACACACCCCCCAATTCGCGATGCGGCGCCCGGCCAGCCGCCGCAGCCACTCCCAACGGCAGTAGTCGCTTCGGATGTGGATTGAACTGGCCGATACTTAGTATCCGTTCATATCAATCTGATTCCGCCTCACAAAAAGATGCCCCCAAAGCGTCAACCCTGCCCCCATGATCGCTTCCTGCAACACTCTCCAGCATACAGATCTACACCGAAGCTCGTCTGCGATGGCGCGCCTTCGACCATCCGGAACGTGCGCTCGCCGTTGGGGCGCCTTTCGGCCACCAGGAAGATGGCATTTGCCGTCTCTTGATCATAGAAGCCGCGGGCCAGGGTATACAGATGCGTGACGAAGAAGACCTTGAGCCGCTTTGCCACCAAGGCGCTGACGATCTGCCGGGCGATCTCGGAGCCTTCGCGTTCGTTGGTGGCGGCAAACGACTCGTTGAAGAGCACCAGCGCATTCGGCGTCAGCGAGTCCACGATTTCGCTCATCCGGCACAGGCTCAACACGATTGTACCAACCCTTCTCTGAAATGCACACAACCAGCACCCCTGCCAACTACGGACTCGCTTGATGGTCACGCTAAGCAAATGGACGGTCGGTAAATGAGAGCAACTGCACCCAAATGAGTCCCTTATCCCCTCTTGACCACCAGCGGCAGGTAGAGCCTGGGGCCTGAGATCGCGGTCCGCGTGGCGGTCCGCGTGGGTGTGCGAGTTGCGGTCGGCGTGAGCGTGCGCGTGGGCGTGCGGGTCGCGGTCGCGCTCGGCGTGCGGGAAGGCGTGGCGGTCGCGGTGCGAGTGGGCGAAGGGGGCGTGCCTGCGTCGCCCAGGTAACGCGCCAGTGCGAAATAGGAATCGCTGAACGATGACATCGCAGTGACCCCAGCAGCCGCCAGCTTGCCGTCTGACTGGAGGGCCAGGGCTGTGCTGTAGTCGCCGTACCCGTGAAAGTCGGTGGTAACCTTGCCTCCCACGCCGAAACCGGCGTCCAGGCTTCCATCGCTGTTGTAACGCACCAGCGCGTAATCACGACGCCCGCTGCTGTTCTCACTGCTGCCGCTCACGATGATCTTGCCATCGGGCTGGATGACGAGCGCATTGCCATCGTCGTGGCCGCTGCGCACCGGTGTGATCACCTTGCCGCCGACGCCGAAGCCTGTGTCCAGGCTGCCATTGGTGTTGTAGCGCGCCAGCACGAAGTCGCGATTGCCCCCGATGGCGCCGCTCCCTGCGACCACGATCTTGCCATTGGACTGGAGAGCCACGGCGTTGGCGTAGTCCGCGCCGCCGGAGAAATCGGTCGTCGCCTTGCCGCCCGCGCCGAAGCTTGCATCCAGGCTGCCGTTGGCGTTGTAGCGCGCCAGCGCGAAATCGCTCGCCGCGCCGCTGTAGCTCGATCCGGCGACCACAATCTTGCCGTCCCCTTGCAGGGCGAGGCTGCTGGCCACCTCATTGCGGCCGAAGTGGGTGGTCGCTACCCCGCCAGCGCCGAAAGCCGGATCCAGGCTGCCGTCGCTGTGGAAACGCGCCACCGCGAAATCGTAGCTGCTGCAAAAGGTGCCGCCGGCCACCACGATCTTGCCGTCGGCCTGGAGCGCCACGGCCGACGCGCTGGCCTCGCCGCAGCCGAGCAGAATAGTCGCTCTGCCGTCCCCATCGAAAGAGGGATCGAGGCTGCCGTTGCTCTGGTAGCGCACCACGGCGAAGTGGTTCACATAGCCGCTCTCGCCCATGTGGATGGCGGCGACCCCTGCTGCCACGATCTTCCCGTCCCCTTGAGCGGCGATGGCGGACGCTCTGTTCCACGTGTCCGCCGGCCCGAAGGGGGTCGTCACCTTGCCGCCCGCGCCGAAAGCGGCATCGAGGGCGCCATTGCTGGCATAGCGCGCCACCGCGAAGTGATAGCCGGCGCCGTTGTAGGCGGCGCCGGCTGCCAGGATCTTGCCGTCGCCTTGAAGTGCGACGGCATACGCTGCGTCTTTGTCACGACCGAAACTGGTGGTGACCTTCCCGTTAGCGCCGAAGCTGGCGTCCAGGTCGCCGGCGGCCGCGACAGTCCACGGCGCGCCGGCCGCACGTCCCCTGACCTCGGCCGGCGCGCCGATTGCCTGGCTTCCTGCTGACGTGCTGACGAGAAGCGCCAGGCCCAGCCCCAGCAGGAAAGGGATATCCAGGAGATGGCGATGAACCTTCATGGCTGCCTCCCTATCGGGGCGCACCCTTGCGTCGGGGAGACACATGCCCCGGATTATTGACAGGAGTTACGCAGTGCCGTGCGGAGTAGCCACGAATTGCACGAATTTCACGAATTCAGCCGCCTGGTCAACCCATTTTCGTGTCAATTCGTGTCATTCGTGGCTGGTTTTCGGCGCCACTGCGTA
>VGOD01000473.1 GCA_016876015.1 Chloroflexota bacterium
GAGCCGACCCCGCTGGTCATCACCATCGAGGAGGCGCACAAGTTCCTCGACCCGACCATCGCGAGCAATACGATCTTCGGCACCATCGCCCGCGAGCTGCGCAAGTACAACGTGACGTTGTTCATCGTGGATCAGCGCCCTTCCGGGATTGATGGCGAGGTGATGTCGCAGATCGGCACGCGGGTGACGATGCTGCTGGATAACCCGGAGGACATCAAGGCGGTGCTGAGCGGCGTGAGCGGCGGCGACGCGTTACGCGAGGTGCTGGCTCGCCTCGACACGCGCGAGCAGGCCCTCATCCTGGGCCATGCGGTCCCCATGCCCGTCGTCGTCCAGACGCGGCGCTACGACACCGAGTTCTACAAAGCGATGGGCTTCGCCGACGCGCACGAGCTGAATCAACGCCTGAACGACAACGTCGCCACCATGCGTCCGCCGAAGGAATTCGCGGGGTTCGATTGAGCCGGCCGGAATAGGACGCGGACGAGCGCGGATGAACGCGGATAGAACCTTTTTCTGAATGGTCTTTTGCGCATAACTTTCTCGGAGGGTCACTGTGAACGAAACTCTCAAGCACGCCGATGTGACGGACAAGATCCTTCATGCGTTCTACAAGAAGGTGTACCCAAAACTGGGTTATGGATTCCTGGAGAAGGTTTACGAGAACGCGATGGCCCTGGAACTGCGCCGCATGGGCCTCAAAGTCGAGCAGCAGGCAGGGATCGAAGTCTACTATGATGGCGTGATCGTCGGCGAGTATTTCGCTGATTTGCTCGTTGAGGGTGTCGTGATCGTGGAGTTGAAAGCCATTCAGCGCCTGACCGCGACAGATGAAGCCCAACTCCTCAACTACCTGCGCGCGACGCCTTACGAGGTCGGCTTGCTCCTCAACTTTGGCCCGCGCCCAGACTTTTGCCGCAAAGCGTACGACAACACCAACAAGCCCTCCATAACATGGATTCCTTAACTGGACGCGGACGAGCGCGGACAAGCGCTGACAAAATAAGAGGTGTCCGCGTTCATCCGCGCTCGTCCGCGTCCTATCAACTTCCGCCAAAAGGCGAGCAATATGCCATCTATCAAACTCCTCCACACCGCCGACATCCACATTGGCATGGAAAACTACGGCCGGGTTGACCCGGCAACCGGGATCAACGCCCGCGTCATGGACTTCCTGCGCCGGCTGAGCGACATCGGCGAGTACGCGATCGAACAGGGGGTGGACGTCTTCATCTTCGCCGGCGACGCGTATCGGACGCGCGACCCCAACCCCACCTATCAGCGCGAGGTCGCGCGGCGCATCAAAAAGATCGCGGACGCGGGCATCCCGGTGATCCTGCTCGTCGGCAATCACGACCTGCCCGCGGTCGCGCGCCGCGCCACCAGCATTGACATCTTCGGCACGCTGGAGGTGCCCAACGTGATCGTGGGCAACCGCGAGGAGCTGCATCAGATCGCCTGCCGCCGCGGGCAGCCGCTCCTGGTCGCCGCCGCGCCCTACCCGCTGCGCTCCGCGCTGGTGAGCAGAGAGGACGCCCAGGGCAAGAGCCTGGCCGAGCTGGATGCGCTGCTGCAAAACGCCATGATCGCCAACCTCCAGGCGCTGGCAGCCCAGGCGCGTGAACGCCCCGACATCCCCGCGATCCTGGTCGGTCACTTCAGCGTCAACGAGGCTAGCCACGGCTCCGAGCAGAACATCATGATCGGCCGCGACGCCGCGCTGCCGCGCTCCATCCTCACCGATCCAACCTGGCGGTACGTAGCCTTGGGCCACATCCACAAGCACCAGAGCCTCAACGGCGACCACCAGCCGCCCGTGCTCTACGCCGGCAGCATCGAGCGGATTGACTTCGGCGAGGAACGGGAGCCGAAGGGCTTCGTAGTGGCCGAAATCTCCGATGGGCCGACGACGTGGGAATTCGTGCGCGGCTATCAGCGCCAGGCGCGGCCATTCATCACGGTGCGCGCCGACGTGCGCGACACGGCCGACCCGACCGCCGCGGTCGTCGCCGCGATCAAATCGAAGCCCGACCTCTCCGAAGCGGTCGTGCGCGTGATCGTCACGCTGCGCCAGGAGCAGGAGCCGCTGCTCGTCGAGCGCGAGATCACGCGAGCGCTGGAGGGCGCGTACTTCGTGGCCGCGCTGCAAAAGGATGTCGAGCGGGCCGAGCGCCAACGCCTCGGCGCGGTCTCGGTGGAGGCGCTGACGCCCACCGAGCTGCTGGAACGGTATCTCCAGGTGAAGGATGTGCCGGCCGAGCGAATGAAGCTGCTGTTGGAGCATGGGGAGACGTTGATGCGGGCGGTGGATGGGGGATGATCCGTGAATTCGTGGATTTGACCCGGCTCTCTTAGCGGCTATAATGAGGATAGGAACCCACAGGGCGGGTGCAAGTAGACAAGGAAACAGGTAGGCAGGTAGACAAGGTCGCCCGCCA
>VGOD01000474.1 GCA_016876015.1 Chloroflexota bacterium
TCGTCGCGACATCATCACCATGATCCACACCGCGCAGGCCGGCCATCCGGGCGGCTCCCTCTCGGCCGCCGATATCGTGACTGCGCTCTATTTTCGCGTCATGCGTCTCGATCCGGCCAACCCGCACTGGCCCGACCGCGACCGCTTCATCCTATCGAAGGGCCACGCGTGCCCCGTCTGGTACGCGGCGCTGGCCGAACGCGGCTTCTTCGACAAGGCGCACCTGGCGACGCTGCGCAAGCTTGACAGCATCCTGCAGGGCCATGCCGACATGAAGAAGACGCCAGGCGTGGATATGACGGTCGGCTCGTTGGGTCAGGGCATCTGTGCCGGGCTGGGGATGGCGCTGGCCGGGAAACTGCACGGTCACGATTACCATGTCTTCGTGATGATCGGCGACGGCGAATCGCAGGAGGGCGCGGTGTGGGAAGCGGCGATGGCGGCCCCACGCTGGCAGCTCGACAATCTGACCGTCATCGTTGACAACAACGGCATCCAGAATGACACCTTCACCGATGACATCATGCCCGTCGAGCCGCTGGCCGACAAATGGCGGGCGTTCCGGTGGAACGTGATCGAGATTGACGGGCATAACATGGAAGAGATCGTAACCGCCCTGGAAATCGGACGCGGACGAACGCGGATGAACGCGGAAAACCCCGAGAATCCGCGCTCGTCCGCGCTTGTCTGCGTCCCCTCTTCGTCGTCTGCGGCGTGTCCGCCCGGGGTTCCTACTGTTATCATCGCCAAGACGGTCAAGGGCCGCGGCGTCTCGTTCATGGAGAACGTCCCGGCCTGGCACGGCGCTGCGCCGAACGATGCGCAGGCGCAAACCGCGCTGGCAGAGATCGCGGAGGGGCTGCGATGAGCGATCACCACGGCCGCTATCGTTTCGTCCTGCCAGAGGTCGTCGCCAGCCTGGTGAGCGACCAGCCGTTCGCCCGCGCACAGATGCAGGCCACGCGCTACTCCTACGCCGACGCGATCCTGGAGCTGGGCGAGCGTAACCCCGATGTAGTCGTGCTCGACGCCGATGTATCGAAATCCATGCGGACGAACGACTTCGCCAAACGTTTTCCGACGCGCTCCTTCAACTTCGGCATCGCGGAGCAGAACATGATGGCCGCGGCCGCGGGAATGGCGACCACCGGGCTGATCCCGTTCGCGTCCACCTATGCGGTCTTCGCCTCGATGCGCGCGCTCGACCAGGTGCGCAACAGCATCCACTACCCGCGGCTCAACGTCAAGATCGCGGCGTCGCACAGCGGGATCACACCGGGGCCGGATGGCGTGACGCACCAGGCGCAGGAAGACCTCTCGCTGCTGCGCGCCATCGCCAACTCGACGGTCATCGCGCCCGCCGATCCGGTGAGCGCAAAGCTGGCGGTCTTCGCAGCAGCGGCCTACGATGGGCCGGTCTATCTCAGCTTCACCCGTGATCCTGTCCCGACGCTTTATCAGCCGGATTTTCCGCTCGAAATCGGCCGGGCGGTAGTGGTGCGCGACGGAGCAGATGCGACGATCATCGCGCTGCGCGATCTGGTGGCGCACGCGCTGGTGGCCGCGGCTCGGCTGGCCGAAGAAGGGTTGGATGTGCGGGTGATTGACTGCCACACGCTCAAGCCGCTGGACGTCGAATGCGTTTTGCGGGCGGCGCGCGAGACCGGCGCCATCGTCACGGCCGAGAACAACGTCATCTTCGGCGGCCTGGGCAGCGCGGTCGCCGAGGTGCTGGTGGAGAATCACCCGATCCCGATGCAGCGGATCGGTGTGCGCGACACCTTCACCGAGTCGGGGCCCTACCTGGCGCTGCTGGAGAAATATGGCATGTCGGCGCGGCACATCGCAGAGGCGGTGCGGCAGGTCGTGGCGCGCAAAGCGGCGGCACCGATGGGAAGATGAGGCTGTCATGAAACAACGCTTCACCGAAGTCAGCATCCAGGGCGAGCAGTTCCTCATCAACGGCGCGCCGACCTATGGGGGGCGTGTCTGGAACGGCCACAAGATCGAAGGGCTGCTGATGAACTCGCGCATGGTGCAGGGGATCTTCGATGACCTGAACCCGGAGACGGCCGGCATGTGGGCCTACCCCGACACCGGCCGCTGGGACGCCGACCGCAACACCGCCGAGTTCATCGCCGCGATGCCCGAATGGCGGGCGCACGGGCTGCTCGCGTTCACGATCAACCTGCAGGGCGGCAGCCCACAGGGCTACTCCAAAGACCAGCCGTGGCACAATTCGGCGATCACCGCCGACGGCGACCTGCGGCCCGACTATATGGCCCGCCTCGCGCGCATCCTCGACCGCGCCGACGAGCTGGGGATGGTCGTCATCCTCGGCATCTTCTACTTCGGCCAGGACAATCGGCTGGCCGACGAAGCCGCGATCCTGCGCGCCGTGGACAACACTGTGGATTGGGTCTTCGATCAGGGC
>VGOD01000475.1 GCA_016876015.1 Chloroflexota bacterium
TCGTTACCTCCTGGTGAGTGTCAGATTAGCACCCACCAGTTTACCATAAAAAAGCGGAGCCCGCTATTCAATTCTTAAGGTGCGAAATTCAGGCTAAGGCCGCGCCCCTGTCGGCCACGCCCGTCTCCGGCGTGATCACCAGCGACACGGTGTGGACGCTGGCCGGCAGCCCCTACCAGCTCACCGATCACGTCATCGTGGCCCAGGGCGTCACCCTGACGATCCAGGCCGGCGTGGTGGTGTCGGGCACGACCGACCGGGGGATCAAGGTGGACGGCCGGCTCGTCGCCATCGGCGCGAGCAGCCAGCCGATCACCTTCACCTCCCAGGCGGGAACCGCGGGCGGACAGTGGGATGGTTTGGCCTTCCGGCCGGGTTCTTCCGGCGTCCTGCGGCATGGCGTCCTGCGCTACGGCGGCACGTATAACGGCACGGCCATCGCCAGCCTGAGCGTGGACGGGGCCACGGGCCTGACCCTGGATCACTTCGTCATACGCGATGGCGCCGCGCCGGGGGACGTGAGCCACGGCCTGGCGCTCCTGGGCGGGGCCGTCCTCTCTTCCAGCGCGCTCACCGTCAGCGGGCACAGCGGGGCCGGCGTACACGTGGAGAACGCCCGCCTGACCCTCGCCGACAGCCAGGTGGCGAGCAACGCCACCGGCGTTTCGCTGGCCGCGGGCGCGGTCGTCACCCTCACCGGCAGCGCCATCCAGAACAACACCATCGGCGTGGACTGCGCCGACGCCGCCGACCGGCCGAGCCTGAGCGGGAACAGCTTCGCCGCCAACGCGACCGCCTTGCGCCTGTGGGCCGAGAACCTGGGCCCGACCACCCTGACCGCCAACAGCTTCAGCGGAACCGCTGCCAGCATCGAATTCAGGGGCGGCGCGCTATTGCAGGACACGACCTTGCCGGCTGCATCCGGCCACACCTATCGCCTCAGCGACCACCTCAGCGTGCCGGCCGGCCGCGTGCTGACGATCCAGCCGGGCGTTACGGTGAAAACCGTGACCGATCGCGGGCTGAAGGTGGATGGGTCGCTCGTCAGCCTGGGCGCGGCGGGCAATCCGATCACCTTCACCTCGACGGCCGACACCGCGGGCGGGCAGTGGGATGGCCTCCTCTTCCGCGCCGGCAGCCAGGGCAACCTGGCGCACACGGTGGTGCGCTATGCCGGCGCCTACAACGGCGTCGCCTACGGCCAGATCACCGCGGACGCCGCCACGCTGGCCCTGAGCCACGTGCGCATCCTGAATGGCGCGGCCCCCCCCGATGCCGCCAGCAACGGGTTGACCGTGCTGGGCAACGCGGTCGTCGCGGCCCAGACCATCACCGTCAGCGGGCATGGCGGGGCCGGCGTGCGCGTGGAGAACGCGCGCCTGACCCTCGCCGACAGCCAGGTGGCGAGCAATGCCACCGGCGTCTCGTTGGCCGCGGGTGCGGTCGTCACCCTCACCGGCAGCGCCATTCAGAACAACACCATCGGCGTGGACTGCGCCGACGCCGCCGACCGGCCGCTCCTGAGCGGGAACAGCTTCGCCGCCAACGCGACCGCCTTGCGCCTGTGGGCCGAGAACCTGGGCCCGACCACGCTGTCCGCCAACAGCTTCAGCGGGACCGCTGCCAGCATCGAATTTCGGGGCGGCGCGTTGGTGCAAGACGCCACTCTGCCGGCCGTGTCCGGCCACACCTATCGCCTCAGCGACCACGTCAGCGTGCCGGCCGGCCGGCGCCTGACCGTCGCGGCTGGCGCCACGGTGCGCGGCGCGGGCGATCGCGGTCTCAAGGTCTACGGCGAGCTGATCGCGGCGGGCGCGGCCGGCAATCCTGTCACCTTCACCTCGACGGCCGACAACGCCGGAGGAACCTGGGACGGCATCGTCTTCCACCCAGGCAGCCGGGGCGCGCTGACCTACACCACCGTCCGTTACGCGGGCGCCTGGGACGGCCTGGCCCGCAGCGGCCTGACCCTCTCCGGCGCCAACGTCGCCCTGGATCACAGCCAGGTGCTCACCACCAGCGTCGCCGACGGCCAGAGCCACGGCCTGGACGTCTTCGGCGGCTCAACCCTCATCCTGACCGACACCCTCATCAGCGGGCACAGCGGGCATGGGGTGCGCCTGGTGGACAGCAGCCTGATCGCCCAGGGCAGCACCTGGCAGGCGAACGCGGTGCACGGGCTGTACGGCGAGAGCTCAGCCACCGTGGTGGCGGGGGGCGTCTTCAGCGGCAATGCCGGCTGCGGCTTCTACGCCGTCGCGCCTGCTGCCTTCAACCTGAACAGCAGCACCTTCGGCGGCAACGGCGTTGCAGATCTGCGCGTGCCGGCCGATCAGATCACGTCGGCCACGCTGACGGCGAACACCTTCGCGGGCTGGCCCTCCATCGTGGCGCTGGACGGCGGCGGCTTCGACGAGGAT
>VGOD01000476.1 GCA_016876015.1 Chloroflexota bacterium
GCCGATCTGGCCCGGATCGAATGGGACGCGGCGGTTGCGACCTACGCCCGCCAGGCCAACCGCAACCGCCAGGGCTTTGACATGGCGCCCCTCAGCTCGTGGGGGCACTGAGGAGGGCGAAGATGAAGGCGCAATCCAAAAGTTTGCTGGTAGGCTTCGCCGCCGTCGCGCTGACCCTCCTCGTGCTCGCCGTGCTCGTGGCCGCGCCGCAGTCGCCGCCGGCGCGCGCCTACAACGCGGATACCCACCAGGAGCTGGTCGAGGAGGCCTTCCGCATCCTGAACCTGCCGGCCATGAGGAACAGCTATCCGGGCGTCTACGACTATTACGCCAGCCTGCCCACGCTGTGCGGCGCGGCCGGCGACCCGTTGGTCTGCGATGTCCCGCGCGAGGGCGAGGGGGCGATAGATTTGGAGCATAATGCCATCGCAGCCATCGCCCGCGAGGCCAGGAACACCGACTACTACCTCGACCTGGCGCAGAGGGATGTGAGGGAATGGGATGATTGGTTTCAAACAAGAGACGAGCACTACACCGAGGACCTTTTCCCCGCCAACTTCACCCGCAACAGCCATTACATTGACCTGAGCGGCCGGCGCGACCCCCTCTTCGATGACCACGACGGCTACAGCAGCGACTCGGCCGTGCAGGAGGAGGATTGGGAGGACATCGAGGATGTGATCGGGTTTGACATCCCAGGGATGGATACGGGCAGCCCCGATGACGCGGTGCGCTGGTGGTATAATGACGAGTACGTCATCATTGATCCACCGTGGTGGTCGCCGGCCCTCTACCGCTACGCCACGAACGCCCTGGCCGGCGCGGGGGCAGACGCCGTGGCGCAAGAGCTGGCCGACCGCTTCCCCCAGGAGGCCGGCGGCTTCCAGCACAGCGTCTTCATGCCGCTGGACAACATGGCGACCTACTGGTATCGCCGCTTCCTGGCCGATCACGAGCCGCGCAATCTGGGGCCGGCGCTCCACGCGGCCGGCGATGCGGCCGTGCCCATGCACGCGCACGCCATCCACGGCGTCTGGCACGTCCCCTACGAGGATGCGGCCCAGGCCGAGATCACCCGCGCCATCAGCGACGGCGACCTGGACCAGGACAACATCGAGAGCATCGTCGCCGGTTATTCGGACGACGACCTGCGGGCGACCACGGTGGCAGCCCTGCTGACCGAAGAGGCTGAGCTTGCGCAGCCGGAGATCGCCCTCTACCAGCGTCACGGCTGGATAGCGCTGGAGGACGACCCCGATCGGTTGGCCTCGGCCCACCGCCTGGCCGAGCGGGCCATCGCTACCATCATCCTGATCCTGCGCAAGGCCTACCTGGAAGGCGCGCCGGACGATGACGGCGACGGTCTCCCCAACCTGGGCGACAACTGTCCCCTCGTCGCCAACCCGGATCAGCTCGACGCCGACGAGGACGGCATCGGCGACGCCTGCGACAACTGCCTGGCCGTCGCCAATCGCCTCCAGGACGACACTGACGGCGACGGTCTGGGCAACGCCTGCGACCGCTGCCCCAACTATGATCCGCTCGACCACGGCCAGCCGGCCGGCGCCGACCAGGTGGACGCGGACGGCGACGGCGTGGGCGACCTGTGCGACAACTGCCCGGCGACGCCCAACCCGGCGCAGCGAGATCAGGATCGCGACGGCCTCGGCGACGCGTGCGACCCGGACATGGACGGCGACGACGTCCCCAACGACGAAGACAACTGCCCGCACGTGGTCAACCCGGATCAGGCCGACGCCGGCGACGGCATCGGAACAGCCTGCGATCGCTGCTACGGCTGGGGCGACGAGCTCTTCGTCGGGATGCCCGAAGGGGAGATGTGCGCGCTGATCGAGTTCGAGCTGCACCCGGAGCTGGCCGCCGGCCTGGCGCGCGTGCAGGAGTTCGCGGGGTGGCTCCAACTGGGCGTGCCTGAGAGGCCGCCCTGGCTCGGGCCGGACCCGCCGAAGGACTGGCTGGGCCTGGCCGGCGCGCCGGCCGCCCTCTTGCGCGAGGGGGACGTGGCCTATCTGACCGGCAGCGCCGGCCTGGAGATCCTCGACGTCAGCCTCCCCGATCAGCCCCGGCGCATGGCCCTCCTGCCCCTCGACCCCGCTGCGCCAGGCCGCGGCCTGGACATCTTCCGTGGCTATGCGTTCGTGGCGAACGGCGGCCGGCTGGACGTGATCGCCGTCGCCAACCCGCGGGCGCCGCAGCGCGTGGCCGCCATCTCCGCGCCCGCTGCGCTCTCCGACGTGGCCGCCTACGGCCGCTACCTGTTGGCCGCATCGGCCGCGGGATTGGGCCTCTACGACGCCTACTACCCGGCCCAGACGCGCTTCCGGCGAACGGTGGCGGTGGGCAGCGCGCTGGAGCGTGTCGTCGTCCACGGCAACCATGCTTATGCCGTGGGC
>VGOD01000477.1 GCA_016876015.1 Chloroflexota bacterium
GGCGTCTATCTCACCCCCGCGGTCAAGTGCGGCAAGACGGGTTACGGCATCGAGCGGGCCACGGTCGTCGAGTGCTCGCTGGGTGACAGACCCTAAAGGTCTGCGAGACCTTTAGGGTCTTGGCGGCCTAAAGGTCTCCGAGACCTTTAGGGTCTGTCCGAGGGAAGGGAGAAAGATCATTGAACAGACCAAAGGTCGTTGTTCTCAGTGAAGTTTCCGTGGATGGCCGCCTGGCCGTGTCGCGTGATCGGCTCCTCTTGTACGGAGACGAGCGGTGGAACGCGATCGCGACGCCGGGCCAGGTGAACGTGTTCGAGCTGCTCAGGTCCATTCACAAGCCGGAGGCCACGCTGGAAGGCAGCGGGTCGTTTGTTCGGGACGTCGAAGAACCGCAGCCGTGGCTCGGTCAGGAGACCGGCCACAGCAGCGAGTCGCTGTACTCCGATTTCCTGCCCGAGGCCGTTCTCCACCGACCTGGACACCGGGGCTGGTTCACCGCGGTGGATGGCCGCGGCCGCATCCGGTGGCTCTACAAGGAGTATCTCGACGAGGCGTGGAAGGGTTGGTGGCCCCTGGTGTGGGTCAGCCACAGCACGCCGGCCGAATACGTCGCCTATCTCCGCCGCGAGGAGATTCCCTACCTGGTGGCGGGCCAGGAACGCGTTGACCTGGGCGCTGCGCTGGAGAAGATGAAGTCCGCGCTGGGAGTGACGTGCGTTCTCTCGACGGCCGGCGGCAGGTTGAACGGCGCGCTGGTGCGGGCCGGGCTGGTGGACGAGGTCAATATCCAATTCCTGCCGGCCATCATCGGCGGATTCGATACGCCGTCGCTGTTTGATGCGCCGAATCTCAAGGCCGACGAGCTGCCCACACGGCTCAACCTGATCTCGGCCCAGGTAGAAACAGGAGGACGGGTGTGGCTGCGCTACGAGGTGGTTCGGGAAGCCGTGTCCGGCTGATCGTCAACGGGCTGACGCACATCAGCGGCGTGGGCCTGTTGACACTGTTTTTGCTGGCGGCTGGATGTGGCGCGCCGCCCGCGATCACCCCAGCGCCGGCGCGTCCCTCCCCCACACCCGCCGCGCTCCCGCCGACCGATGCGCCCGGCGAGCCGCTCCTCGTCCTGGCCGGCGGCGCGCTAGTTGACGGCACGGGTGGGCCGCCCATCCCCGACGCGGTCGTAATGATCCGCGGCGACCGCGTCCTCGCGGTCGGCCGGCGGGCGGACGCGATGATCCCCGCGGACGCGCGTGTGATTGACGTGCGAGGCGCGACGATCCTGCCCGGCTTCATCAATGCGCACGTGCATCGCGGCTACAGTGAAGCCAACCTGAAGGCGTGGGCGCAGGCGGGCGTGACCACCGTGCGCGACCTGGGTGTGGCGCCCTGGGACGACGCCTTCACCCGCCGCGATGCCCTGCGCCGCGACCCCGCCAACACGCGACTGGTCGCGGCCGGGCCGCTCGTCACCGTGCCGGCCGGCTATCCGATGGTCCCGTGGGGCATGGCGGGCCTGGCCGTGACCTCGCCCCAGGACGCGATCTCGCAGACCAACCGGCTGCTGGACGCAGGCGCGGATATCATCAAGATCGCGCTTGATTCGGGCGGCTCCTTCGGCCGGCGAATCCCGATCCTTTCCCCCCAGGAGGCGGCCGCCATCGTGCAGACCGCCCACGCCCGCGGCGCGCGCATCTCGGCGCACGTGCTGCGGACGACTGACCTGGCGCGCGCCCTGGACGCCGGCGCGGACGACATCGCGCACATGGTCGAGGACGAGTTGACCGATGCTCTGATCGGCCGCATGGTGGCAGCCGGGACCTACTGGGTACCGACGCTGGAGCTGTGGCAGCGGGTGGGGCTGCCCAGCAAGCGGCCGGTAACGAACCTGGGGCGCTTCATCAAAGCCGGGGGCAAGGTCGCGCTCGGCACCGACTACGCGGGCTACGCCGCGGAGTTCGACCTGGGCATGCCGGTGACGGAGATCGGCCTGATGGCCGAGGCGGGCATGACGCCAATGCAGATCATCGTGGCGGCCACCAAGAACGCCGCGATCGTCTGCGGCCTGGGACGCGAGCTGGGCACGCTGGAGCCGGGCAAGCTCGCCGACGTGCTGGTAGTAGACGGCGATCCGCTGACCGATCCTTCGACAGGCTCAGGACAGGCTCTCCGTGCCCTGACCCAAACGCGCCTGGTGCTGCGGAATGGCGTCATCATCAGGCACGCACGCGCCCCGTAACCATTCGGCTCACTCAATTGCCCTCCGAGCCGATTGGGTATATATGTCTCCAGGACGACGTTGTCATCGGGATCGCGACAGACTCGCAATCCGCCAGTTGGGATCATCACCATCTGACCATCGCCGACGGACCACAGGAAGGAGCACACTGCCATGAACCTCTACCCCTC
>VGOD01000478.1 GCA_016876015.1 Chloroflexota bacterium
TGGCCCGGCTCCGCCAGCAGCCCCGCCAGGGGGCGCAGCTTTTCCGCGGTCGCGGCCTCAGCAGCGCCGGTCATGCTCGCCAGTAGCGTTTCGGCTTCCTGGCCCTTGCCCTGCGCCAACAGCGCCTTGGCCAGCCCCAGGCCAGACGCGGCTTGCCCGGGGTTGACCTGCAGAGCGCGACGGTAGGCCGACTCGGCTTCGGCCCAGCGATGGTTGGCCAGCAAGGCGGTGGCCTGCTCCCCGATCTGATCCGCGGCCGTGGGAGTCAGGCGCTTGATGAACTTGCGCACCATCGGCTCTGGTTGCGCGCCGACGAACTCGGCTGCCACCTTGCCGTCGCGAAACGCCTTCACGGCCGGGATGCCCTGCACGTCGAAGCGCATGGCCAGGCCCTGGTTCTCGTCCACATTCACTTTGGCCAAGCGAAACGCGCCGTTCGCCTCGCGCGCGAGCTTCTCCAGGATCGGCCCCAAGGTGCGACACGGGCCGCACCACGGCGCCCAGAAATCCACCACGACCGGCGCAACGTGCGACCGGTCAATGACCTCTCGTTGAAACGTCGTCTCGTCCACGTCAATGACGTGCGTCTTGGTTTGCATCACTCTCACCTCAAGAAGATAGCATCTGGTCCGGCTTGGATGCCGCGCGGCGTCGAGATGTTACACTTGTCAGGCCAGCTCGATGCGACGGTGCAGCGCGCCCCCGCGCTCGGCGATGACGTGCAGCGTCAGCGCACCCCCCTGCGGCGCGTGGATGAGCCACTCGGCCTTGCCGCGATTGTCGGTGGGCGAGACGCCGTAGTATGCGACCTCCAGTTTGTTCGAGCGGCCCTCCAGGTGGCCGATCTCCTGTTTGAGCTTGCCGCCCTTCAGGCTGGCGCCCTCGGGCAGCTCGAGCTCCAGGCGCACCGGCCGGCAAGCCTTCATCTTGAGCGCCTGCGCCGAGACGTTGGTGGGCAGGAAACCGCGGTTCTCGATGACGGCCAGGAGATGGTAGTTGCCTTCGCCCAAAGGTGTGAGGGTCGCCTGGCGCCAGGCGATCCGCGGGGCCAACGACGCGAGCGCGAGGGCGAAATCGGCCTGGGGCGCGATCTCGGCCTCGAGCAGGACGTGCGGTGGATTGCGCCAGGTGTAGAGGGTGTTCCAGCCGCCCAGCTCGACCTTGCCCAACTGCGGATGGTCGAACTCGTACCACGCAACCAGGCCATGGGGCGCGTTGGCGTTGACGTAGTCCAGGATCTTGTAATCGTCTTCCAGCGGGTGCTTGCGGCCCCACTCGATGAACTTCTTTTCCTTCACCTTGGCTTCGACCCCGGCCGCGGTCGGCAAATCCCACAGCTCCACCGTGAAGGCAAAGATGCCCTTGTGATCGAAAAGCCAGTCGTCGAAGACGCCGGTGATGACCTCCTTCGGATGGTAGCGGAAGTGATGATACACCGAGATGCACGGGTAGCCGGTGATCTGCGTGCCGCGCTCGCCGATGGCCTCGAAGACCCACAGATCGTTCACATCCATCTGTTCGTCGCTCTTCGTGCCATGGGGCCGCAAGATGGCGCGGCTGAAGGTGTGATAGGTGATCCCGGCGTAGACATTGGGATGCTTCGCCAGGAACTCGATCACCGCGCGGATTTCCGGTTCCGAGCCGGGGAAGTCGCCTGCGCCGCGCTGCGCGCCCTCGGGCCGCCACTCGACCGGGAAATTGCGGTTGAAGTCCAGCCCTTGCAGCGCAGGCGCCACGGTGATCATGTGACCGTCATAGTTCTCGATCAGCCCTTCGGGGAACACCCGATAGTAGACGCCGCCCTCCTCGTCGGGTCCGCGCTTGATCATCAGCCGCGGGTCGCGCTCCGAGACCTTCCAATCGCCGCTGGGGTCCGCGATGCGCATCTGCAGGATGCGTCCGTCGCCGTCTATGTCCTCCGGGTGCAGGCCGTCTTGCCTGTCTTCCAGCGGATAGGGCCGCGTGCCGGAACGGACATACTTGGGCTTCTCGGCCAGGGCCAGCTCTGCGCCGTCGGGGTTGAGCCGCGGCACGACGTAGACGACCTGCTCGTCCAGGATGCGCGTGAGCTTGGGGTCGCTGCCGTAGCCCGTGACCAGCCTGTTCACGAAGTAGAGTGCGGCCATCGAGGCGGTCAGCTCGGTGGCGTGGATGTTGGCGTCAATCCAGAACGCGGGCTTCTCCGCGTCCGGGCCGGTCTCCTGGTTGGTCAGGATGACCAGTGGGATGTCGCGGCCCTCGTGCGATTTGCCCAGGGTCTGCACCTGCATGATGCCGGGATGCTGCTCTGCCAGCCATGCCAGGCATTCGGTCAGTTGCGCGTAGGTGTAGTAGGCGTCGAAGGTGAGGTTCATGGTGCTCCTGGTAGATTGGTAGGTT
>VGOD01000479.1 GCA_016876015.1 Chloroflexota bacterium
TTGAGCACGCTGACGATGCGGTAGGGATCGTAGGCGGTCTGCAGGCCGGCCTGACCCTTGGGACAGAGCGCGCCCTCGACCGTCGCCATCTGGCCGATCGGCGTGGTGTAGGCGGGATGGGGCCACATATTCCACGGGCTGTACGGATTGCCGTCAATCTTGGCCGCCACGCCGTCTAGCAGCTTCACCTTGATGCCGCAGCCGGTGTTGCACTGCAGGCAGACGGTGTAGAGCTGGTTCTCGGGCTCGGCCAGGGGGTAAGCAGCTGATGCAGCCTGGGCCTCGACCAGCTTCTGGAACGCCGGTGCAGCGCCCAGCAGAGCCGCGGTGCCGCCCGCGGCGGCCGTCAGCTTGAGGAAATCGCGCCGCGACAGGCCGCAAGCCGCGGGTTGCGTTTCGTTGGTGCAAGTGATGATGTCGTCGTTCATCGGGTCACCTCACTGGTGTGGAACAGCCGCAGGCGGTCTGTTCCGATCAAGAAAGCCAGCACGGCCACGCCGACGATGCCCGCCGTGACCGACCATTCCATCAGGCTGGGGAAGTAATCGAACGTCAGGTGTGGCCCGCTGAAGGCCGTGGTCAGCGCGGTCAGCTCCGGCACGCTCAGGGCCGGGAAGATGATCAGTGCACGGGCCACCGCGTAACCCACCAGGATCAGCAGCCCCATCCAGCCGGCCCAGCCGTTGTGCTGGGCGAGCCTGCGCTGGGTGAGCACGATGATGGGGATGAGCGTGCCGATGGCGATCTGCAGGATCCAGAAGGCCCACCAGTAGCGGCCGTAGAGCACCTGGTTGACCGCCGCCACGTTCATCGGCACGTTGCCGTAGATGCTTTGCGAGTAGTCGGCCCACATGAAATAGAGCTTGACTACCAGCAACACGACGCTGATCAGGCTGAGTATCCAGAGTTGTCGCGGCCGGTTCGGGTCTTGCCGGGTGCCGAACAACCCGATGGCTACCAACATCATCGCCGCGCCCGAGGCCAGCGAGAAGACGGGAAACTGCACCGGGAACAGCCCCACGTGCCAGAAGGGTCGCGCGGCGTTGACGCCCAACAGCGCGCCGATCGCACCGGACACGAATAGCGCAACAGGCAATCCCACCGCCATGATAACCCGCAAGAGGCTGCTTTCGGGCCGGCGAAGGGCCAGGATCAGCGAAACCAGAACGATCAGGCCGAACACGGTGTACCCCAAGACCATCTGAAACATCACTGAACCAGGGTTCCCCTGCAGGTACACCTTCCAGATGCGCTCCATGTGCCCCAGGTCGAACCAGATGGAGACCAGGGCGGCTGCCAGGCTGACCAGCGCGCCCCACAGGGCCACCTTGCCAGTGCCTCGGAAGACGGGCACACGAAACAGCAGATCGAGCGTGGCCAGCATGAATCCCCCGGCAGCGACGCCGGCAAAAAACAGATACATAGCGACCCACAAGCCCCAGATGACGTAAGAGCCGTAGTTCACGTCACGTTCGCCGAAAATCAAGCGGCTGTAAAGCCCCCAACTGCCGGCCAAGAGGGCCACCACGCCGAAGGCATAAGCTACTTTTTTGAGCATGAGAGGACCTCCTACAGCAAGTAATAGACGCGCGGCTCGGTGCCCAGCTCCTCTTTCAGCCGCATCACGTTGGGCCGGGCGATCATCTCGGCCACCAGGCTGTCGGGATCGTTCGCGTCGCCGAACAGGGTGGCGCGGCCGATGCAGGTGGTGACACACGCGGGCAGCTCGCCCACGTTAAGCCGGTGCAGGCAGAAGTGACATTTGCGCGCATTGCCTTTCGGACTGGCGCGGCGTTCCGTGCGCGGATAGGCGCGGCCATACTCGAAGTTCGCCGCGCGTTCGTAATCGTCGGCGGTGTTTTGCCCGACGATCACGCCCGCGGCCTCTGGCGTGCCCTGGGTGTAGGTGCGGCCGAAATCCGAGGTGCGGGCAGCGTAGGGGCACGCAGCAATGCACGCCCGGCAGCCGATGCATTGCTCGTAGTTCATCACCACCACGCCGTCTGCGTTGGTATACGTGGCGTTGACAGGACAGACCGGCGTGCAGGGCGGCTCGTCGCACTGCATGCACGGCCGGGGGATGAAGCGGCGGGTGACGTTGGGATACGTCCCGATTTCCTCTTCCAGCACCGGGCGGTAGACGACCCCGGGCGGCAGCTTGTTCTCGGCCACGCAGGCGATGGTGCAGGCGTGGCAGCCGACGCATTTGCGCAGGTCAATTACCATGACCCAGCGCCGTTGTTCCCGTGGTTTGGCGAGCGCGCGTCGCAGCTCTGCGTGCATGCGGCCCAGCAGATCGGACGTCAGGGGCGCGGCATCGGCGGCGGCCGGCTGATGTGCGGCAC
>VGOD01000480.1 GCA_016876015.1 Chloroflexota bacterium
GGGTCGCCGCGACGCACGAAAGCCAGCAGGTAGAGCTGGATCAGCGGGTAGGGCAACCCATAGGGCGGCTCCGACAGTTTCTCGTAGATGCGCCACACCGGGACCTCGCCCTGACGCTCAGCCAGCAGATCGGCGATCACATCCAACGCGGGCGATGCTTGCGGCGAGAAATGCTCCGGACGTGAGTCCAGCGATAGGCCCAGGCCGACGCCGAAGTTGCGTGTCGCGGCTTTCTCGGCGGTGCTCGGCGCACGGCCGAAGTAGCCGTCGAAGACTCGGTTGATCTCCGCCGTTCGCACGTCGCCCCGCAAGCGTTCCCAGTCCAACGGCAGTTGTGGGTATGCCGCGGCCAGCAGCGGCTCAATGATGGCTGCGATGCGCCGATCGTTGCCGGCCGCGCCGAAAGCTTCGCGAGCGCTGATTGCCAACGAGTCGCGCGTCACGACCTTGCCGTTTTGGTACTGGCGGAGTTGGGTGCGCAGCAGGTTGTCCAGATAGGTCGAGCGCTGGCGTTCCAGCCATTTGCGCACATCCTCCCAAGAACGTGTCCGGCATCCATAATAGCATCCAATGCCGCCGGACGCCAACCGGCCCTGTCTGTCTGATACTGCCACTTCTCGGCCTGATACTTCTCTTTCGTGATCGCGCCGGCCAGGTACAACTCGGTCGCCCGGTCGAACCGCGCCTGGATCGCCTGCTCGGCTTCGGCCAGCGCCGCCCGGTGCGAAGCCTCCTTTAGGACTCCTGCGGCGTGAAGTGGTTGTTCATGACCCACTCCTGCCAGTCCGGCTGCAGCTTCACCGCGCAGATGAGGTCGACCACCTGTTTTTCGGCCACCTCCGCCCGCACCGTTTTCTGTGTGCAGGAACCGATATGATTCAGACGCGTCCGGTCCCAGTAGTAGCGCCGACCACCTGATGTCATCCCGCGCATGTTGTGGCCGCAGGAACCGCAGATCAGAATGCCTGACAGCGGGTACATGCGCGGATAGGTATGCCCCAGACGCACCCGCCGGGCAAACATCTGACGGAGCTCCTGCGCCCGGGCGAAGTCGGCCGGGCTGACCAGCGCCGGATGCTCGCCGGGGAAGACCTCCGCCGGGTTCTTGCGCTTGCGTTTGCAGCCCTTCACGTCCACCCCGTAGTAGGCGACCACGCCGCTGTAGAACCCGTGGTGCAGAAGCTCCCGGACGGTGTCTTTGCTGAAGACCGTCGGCAGTCGTGCCGGCGCCCGGCCCTTGGCGGGAAACCCCGGCCCGCACGGCGTAGCCGGGGCGGGCTACACCGTATGTATGCGGAACGGGATGCGCCGGCCATCCGGCAAGTCTACCCCGTCGGCGTTCAGCCGCTCGGCAATCTCGCCGTTCGAGTACTCCCCGGTGATGTACCAGGCGAACATGCGCTGGATCGCCTCCCCCTCCCCCGGGTGGAGCCAGCCGGCGGCCATCTGAACGGTCTAGCCCGCCGGCCTGCAGTCAAGGTCAGTTGGCTGTTACCAGTTGCATAAACTGGAGATGCACGTATAATCAACTCATGGATACTCGCATGATGTTACAATCCCGCCGAAACGACATCCTCAGTGTCGCTGCCCGCCACGGTGCCCGCAATGTGCGCGTCTTCGGCTCGGTTGCTCGCGGCGAAGCACGGCCAGACAGCGATGTGGATATCCTTGTAGATATGGAACCCGGCCGCAGTCTGTTCGACCTCGGCGGCTTGCTCTATGATTTGCAGACATTGCTAGGTGTAGACGTGGATGTGGTTACCGAAAAAGGGCTCCGCCCTCGTATCCGAGCGCGGGTGATGCAAGAGGCTGTTCCGTTATGAGAAGCGACCGAGAACGCCTGCTGGACATCCTGGAAGCGATCGACAAGATCGGGCAACGCACGAGCCGCGACATCGACGCCTTCGCTGATGACGAGATGCAGCAAGTCTGGGTCATCCATCATCTCCAGATCGTCGGCGAGGCGGCCTACGGTTTGACCCAACGATTCAAAGCTGATCACCAACAGGTCCCCTGGGATCAAATCATCGGCATGCGCCATGTGCTCGTTCACGGCTACTTCGAGATTGACCTGGACATCGTCTGGGCAGTCATCGAGAAAGACCTCCCGCCACTGAAGGGCGCTATCGAGGCTATCCTCCGCCAGTCAGAAGGCTAACCGATCTACCAAAAAAACCCGCGCCTGGCAAACGCCACGCTCGCCTGATCGCACACTTGGCTGGCGCTGAAGAGGGCGATAGAGCGTCTTCTGCTCATCGCAGGTCAGCGCCACCCACAGCGTCGACCGTTACCCAGCAGCGCCAGGGCCTCCCCGCCGGTCGGCGTCGCCGCGGGAA
>VGOD01000481.1 GCA_016876015.1 Chloroflexota bacterium
GCGACGCCGGCCCCCAGGTCGCCGCGGTGGAGCTGCCACGCGCACCAATCGTGCTCGGAGACGGTCAGCGGGACGAGCAGGTGGAAGTCGCCGGTGAAGAAGGGCCGGATGCTGCACCATTCGGCGATGGCCTGGCGGGCAAGCTCGTGCGAGAACGCCTCATCCCAGATGAAATGACCATGCGCCAGCACTTCCTTCGGCGCGACCTCCTGGGGGCTATCCATCGAGAACCGGGCGAGATCAATCTCGCAACCGATGTTGAAGCCGCCGATCATCTGGCTGCGCACGGCGTAGGGCGCGAAGTTCCACACGCCGCCGCCGAAGAGCGGCACCCAACGCGCCAGCCCGGCGTTGATGCACTGGTCGCCCACGTGCAGGCCCAGCCCGTAGGGCAGACCGATGATGTCGGGGAAGTCGCTGGGCCACAGCGGCAGCGCCCGCGAGATCGTCTCCAGGTCAATCCGCCGGCCGCCGCTGGCGCACACGTCAATCCACAGGCCGGGATGTCGTGCCCGCAGCTCATCCCAGAATGCGTACAGCCCAGTGACGTGTTTGATCTCCGTCATGCCGACGCGATCAGGTGTGTCGGCCGCCTGCCAGTAGCGGAGCGGGTCGAAGTTGAAGTCCTGACGGTAGAGGTCCACGCCGTTCTCGGTCAGGATGTGCGAGACGCGGTCGGTGATCCAGCGCCGGGCGGTCGGGTTGCCCAGGTCGAGCAGGTGGTTGCTGAGGTTGTGGTCGCTGCGCAGGAGGAAGTCGGGGTGCTCGCGATCCAGCTCGGTATCGGGTCGCACGCGCTCCGGCTCGAACCAGAGGATGAACTGCATCCCGGCCGCGTGCGCCGCGTCGCTGATCGGCTTCAGCCCGTTGGGGAAGCGCTGGCGGTTCACCTGCCACGTGCCCACCGCCTCCCACCACTCCTGCCGGTCGCCGTACCAGAGCGCATCAATCCAGTAGACCTCGACCCCCAGCGCCGCGCACCTGGGCAGCGCCTTGAATTCGTACTGCTCGCCGGCCTCCCCGGTTGAGTAGTAGTAGGCTTGCAGGCATTGCGCCACCGGCGGCATGACGAGCTTGCCGTCCACGCGCGGCAGGTAGTGGGCCAGCAGCAATTGGCGCAGGCGGTTCTGGCCGACCTCTACGTCGTCGCCGGCCCACGGCAGCAGCAGGATGCGCGGGGTGCGGATCGTCTCGCCGGGGCGCAGGCGCAGGTGGGTGCGCTCCATGCCGGCCGCCAGGCGCACGCCGGCCTCGCTCCGCTCAAAGCGCGCCGCCCACTGCCCCGACCAGCCGACCGCCAGGATCAGGCCGCCGCCCGCGTGTTGCAGGTTCATGAAGGGCAGCACGCCGTTCGACGACCGGCCGCCTTGCGGGGCAAGGGTGAGCGGCTGCCCGGCGCGCAGATCGGTCGTCAGCGGCAGGAAGTCATCGGCCCGGCACAGGCTGCCGTTGGCGTGGTGCAGGCGCAGCCGCTCTTTGGCCGCGGCGGGCAGCGTCATGTCGAGCGGCAGGATTTCTTCGAGGATCGGCGTGTCGGCCGGGCCGGTGTTGGCGAACTCCAGCACCCAATCCACCGCCGGGAAGTCATCGAAGCGCCGCACGTGCAGCGTGACCTGCAGCCCGGTCGCCGGATCGGCCCAGGTGGTATGTTCCAGGCTGCCGTCCGGTCTGGTTTCCTGGGCCTGTGTGCTCGGCCAATCGCCGAGGAACTCTGCGGAAGGAGTGTCGCCATAGCGGAATGAAAACGCCGGTCGCGGCGCTTGCCAGGGATTCAAGGGTGTTTCGTGGTTCATCGTTATACTCCGCCGATCGGGGGTTGGAAACCCCTGCCTGAAGCTGAGAAGCGCCCTCAGGCGCTCTCGCCCAGGCTGCAACAGCCGCTGAAGCGGCTTCTCAACTTGAGCCAGCAGATTGGATCTGCTGCGTCTGTCAAGCCGCCGGCTGGCTGATCTTCACCACCAACGGGTTCGGCCAATCCCACATGTTGTACAGCCGGTGCGCGCTCATGATCGAGATGTGCAGGCCGTGCTCGTCCTGATGCCAGCGCGGGGCGGGATCCACCGCATCGCGATACTCCAACGTGCGGCCGGCGTGGCCCACGACCTCGATCCGCGTCGCGTCGCTCGCCCGCACCTGGGTCAGTGTGAAGCGGTCTCGCAGACCTTTAGGGTCTGTCCGATCACCCGGTTCAAAGACCCTAAGGAGTCCTGCAAAAATAACTTGTACACTAGCTTGACAAGAGGCATCGGAGCGTGTAGACTGATAGCATGATCAGCAGCGAGACGCGCAGGGCCATCGGTGTGAAATACCAGCAGCTGGCGCCCTAC
>VGOD01000482.1 GCA_016876015.1 Chloroflexota bacterium
CGGCGGAGGAGGAGGAGGAGGCGGGGACACGAGTGACCTGCCGGAACGCGTGGCTGCCGTCAAGGCTCTCCTGACCACGGCCGATGGCCAGGCGCGGGCTGTCATCGAAGATTCTGGGCAGGCGCAGCGCATCCTGACCGAGTTCACTCCGGACCCAGCGCCGGCCGCCGTCCTGGTCAAGCGGGTGCGCGATCTGCTGGCGCGGCTGGACGCGCTGCAGGCCCGGTTGGCGCAGAGCACCCTGACCAACCGGGAGGCGCTGCTCCAGCAGCTCGCCGACTTGAGGACCCAGCTTGTCGCGACGCAGCCCGCGGCCGAACGCGCGGCCGCCTTGCCCGCCGATCTCGCGGCCGCGCGCAGCCAGGCCGCAGCATTGGCTGACAAGGCGAAACCGCTGCCAGCTCTGCGCCAGAGCATCGCCGGCCTGCTGGCAGAGGCCGCGGAACTGGAGCGAGAACTACCTTCCGACTCGAAGAAGCCGCAGATCACAGACCTGAGCGCGACCCTCCCGCGGCATGCGGACAAGACCTATCCGCAGCGCGCCGCGTCTGCCATCCGCCGCATCGTGGTCCACCACACCGTCACCAAGCCGGACGTCACGCCAGAGCGGATCGCCCAGGCGCAGGTCAGCGGGGGCAAGGCCGGCATCACCTATCACTTCGTCGTGGCCGCGGATGGCGCGCTGTTCTAGACCCAGCCGTTGACCCTGGCCATCGAGCAGGCCACAGTCACCGACGTCAACGCAGATGGGGTGGGCGTGGCCCTGGTGGGCAACTTCACCACCGTCGCGCCGCCGTCTGCCCAGCTCTCGGCCGCGGGACGATTGGTCGCCTGGCTGTTGACAGAGCTCAAGCTGCCGTCCGCCGCCCTCTACGGCCGCCGCGAGCTGGATGCCAAGAGCGCCTCGCCGGGCGATCAGTGGCTATCGGGAGCCAGATACAAAGACGCGCTTCTGCAGGCGGTCAAGGCGGTGTAGAAGGCAACTCCGATTTGACAGATCGCCAAAAGCGGCTATAATGCGCCCAAAGTCGCACGCGAGTCGAGTCAGAGGTTTATGATACTCATCGAACTGAAGTCCCCGAAGTGCAAGAAGCCTTCCCTGGCCTGCAGGGACGGCGTTTTGTGCTTGGGATAGCAGCGTAGCCGATCATACCAGCGCAAAAGCCCTGCCAGGCCGCACAGCCAGGCAGGGCTTTTTATATGCCGCGGAGACGGTCGAGTGTGTGGTTCGGCAGCGCAGCCCCTTCCCTCCCCAGTCTGGCGGGAAGGGGTTTTGTTTTCGAGGGACGGACGAACAGACCTTTAGGGTCTTTGGAGACCCTAAAGGTCTCGGACGAAAAAAGTCTACCCACTATCAGAGGAGTTGTCGCCATGTCTTACACAACCTCGTGTCCGGAATGTGAAGGGGTTCTATCGTTGAAGGACCCGATGCAAGGCGAGATCGTGCCGTGCGCGGCCTGCGGCGCGGACCTGGAGGTGCGCTCGCTCGATCCGCTGCGGCTGGAGCTGGCGCCTGAAGAAGAGGAGGATTGGGGCGAATGAGCGTTCGCGTCGCGGTTCTCGTCTCCCGCATCCGCGTCGAGGAAAAGCTGCTCATCACCGCGCTGGAGGCCAGCGGCGCTGCTGTGCAGGTCGTCAACGACGATGAGTTGACGCTGCCCGTGGCAGACAGACCTTTAGGGTCTTCAGAGACCCTAAACCTCTTCCCCTTCCAGGCCGATGTGGTGCTGGAGCGCTCCGTCAGCGCAGCGCGCGGCATCTACGCGTTGCGCATCCTCGAGACGCACGGCTATCGCACCGTCAACCGCTACGCGACGGCCGCTACGTGTTGGGACAAGCTGATGACCACGGCCGCGCTGGCCGAGGCGCAAATCCCTCAGCCTCGTGTGCAGGTCGCGTTCACGCCAGAATCGGCGCTGGCGGCCATCGAAGCGTTCGGCTACCCGGTCGTCCTCAAGCCGGTGGTCGGCTCATGGGGTCGCTTGCTGTCGAAGATCAACGATCGCGAGGCGGCCGAGACGATCCTGGAGCACAAGGATGTCCTCGGCTCCTACCTGCACAGCATTTTCTACATCCAGGAATACATCGCCAAGCCCGGCCGCGATATCCGGGCCTTTGTCGTGGGCGATGAGACGATCTGCGCGATCTATCGCGGCTCGTCGCATTGGATCACCAACACCGCCCGCGGGGGGCAGGCCAGCAACTGCCCGGTGACGCCAGAGCTGAACGACCTGTGCCAGCGAGCCGCGCGCGCGGTCGGCGGCGGCGTGCTGGCGATTGACGTCCTCGAAGATGCCGGCCGTGGGTTCCTGGTCA
>VGOD01000483.1 GCA_016876015.1 Chloroflexota bacterium
CAAAACGGTCAGCACACGATCAGATACCCGCATAACCCCTCCTCGTCACTGTCATTGCCCTCAGGGGGCCTGTGGCTCCGAAGAGCGTAGTGTGTGATTGCGCCAGCATCCTTCAGGACGAAGCAATCTCCTGCTTGGCGAGGGAGATTGCCTTCGTCCTGGCTCAGGCCAGGGCTTCGCAAACCATGTCCTGAGCTTGTCGAAGGATGCGCTCGCAATGACGTGCGACCTTCGACAGGCTCAGGTGCGAACTCCTCTCGCTAACCACTACTCTTCCACCACGTATCCGAACGTCAGATACGCCACGACCGTAAACACCAGGTCATAGACCACCACCAGTTGCAGCCAATTGCCGGCCGTGCTCAGCGCCTCGCCATCGAGCAATGCGCCGGTCATCTTGACGCCGGCCACCAGCACCGGGATGAGCACGGGAAACAGCAGGATCGGCAGCAGCACCTCGCGGGCTCGCGTGTTCACCGCGATGGCCGCGAAAACGGTCCCCACGGCCGCGAAGCCATAGGTGCCTAGAAACAGAACCAACAGATGCTGCGGCGTGATGATCGGCAGGTTAAAAAAGATCATCACCAACGGCAGCAGCATGATCTCCACGACGACCATGAAGATCAGATTGCCAAGCATCTTGCCGAAGTAGATCGCCGAACGATCCACCGGCGCCAGCAACAGCCCGGCCAGGCTGCCCTTGTCTTGCTCGATCACGAACGCCCGATTCAGGCCGAGCGTGCCCGCAAAGCTCACCGCCACCCAGATGATCCCCGGCGCGACCATCTTCATGGCAGGCACGCGCAATTCGAACGCGAAGTTGAATACGACCGTCGCCAGCAGCGCAAAGACGAACATGCCGCTGAAGATGTCTTTCGTGCGCAGCTCGGCGCGGATGTCCTTCCAGACGATCGCGGCCACGGCCCGCCAGAAGCTCATCGGCCGCCTCCCCCGCCGCAATAGTGGTCGTAGAGCGGCCGGAAGTCGGCCGGCGTCATGCCGTGCGCCCGGCCGTCATAGACGATCCGGCCGTTTGCCAGGATGACCGCACGATCGGCGATCGCCAGCCCGCGCTCGATGCTGTGCGTGACCGTGATGATGGTACGCGCGATCGGCTGCGGCCGCTCGCCGTTCGCGGCCGGCGTGGCCGCATGCCCCCGCTGCGCCGCGTGCGCCGTGGCCGGCGTCTTGCTCAGCCGCAGCAACAGCCCATGCAGCATCTCGGCCGCCTGCGGATCGAGGCCAGTGTCCGGCTCATCCAGCAGCAGCACCGGCGGATCGTGCAGCAGAGCGCGCGCGATCGCCAGACGCTGCACCATGCCGCGCGAAAACGTGCGCACCAGGTCGCCGCGGCGGGCCGTCAGCCCGACCTGGTCCAGCATCTCGCGGATGCGCTCATCGGGGCTGGCCATGCCGTAAAGCCTGGCAAAGAAGCGCAAATTCTCGGCGGCCGTCAGGCTGTCGTAGAGCAACGGCGCATGGGACACCACGCCCAGGTAACGGCGAATGCCATGGGCATGCGTGGCCAGGTCAAGACCGCCGATCAGCGCCTTGCCGCCCGAAGGCCGGCTCAAGCTGGACAGAATGCGGATCAGCGTGGTCTTGCCCGCGCCGTTGGGGCCGAAGATGACCAGCGACTCCCCTGCGTCCACGCGCAGATCGAGGCCACGCAAGATCGTCTTGCTGCCGAACGCCTTCGTCAGCTTGCGCAGCTCGATCATCGCGATCTCGGTCGCCTGGCGGCCGTCGCTCACGGCTGGCGCTCTTTCTGCACGACATCCTGCAACTGCGCTTTGAGACGCAGCCGTTGCTCCCGATAGGCGGACTCGGAAAGCTGACCATCCTCGAACGCCAGTTCCAGCCGGGCCAGCGCGTCTATCAGTCCCTCGCGATCGGCCGGCGGCGGCACGGTCGGGCCGGCGGCCGCCCTGCGCCGCCACATCGGCCATGCGACCAACAGCGCAACTGCCAGACCCATCGCGCCGACGAGGATGAGCAGCAGACCGCGGTCCGCGCCGGCCGGCGCCAACCCACGACCCGATCCACTGCCCGTGGTTGATGGCGCGTTGGTAAAACGCAAGGTGATAGGCTGGTTGGCCGGTATGTTTTGGCCGACCAGGTTGACGAAGCTCCCGCCCTGCGTCTGGCGCAGGCCCTGGTTGACCAACTGTTGGCTCGTGACTGGCGCGCCCACGTCGGTGATCAGCGCGTTGACATTGTCGGCCGGATAGGCGAGCGTGCGCGCCAGATCGAGCGTGCTGCCTGCATAGGGGAGGCTGTAGCTGAAGAGGATCTGCCGCACGCTCTTGCCGGGC
>VGOD01000484.1 GCA_016876015.1 Chloroflexota bacterium
CCATGGTTGGTCTGTGGGTCGTGTGGCGGGTTGCCAGTACGGTTCGCCAGCATGGGCGGCGTGCGTCGTTTGCCGGTCTGGTGCTTGGGCCTTGCCTAATACCATTCGCGTAACCGCTGCCGGACGCTGTTCTCGTGCTGCCCCAACAGGCGGGCCAGAAAGGCCGCGATCGTCGTGAGGCCACAGGCCTTAGTCATCACCATGCCAAAGCTCCAGAGGGCCAGCACGATCGCCTGGGGCTTACTCAGGGACGGCAGATGGCTTGTCACCTCAGCCGTCCATTGGTCCAAACCTTGACTGCCATTGTCATTCGCCATAACCGACCTCGATGAAGAGAATGGGATATGCCAGTCCATCCGGCCGTCGTTGTCGAAATCGCCGGCCGCCAGAAAGTCCGGGCGCAACGGCAACGCGAACACAGTCGCCGGCGACAGGAATGGCGCAGCGGTGTGCCTGGCCTGCGCCTTGTGCTGCTGCGCCGCGGGGCTGTCGGATAGATCGCATCCACGTTGCCGCGGCGCAGCGTCAGAATGCCCGCTCCCATGCGGCCCCCCTCGTCAGGAGACGACGCATAGCCGGCCGCCAGGTCTGGCACGCCGTCGCGGTCGAAATCGGCCGCCGCCAGGCTCAGCGGCTCGATCTGGCCCGCGCACTCAGCAAGTCCACCATAGCTTGAGGACCGGTGTAGATGCCTGGCAGAGCCGTGCCGTCTGTCAGGTTCAGCCACGGGTTGCCGCGGCCGGCTGCCCGCAGAGCGGTCGCGGCCTGCGCCCGCGCCTCTTCGAAGGGCGCAGCGACGCCCCCGCGCACAAATGCTGCGGCTGCGAGCACCACCAACCCCAAGGTCAGACGGGTCAGCTTCTGAATCAGTCTTCGGGTCGTTGGGGGATTCATGATTGCCTCCACCACACTCCCACCGTCGAGCCTCGCTTCTGAGCGCAGTCCCCAGCCAGAGCCCCGTTCATGGCCCCCAGGAAATACGTTCTTCCACCCAACCGCGCGTAGAGAATTCCGGCTCGCGAACGACATAGCCCTCGGGAGAGCCGGGGAAGGGGAAGAGCTTGCGTTGGCCGCTCCCGTTCGCGCTCATCACCCAAACTGCCCAGCCCCCCTCGCGGTCGGACGCAAAGGCGATGTGTGCGCCATCCGGCGACCAGGTTGGCAGCCCATCGTTGCCAGGGCTGTTCGTCAGCCGCAGCAAGCCAGCGCCATCCAGATTGACCCGATAGACCTCCCAATTGCCGTCGCGCAGCGACATGAACGCGACGTAGCGACCATCGGGCGAGCCGGCCGGCGCGGTCGCGGAACCATCGGCGAACAACATGCGGGGCGCGGCGCCGTCGGCGTTCATCACCACGATGCCCTGCTCCGGCCAGACAGCCCTGTAGACGATCTGGCCGTTCGCCAGCCAGGTTGGGTACTCGCCGAAGACCGGACCGCCGTCGCGCTTCAGCTCCCAGTCGCCTCCACCGACCGCGTTAACCACATAGATGCGAGACTTGCGATCGGATTCGCGCCGCGAGAAGAAGACGAGCGTCTTGCCGTTGGGCGACCACGCGGGGAGCGCATCTTCGAGGAAGTTGGTGAGCCTCCGCTGGTTGCCGCCGTAGGTATCCATGATTTCTACCCCGCGGTCGTCGTCTTTCCAGCGCCGGAAGGCGATCTGCAGGCCGTCCGGCCGGAGAGATGGCTGAGCAGCAAGGTCCAGGACACGCCTGAGGTCCGAGCCATCAGCATTGGCCACATAGATATCATATGTGCCGCGCTCCGGCGCGAACGCCGAGACGGCGATATGGCCATGAACGCGGCCAGGCGCGGAGGGCTCCGGCGGCGGAGGAGTGGCCGGGGTCGTCGGCGTCGGGGGTATGGTCGGCGTGCGCGGCGCGGGGGTGGGAGGCGGCGTCGTGGCTGCGGACGTGGCGGCCGCAGCCGTAGCCTGTGCATTGCTGATGGCCAGGGCCGTCATGGTCCCCTGCGCCGCGCTGACGACCATCGCCGCCGCGCCGGTGGCGGCCGCTGACCGGGCCGTCGCAGCCTCGGCCTGCGCGGTAGCCCCGGCGATGGCTTCGCGAGTGGCCTGAACCGCGGCCGTGAGAGCGGCGGCCATGCCTGTTGCGGCGGCTCGCTCGGCCAGGATAGCTTGAGCAGTCGCCTTGCTTTCCACCGTGGCCGTCATCCATTGCGCTGTCACCGTCAACCAGGGCGCCGCGGCCCGAGTGGCGGCCTGGCCGGCGGCGGTCGCGGTGGCGGCTACGTCAACAGTCGGAGGGGGAACAGGGGTCGCCGAGGGCGGCTGCGCCTGTGCGGTGG
>VGOD01000485.1 GCA_016876015.1 Chloroflexota bacterium
AGGTGGGATGTGATGGACATGTCAGTCTTCCTCTTCTTGATCCACGTCGGATGAAACGTTATACAGGGGCGGGTTCTCCTTGATGATATAACGCTTCCAGGTCTCACTCAGGCCGATGAAGTCCGCTAGAACGTCGGTCAAGTAGTGCCAAGCCCGACGGTCGGGCGGTTGAAAACCGCTGCCACCACTGCAAAGCCGACCTGCGTCGGCTGGATCTAGTCGCCGCAGGGCGACTTCGCAAGCGTTGCAGCGACCTCGGTCGCCCGTGGCGGATTACTTGACGTCAATTTGTCTCGAAGAAAGTCATTGATAGTCAGCACCTGGGCGGCATCTTTACCGAGCCAACTCTTAACCTCCTCGCGCATGATCGCAACGTACCTGGCATCTTGCTCGATCAGCACAAAGCGCCGCCCCAATCGGCTGGCGGCTTTGCCGACCGTGCCGGTTCCGGCGAACGGATCGAGCACGACATCGCCCTTGAATGAGTAGTAACTGATGACTCGTTCGGCCAACTCGACCGGAAAGACGGCCGGATGGCGGGGATCGTGCGTCGGCGTGATGCGCCAGATGTTGGTGCGCTCGTAGCCGTCGCCAATGCGCGACGCTGCCACGAGTTCTTGATCGGGATGCGCCCGGATGTTCCAGTCAATCAGCCTGGGGGTACGCTTGCGATATACCAGCACATACTCGGTCACAGGGACCGGTTTGTATTGCAGGGGATGGCGGTCAGCAGCGAAGCGCCGGCCGCGACCGGTGGCCCACCCCGCGCCCTCCGGCTTTTCCCAGATGATGTCATCAATGAAGTCGTAACCCTCTTCGACAAAGAGCCGGTGCATGTCGAACGGTACGGCGATCCGTTGCGATGCCTCGCTCCGGCTGGCGCGGCGCACCAGCACTGGCGAGATGTTCATTACGAAGAAACGCCCTTCTGCCAGCACGCGGTGGACGTTCTGAATGATCTTGCGGATCTTCAACAGGTATTCTTCGTAGGTGATATAGTCGGTGTATTCAGGACGCGCATTGTAGTAGGGCGGCGAAGTGAAGACCAGGTCTGCGCTGCTCGCCGGCAGGCCCTGGAGGATGCGCTCGCAGTCGCCATGGGCGATCGTGTTGCGCAAGGACGATAGCGCGTAAGTTCCGTTCGAGCGAGATCTCGTCGCGGGGCCAGGTCTTTCGTCGCACGCGGCTAGCGGCTGCTGGCGTCCCAACAGGCGCGTTTCGAGCACCGCCGGGGCAGTTGACCTGTTGTCCAGGAGCAATGAGGTGTAGGCGTCAATGACGGCTTCGCCGATGCGCTCTTGCGTGGCCGCGTTCAAGAGCGGCACGCGCCAGATGTGATAACGGTCGTCCACTTCGGGCAGGCCAAACGAAATCGCATGTTCAAGCTGGATTCGTTCCAGCCAGACGAGGGCGATTTCCTGCGCGGCTTGCACATTGAGCACGCTGTAGTTTCGCTGTTGACTGACGGTGTTGTTCCTGGGCATGTCGAAAATCCGCAATCCGCAATCCAGAATCTACTCAATCCTCCGCGCTTCCATGTAGAACCGCTTCTCTTTGGCTTCACCCATCGAGAAGGTCTTGCGCGGCAGGGCGCCATCCACGATCACGGTCTTGAACAGATCGCGTTTGGCAATCGCGGGCAGATAGAAGCCCAGGTTGCCCGGTTGCTCGCCGAGGCGCACGGTCACATCCTGGCCGTGGACGTAGTCAATCCTGTCGAAGCCGCCCTGTTTGCCCCAGGCATCCAGGAACGCCTGCAGCGTGCCCACGGGCAGGTTGGAGGGGGGATTGGGAACGTAAGCGACCGCAAAACCCTGGGCCGAAACGACCCCAAACGCATGTTCTGGACCGCGCTGGCTGTCCACCAGCGCGACCATGGTCCTGGCAGTGGCGCACGGTACGGAGTAGCTGCGATCAACGAAGAAGCTCTCGAGCGCCGGTCCGAAATCTTCGCGCACGCCGAACAGGACGCGATGGATCGGCTCGAAGATCAGGCCCTCGTCGTGGATGTTCACAACCTCTACCAACGCATAGCGGCCAGGATGATCTGCGGCGGCCGCCGGCTTGATCTGCTCCCAAATCGCCTTGGCGGTGGCCAGCGAATGATTGCCATCGCCCATCGCGAAGAGCATGGCCGGGCTGCCGGCCGGAAGGCCATACCTGGCGGCGAATAGCTCCGGGTCGGCCAGCCTGCCCAGAGCCGAGAGCACACCGCTCACAAGATGGGGGTCGTCAACGCCATAGCCGGCCAGATGGCCGCTCCCCAGCATCAGGTCAAAGTCATACAGCAGGCGCAGGTCTGGTCGGAC
>VGOD01000486.1 GCA_016876015.1 Chloroflexota bacterium
TGTCAGCGACGATTGCCTGTTGTGCCATGTTTCCTCCTCCGAGGCGTGCGATGGATCACCAGTGAGCCATAATACCACAGAATCGCGACCCGCCCAAAGCCCGTGGCGGCGACTCTGCCCAAACCGTGAGTTGGTCAAGGGTCTCGCTCCCACAGCTGGCGCATCTCTGCGCACGTCGTCAACAAGTCATCCAACTTCCCTTGCCCCGCCACGCGACCGTCTTTCAGAACGATGATCTGATCTGCCCGGCGCAGCGTTGGCCGGCGATGGGAGACGGCGAGCAACGTGAAAGGTGAAGCGTGCGTGGTGAGGGATGGAGCGACGCCGCCGGCGCAGCCTGTGGCCGCGCCAAGCACTCGCTGCCACAGGGTCTGCTCGGTCTCCACATCCAGCGCGCTGGAGAGATCATCGCAGACCAGCAGCTCAGGTTCGCGCACGAACATGCGCGCAGCCGCGGCGCGTTGCACCTGCCCGCCGGAAAGACGCACCCCGCGCGGGCCGACCACGGTATCCAACCCGTGTTCCAGCGTGACGATGTCCGGCTCCAGCACGGCGCGCCAGAGCGCCGACTCCAGACGAGTCCGTGGGAGCTGATCGCGAACGGTTGACGGCCGATCCTGATCGCTGGTCGGCGGTCGTCTTTCGTCTGCCACCCCCATCAGCACGTTCTCACGCAGTGTGGCGCTGAAGAGCCGCGGCGTTTGCGCGATATAGGCTGCGCGAGGCGGCCGGAACCAGACGGCGGCATCCTCGACCGGCCGTCCGTTCCACAGGATCTCGCCCGCATCTCGCGGCAACTGGCCGACGAGGGCGCGCAGCAGCGTCGTCTTGCCTGCGCCGACCTGTCCGGTGACGACGGTGAGCGACCCGCGGCGCAGTGTGAAGCTCACGTCACGCACGCCTCGTTCGATGCCGGGGTGCAGGCAGGTCAGGCCGCGAACTTCGAGGGTGTCAAGCGTCTCGTGATCGCTCGCGGCGTCCAGCGCAGCGGCTTGGTCATTCGTCGCCCTCGCGATGGGGACAGCTTTTGCGCGCGCAGTCCGGGGCGATGGGCCTGCCCGCGGGAGGCGATCCCCATCGCCAGGCGTGGCCGGCGTGGATGCCGTCAGCGCCGCCGCTGGCTCGGCCGGGATCAGCTCTGCTAGCCGGCTGATGGAGACCTCCTGCTGCTTGATGTCGCCCACGAAGGCGCCCAGGTAGGATGGCAGATCGGTTGTGAACCAGAGGTAATAGACGAAGAGTGCGAAGTCGCCGACCGTGAATCTGCCGGTGGACATCGCCTGGCCCGCCAACAGCAGCATGGCGCCCACGCCGACGACGACGGCCACGTTGTTCATCGAAAAAACGAACTCCTCCAGCAACCCGGCGCGAATCATCATCTGACGCCGGGTTGTGTTCAACGCGGCGTAGCGGGCCTCGGCGTGCTCTTCCGCGCCCCCGATCTTGATGGCCTGCACCCCCGCGAACAACTCGACCAGGAAGCCGGTCACCGCGTCGGACGCCAGCCCTTTGAGGCGTTGGTAGCGCAAGAACGCGGCCCACGCTGCGCGGCCGATGGCATAGGCGGCGATCAGCGGCAGGAACGCCACGACGGTGATCTGCCAGTTGATGGCGGCCATGATGATCACGGCGATAACGAACGACAGCAGGTTGCCCGTCACATCAGGCAGCCAGGTGGGGAAGTCACACAACTCGGCCACGTCGCCGCGATAGCGGTTGATCGCCTCGCCCGGCGCTACCGGTTGTGGAGAGGCGCCCGGTCGCCGCAGCAGGGCAGCGAACAGATTGCAGCGCACCAGGGCCGCGGCCGTGTAGCGGAAGGTCCAGCCGGCCCAGGTCTCGCCATACGCGGCGATCACGCGCGCAGTTCCCACCGAGACGTAGAGCGCGATCAGCGGCCAGAGGCCAAGGGAGAAGACGGCCGCGTCTGTGATCGTGTCGAACACGGCCTTTTCCACCAGCCCTGGCAGCACCCGGGAACCCAGGTAGAACACCTGGAGGATGGCGTGCAGCGCAAATGGCCTGCGGCCGTGGCGGATCAACTGCCCGATGAACGGCCAGATGTTGACCGAGTGTGTGATGCTGACTGATGGAGTCATGGCGGGTCTGGTGACGGCAGAGCCAGGTAATGCGTCATGCCTTCGGCATAACTCAACTCGGCCAGGCTCCCCAGGATATGGTGAGTAGTGTAGTCGCAGGGGAGCGAAATATCAAGTCGCCGCTGTCGGCCTGTCTGCCTGGAATGTTGACTTTTCCCGGACCGTCGCATAGAATCGGC
>VGOD01000487.1 GCA_016876015.1 Chloroflexota bacterium
GGGGGAGACTACCGGCTTGGCTCACGGCCCCCTTATTTTGTACGCGAGGTATGCCCTTTTTGTCCCCTCCTACGAAGCATTAGACCCTTTGGGGCCTACCTGTATGTCCCTATCGTGATACGCTCACCAAAATGACGCCGCCGAAGATTCTCGCGCATCATGCGAGTGCGGTTCGCAGCCTTGCACTGGCGAGAGGGACCGATTGTCTTGTGCAGCCACATCGAGTAGAATGCAAACAGCGCCGTGGAGACGCGGTGCGGAGGCCTTCAGCGGCTGTCACATTTGGCTGTTCCGCGGTGTTTAAGTGAGTAGAAACCGGACTCCATGAGTAGAAATCCAGACTCCACCGAATTCGATGCGTTGTTCCTGGCTCACTACGATGGCGTCTATCGGCTTCTCTACCGCATCGCCGGCACGCGTGAAGAGGCCGAAGACCTGGCGCAAGAGGCGTTTCTGCGCCTGGCGCAGCAGCGGTTCCAATCGGATCGCAGCCACAACGTGCGGGCCTGGCTCTACCGCGTGGCGACCAACCTGGCCTACAATGCGCTGCGCAGCCAGACTCGCCGCACGCGGCGCGAGGCTGAAACGTTCCAGGCCGCCGCGCTGACCGCAGCCGCAGCGGATGACCCAGCCGAAGCAGTCGCGCAGGCGGCCGAACGCATGACCGTGCGCCGCATTCTGGCGCACCTGCCGGAGCGCCAGGCCAGGCTGCTGCTGCTGCGTCACAGCGGCCTCAGCTACCGCGAGCTGGCCGAGGCGGTCGGCTGCGCGGCCAGCTCCGTCGGCGCGTTGTTGGCCCGCGCGGAGACGGCATTCGAGGCCGCCTATCGGGCTGAAGCCGCAGCCGAGGAGGAGTAGATGCACCCTGATACAGGCGCACTCAGAACCTACGCGGACGCCGCGTCCTCGCTGGCCCAGCGCGACGCGATCGCCGCGCACCTGACCGGCTGCGCGGCGTGCCAGGCCGAGTTGGCCGCACTGCAGGGCCGCGGCGCAGCAGTGGCCGGCCGGCTGGCGACGCTCGACCCGCAGCCAGCAGACATTCCCCATCCAGCCCAGGCGTTGGCACGCTTCCAACGACACGCGTCCGCGGCTCAGCGAAGAGAGCTGCCGGCGCACCTGACGCTCTGGGCCGCTATCCAAAGGAGCTTTGCCATGACCAAACAGACCTTTTCTCGCGGTTGGCCGCGCCCCCTCGCGTTCGGCGCGGCCGCCCTGGCCTGCCTGTTGATCATCTTCAGCATCGCGCCCGTGCGCCAGGCGGCCGCCGACTTCCTGGGCGTCTTCCGGGTGCGCAAGTTCGCGATCATCTCGATTGACCAGGCCCAGGTGGAGAAGCTGGAAAGCCTGGCCAACCTGGCCTCCGATGGCCGATTTGGCCAGCCGACCGTCGTGCGCCAACCCGACGCAGAGACGCAGGTCGCGGATGTGACCGAGGCCTCGAATCTGGCCGGCTTCCGCGTGCGCACGCCCGCCTCGCTACCAGAGGGCGCGACCCTCCTGGCGCTCAAGGTGGCATCTGGCCCCGCGCTGCACTACGAGATGGATCGCAACGCCATGCAAGCCCTGCTGGAAGCCACGCAGGTGCAGGGCGTCAAGCTGCCGCCCGTCGAAAAGGTGGTGATTGATCTGGACGTGCCCCCGGCCGTAAACCAGGTCTACGCTGTCCGCGGCGGACGCTTCTCGATCCTCCAGGTGCCCAGCCCGCAGGTGGAGCTGCCGCCCGGGCTCGACATGGCGGCGATCGGCGAGGCTGCGTTCAAGTATCTGGGGATGCCAGACGCCGATGCCCGGCGCATGGCCCAGACGATTGACTGGAGCAGCACCGCGGTGATCCCGCTGCCGGCCAATGTGCTTCAGTATCGTGAGGTGGCCGTGGATGGCGTCAGCGGTCTGCTGATCGAACACCGCCCCAGTTCCGGCTCGCGGCGGGCCAGCTCTCTGCTGTGGCAGCGCGACGGCATCATCTACAACGTCGCCACCACCGATCTCGACGCCATGCAACTGCTACAGATCGCGGATTCATTGCGTTAGGACAACCGGCCCGGTCTCCCGACCGGGCCGAGCTCGTAAAGAATATGCCGTCGCTGGCTCGGTCGGAGACCGGCCAGAGCGGGAGAGCGTAAAGAATATGCCGTCGCTGGCCCGGTCGGAGACCGGCCAGAGCGGGAGAGCGTAAAGAATATGCCGTCGCTGGCCCGGTCGGAGACCGGCCAGAGCGGGAGAGCGTAAAGAATATGCCGTCGCTGGCCCGGTCGGAGACCGGCCAGAGC
>VGOD01000488.1 GCA_016876015.1 Chloroflexota bacterium
GAACTCATAGAAGGAGTAGTTGTTCATGCGCGGCGCTCTCGTGCGCATCAGCACGGCGACGTACCGCGCGGATCGCGAGCCGATCTGATAGCCGTAGACTCCGGCGCTGCTATAGGCAGGGTTGCCAACTTTCTGAAAGTTGGCAACCCTGCCCCAGGCGCCAGGAACCGCACGCGCCAGACGGCCGCGGTCACCTCGTGGACCGCCGCGCGCTCGTCAATGCGCACGCCGCACACCCAGGCGATGCCGCAGCGACCGACGAGCAGCGGCCAACGCGCCCGCGCAGCCCGCGGCGTCTTGGCGTTGATCATGAACTCGTTGAGCCAGACGCTGTGGCCGCCCAGACCTTGCGGTTGGAACCGCTCGCCCGCCGCGCGCGGGCGCAGGAGCGGCTCTGACCCCACCGCGTCGGCGTCGAGCCAGGCGGTCCACGGGTCCGGGTTGGCGTCGAACCCAAGCGGCAGAGCGTCGCGCTGCACCAGGCTGACCTCCACCTGCCAGCCATCCGCCAGGGGCGTGATGCCCGGCGCGCTCAGCGGCAGCGGGCCGCTGAGTTGCGGCGCAGCGACCGCCCAGTCTGCGCCTTCGTCCGCGATGCGCAGGGTTCGATAGCCGATCCGCAGCTCCAGCCCGGCCGCCAGGGTGGCCGCCTGCCCGGTTTCCCCTTCCCTGGCCAGCCACACCGCCCGCTCGACGTGCTCCCAGTTGATGTTGCGCAGGCTGCGGCGCAGCCGATGGATCGCCTGGCGCACGGTGGCGCGTTGCAGGCCCAGGGGCAAGGCGCGCCACGTCGCCAGATCGAAGGAAACCTCGCTCGCCTCTTCTTCGTGTCCTGAAAAAGGGACGCGGACGAGCGCGGATGAACGCGGAGGGGCTCTTCTCATCCACCGCGGCGCCGCGCCCGGCATGGGCGCCTGCCCCAAAAGAGGCTCCGCGCAAATCACCTGCGACCATGCTTCATCCAGCGCGGTAGCCAGCGTTTCGTGATCGGCCGCCAGCACATCGGCCGTGTGGGCCAACACCTGGCGGATGGCCGGGTTGTAGCTCTCCAGGATGGGCAAGAGGTGGAGGCGCAGCCGATTGCGGAAGAAGGTCGTGTCTTCGTTGCTGCGGTCGAAACGCGGCTGCAGGCCCTGTTCCGCGCAATACGCCTCGATGGCGCCGCGCGGGGTTGCCAGCAGCGGCCTCACCAGCCAGAGATCAACGGGCGAGTCAGGTTCGGCCAACCGATACTCCCCCAGACAGGTCTTCGGCAGCATCCCCCGCAGGCCGGCGACGCCGCTCCCGCGCAGAAAGTGCATCAACACCGTCTCAGCCTGGTCGTCGGCGTTGTGCGCGACTGCGATCGTATCGGCCTGGATCGCGGCGGCGACCTCAGCCAGGAAGCCGTAGCGCGCCTGCCGCGCGGCTTCCTCGAGCGAAAGGCGGCGCTCGACCGCCAGTCGCGCCACGTCGGCCTGGCCGATGGTGCAGGGCAACCCCCACGCCTGCGCCGTCTCCGCGACGAAAGCCGCATCCGCGTCAGCCTCGGCCCCGCGCAGGCCGTGGTTGAGATGCGCCACGTGCATGCGCAACCGCAGCCCGGCCGGCATGCGCCACAGCAGATGCAGCAGACACAGCGAATCAGGCCCGCCCGATACGCCCACCACCAACGCCTGGCCGGCCGGAAGGAGATCATGCCGCAGCGCGTAGCGCTGCACCTGGGTCGAGAGAGTGTCCACAGGGCATAGCTTACCATATCGGCCGCGAACTGCACAAGGCGACCGATCGCATTTTGGCGCTGCCCGAACCACATGGTACGATATGCTACATCTCTGTTTCGCGTTGGTCGCGAAAATGATCATCACGCAGACACGAAGCGCACGCGGCTCTCGTGTCGTGGAGGTTGCTGTGAATCCCGTAAACCTGGGCATCATCGGCTGCGGCGTGATTGGCCGCCATCACATGGCCGCAGCCAGCCGGTCATCGCTGATCCGGGTCGTCGCCGTAGCCGACTTGATCGAAGAGCGCGGTCGTGCGATGGCCGAGCAATACGCCGTGCCCAAGCGTTACCTGGAGGGAGCGGACTTGCTGGAAGACCCCGAGATCGAGGCCGTCGTGCTGGCCTTTCCGGCGGTCGGCCGGTTCCCGCTCGCCTTGAAAGCGTTCCGCAAGGGTCTGCACGTGCTCGTGGAGAAGCCGGTGGCGATGGAGGCGGACCAAGTCAGACAGATGATCGCGGCCCGCGGCGGCCTGGCGGCAGGCTGCTGTTCGTCTCGCTTTCGCTTCTTGCC
>VGOD01000489.1 GCA_016876015.1 Chloroflexota bacterium
CGCCAACTGGTCACGCTGGCGCGCAAGGATCGCCGGCACACGGCGGCCACGCTGGCGTTTCTGGCGGCCTTGGGCAAGACGGAACCAAACCCTAAGGGTCTCGGAGACCCTTAGGGTTTTCTTATCGTCCTGCCAGCGGCAGGTAGGCGCGATAGAGCGGGACGTCCACCTGGACGTAGATGACGGTATCCCCGGCCGGCGCGTCTGGGCCGGTGAAGGTGATGGTCGCCGTGTACAGGCCGGCGGACAGGCCGGTGTTCACGAAGGTCGCGGTGGTGTCGCCCGGCGTTGTGCCCGCGGTCGCGCTGAGCTGGATCCACGCCGCGCTCGCGACCGCCTCCCACGCGATGGCATGGCCGGCGTTCTGGTTGTCAACGTGGATGATCTGGGCCACCGCGCCCGCGGCCGGATCGAAAAGGATCGTGGTCGGGCCGGCGAGCAGCGCATCGGCCGGCGCCGGCGCCTGCGTCAGATCGCGCACTACCGTCACCTGGACGGTCGCGGTCGCCACGCCGCCCAGGCCATCGTCGGCGCGCACGGTGAGCGTGTGGGTCCCCTCGCGCAGCGTGGCGATGCTCAACTGCGCGCCCGCGCCCAGCGGGCCATCCAGGTCAGAGAACCACTGCACCTGATCGCCGCTCAGCGCGCCCGTGTCCACGTCGTAAGCCTCCACCTCCAGGGCCAGGGTCTGGCCCTGGCTGACCGTCACGCCGTCCTCCGGCGAGACGATGCTGACGGTCGGCGGCCGGTTCGGCACGGTGAAAGCCCCGTCCGATTCGTCGTGGGCGGTGTGGATGCCGTCTGTGACCCAGACGCGGAAGCGGCCGGCCGCTCCGCTGACGACGTTGCCCGCGTCCAACGCCACGCTGTCGCCGGCGATGTCCTGCGCGACCATCTCCCAGGTGGCGCCGTCGTCGGGGCTGTACTGCACGTTGAAGGTCAGCGGATCGCCGTCCGCGTCGCTGGCCGTCCAGGTCACGGTGATCGTGTCGCCGTTCAGCGTTTCGCCGCCGTTCGGCGTCAGGAGGGTCACGCTCGGAGCAGCGAGGCCGGCCTTGACGCTGGCGATCGGCCCCCCTGGCCCCTCGATAACCACCTCGGCCGTGTCGGGCGCATAGGGTACCAGCTCGGTGATGAAGAGCAAGTCCACCTGGCGCAGGTCGCTGCCCGGCGGCTGATCCGGCCCGCCCCCTTCCCCCTGGGTGGGCGTGAACGGATAGCGCGCCAGCTCGCCGCCGGCTGCATCGCGCAGCACGATGGCGTAGTCACCCGGAATCCTCGCCTTGATGCCGCCAGCGTCCGGCACGATGAAGATGGGCCGCAGCTCCGCCTGGCCGGTGTGCGGATCGAGGCTGCCCGCTACCAGCAGATAATCGTTGCCATCCGCCACGCGCTGCGCAGCCTGCGCCGACACCAGGTTGCTCTGGAAGAAGGTCATCAGCCCTTCGTAGGTGAAATCGCTGACCCATTGGTTCCGGCAATAGGTCATCACGTCGTTCCAGTTCGGGCCGTAGATGGCGCGCGTCCGAATGTCAAAGCCGTAGAGGGCATTGTTGCCGGTCAGCGAGGGGCTGATCCGGCCGCCCGGATAGGGATAGGCCGCGCCGCCCACCGCGCCGCAGAAGTTCGCGTGTTGGCGGCCCCAATCGTGCGCCAATTCGTGGCCGCCGTACCAGTCGCCGTAGCTGCCGTCGAGGTCCCACCCGAAGGTGCCGGTGCCGGTCGGCCCCGACGCGGAGAAGCCGGGGATGGCGATGGCGCAGCCGCGCATGAAGCCCCCGCGATCATCCACCATGCCGTAGTACCGCGCGCCGATGGGCACGTTGTTCGTCCAGAAGAAGATGATGTCCCACAGCTTTTTCACCATGAGGGACGAGTTGACCGAGCCGCAGTTCGGCTGTGTCAACGTGCCGTCCGCCGCCCGGGTGGCTGCGCCGAAGGCGTAGCTGCGGTTCCACACGCGCAGATTGCTGAGCGGGAAGGCGCGGCGGATCCAGTCCGCCATTTGCGTCAGATGACCGGCCGGCGGCGCGTAGGTGACGCCTGCCAGCCGATAGCTGACCGAGTAGATGACGACGTTCACGTTCGGCACCGCCTCGAACGTCGCCCACGTCGAGCTGGTGTTGTTGGCGTAGCTCGTTTCGAGTGGGTTGCGGCCGCGCCATGCGGTCACGGGATTCACCTCGGCCCTCAGCAAGACGGCGCCCTGCCGATAATCGGCCGGCAGCTCGAAGAGGAAGGCATCGTTGAGGGTCGCGC
>VGOD01000490.1 GCA_016876015.1 Chloroflexota bacterium
CCATCATCACGCCGACGCACACACCGACGGCCACCATCACGCCGACGCCGACCATCGCGGGCCCAACCCCCACGCCCCAGCAGGCGACGGTACAGGGCCTGGTCTGCACCGACGCCAATAACAACGGCCACTGTGACCCGGACGAGGCCGGCCTGGCCGGGGTGACCGTCCAACTCGCGCCTGCGACCGGCGGCCTGGGCGTGCGCAGTGGCCGGACCACACTCACCGACGCCGCCGGCCGCTTCGTCTTCGCCGACGTGTCGCCAGGCCACTATACGCTCGCCATCCTGCCGCCGGCCGGCTACTGGCGCACCACGCCCATCACCGTGACGGTTAGTCCGGCGCGGCACCAGACGATCGCGGCCACCTTCGGCCTTTACTGGCCGCCGAACCACGTCTATATCCCGCTTCTGCTGCAATAGCAGCCGAAGGGCGCAGCCTTTGTGGTACGACAGATTCCGCAAAGGCTGCGCCTGCGGCTGGAGGTGCGCGCCGGCTCGCCGTTGGGCAAGATTCTGGGCGGGCCGCTCAAGGGGCTTTCTGATCCCGCCAAGCTGTGACAGACCCTTTGTCAAAGCGCCTGCTCTGTGGTATGATGTTGCAGACTGCCGGAAAGGAGCGCGCCATGTACGATCCCGACACCGACCTGGCCCTGGAGAAGCTGCCCATCGGCATCCAGGCGTTCGAGACGCTGCGCGGCCAGGGGTATCTCTACGTGGACAAGACGCGTTGGGTGCATCGCCTGGTCACGCAGGGGATGTTCTACTTCCTGGCGCGGCCGCGGCGGTTCGGCAAATCGCTGCTGGTCTCCACGCTCAAATGTCTGTTCGAGGGTCGGCGTGAGTTGTTCGACGGGCTGTGGATCGCCGCGCCGGGGCGCTGGGAATGGCAGCCGCATCCGGTGGTCGTGCTTGACTTCAATCAGATCACCCATGACACACCGGAACATCTGCGGTTGGGGTTGGCGCGCGGCCTGGATCGGATCGCTGGAACCTATCAGTTGACACTCAACGAGCCGCTCTTGGAAGGCCGGTTCGTGGAGTTGGTGTTGGGACTCCAACGGGCGACGGGGCAACCCGTGGTGGTGCTGATAGATGAGTACGACAAACCGCTCATTGACTATCTGGGGCAGGGGGAGCCAGGGCTGGCAGTGGCGCGCGCCAACCGCGCCATCCTGCGGAGCTTTTATGGCGTCCTGAAGGGCAATGACGTCGCGCGTGTGCTGCGCTTCGTCTTCCTGACGGGCGTCTCGCGCTTCAGTCGGGTCTCGATCTTCTCCGAGCTGAATAACCTGTACGACCTCAGCATGGACGATGCCTGCGCCGACATGCTGGGCTATACCCAGGAAGAACTCGAAACGCGCTTCGCCGCCCATAGCGCGGCCTTGGCCCGGTATCTGGACTGGACGGTAGCGGCGGTCCAGGCGAAGCTGATGCAGCAGTACGACGGCTATCGCTTCGCCAGGCGCGACGTGCGCGTCTACAACCCCTTCTCGATCCTCAACGCCTTCCACGCGCAGGAGTTCGGCAACTACTGGTTCGTCAGCGGCACGCCGACCTTCCTGGTCAATCTGCTCAAGCAGGAACAGTACGATTTGCTCAATCTTGACGAGCTAGAGGTCAGCCAGGCTCTTTTCACGACCTTCGAGCTGGATCAACTGCAACCGGAAGCGCTGCTCTTTCAGACTGGCTACCTGACGATCAAGGACGTCCACGATCGGCTTTATACGCTTGGCTACCCCAACCAGGAAGTCAAGACCGCCTTATCGGAATCGCTGTTGTACGCGGTCGGCGAGGGGATCCAGAAACGCGCCAGCTCACAGGTGCTGCAGTTGACGCGGCACTTGCAGCGTGAAGACCTGCCGGCGTTCTTCGAGGCGATGACCGCGATCTTTGCCTCCATCCCCGCCACCCTGGCAGGGCAGCGCGACGAGGCCTACTTCCACACCATCTTCTACCTGGCGCTGACGGCATCGGGCGCCGACGCGCTGAGCGAGCTGCTGACCAACCGCGGCCGGATTGATCTGGCGGTGCACTTCCCCGACAAGGTGTACGTGGTGGAGTTCAAGTGCAACCAAGACGCGGCCGCGGCGCTGGCGCAGATTCGGGCCAAAGGCTACGCCGAGCGGTATCGGGCGCGCGGCAAGCGGGTGATCCTGCTGGGCATCAACTTCAGCACTGCGCTGCGCAACGTCGCGGAGTGGACGGTGGCGGAAGATTAGCTCGACAATACTAGCAGCCTG
>VGOD01000491.1 GCA_016876015.1 Chloroflexota bacterium
CGGCGACGAGCTTGGTCAGGTCGGCCAGCCGGTCGGTGACGGGCTGGCGGGCGGCGGCGGGGAGGGTGGGCGGCAGGTGGGCTTGCACCAACTCGGCACAGTGCAGCGCGGCGACGCCGGTGGTCTGCAAGCGCACGCGGCGGGCTGCGGGGTCGAGGTAGAATTCAGCCCGCTCGTCGGGTGCGCCGAAGAGGGCCACGGCCGCCAGATGGCCGGTGACGGTCGCATGGGCCACGGGGTCGGCGGTCTGCAGGACGCGCAGCAGGCACTGGCAGGTGTGTCGGATGAGGCGCACCAGGCCTTCTTTGGCGGCGTTGGCTTGCATGGCAAAGGTGTCGCCCACCTGAGGCTGGCGGCGCTCGCCGGGAAAGTCGGCGTCAATCTGCTGGAGCGTCACATCAAAGAAGGTGCGCCCATGATGCTCGCTCACCCATGCCTCGAAACGGGCCAGGGTGGTGTAGGCGGGGCCGGCCGCAAAGACGGGGTAGCCGACGAACCACTTGATCACCAAGTGATGGTTGATCTGGTCGGCACACTCGCGCAGGCTCCAACTGTACAGGGTCTTGACGAGCACTGCGCGCACCAGATAGGCCACGGGATGAGTCGGCTGGTCGCCGGGCCCGGCCGTGTGGTGGTAGCCGGCACAAGCCGTGACCAGCGCCTGGAGGTCGAGCCGCGCGTGCAGGCGCACCAGCAGGTGCTGCTGGGCGTGCGCCAACATCACGGCGTAGACCTGGCTGCTGAACCAGGCACACAAGCGCGTCCAGAAGACCAAAACGCTGTCCGGCAGAAAGTCGGGAATAGGCATAGGGCAGAACCTCCGCAAGTGGCGTTGGGACGCCCCCTATCATCGCACAGCTGCGGGCGTGGGCCAAATCCAGCCCTGCCTGACTATCCGAATTCTGCAACGCTCTCGTATGGTGTCTTCCACGCCAGCGAACTGCTGGTCTTGTCCGGGGTCCCGGTGCGGGAACTGCCGCCGCACCTCGGCTCACGGGTTGACGTCTTGCGACGCTATGGTTGCCTGCCTGATACCTGACGCTGCAACTCAGTATGCGGCCACGGCGCAGGAATCGCTATGTACTATACCGAAACTTCAGACTGGTGTTTTTGCCCGCGCAGGCAGGCGCCCCGGCGAACGGTGTGTTGCTCAGCCTTTCATGTTCCTTCGCCCGGCCCAGAAGAGAGGCCCGACCATCTTCGGTCGGGCCTTCACATTTCGAGGCAATGGGTAGCCCACGTGACCAGAGCAATCAGCAGCAACAGGGTCGGTGCATTTGCGAGCTTGCGCAGATCCACGACGAGGTGATTCGCCCTGCTGCTTCTCCTCCGATCACCGTTGGCCGGGCATCGCGATCATGCCATCCCACGAGTTCAACACGCGGCCCTCGCGCGCTTCTTCCTCCGAGAACCAGTGCGCGGTGACGCTCTTCAGCTCGGTGAAGAAGCGCACGCCGTCTGTGCCCATGGTGTGCAGGTCGCCGAAGAACGAGTTCTTGTGGCCGGTGAAGCCAAAGATGCCCAGCGGCACCGGGATGCCGACGTTGATCCCCACCATGCCGCCGTGCGTCCGCCTGGCGAACTCGCGGGCGTAGTAGCCGCTCTGCGTGTAGATCACCGAGCCGTTGGCGAACTCGCTGGCGTTCATCAGCGCCAGCCCCGCCTCGAAGTCCTTGACCCGCTTGATGCAGAGCACCGGGCCGAAGATCTCGCGGTCGCCGATGGTCATGCCGGGCTGCACGTGGTCGAACAGCGTCGGCCCCAGGTAGAAGCCGTTCTCGTAGCCCGCCACCGTGACCCCGCGGCCGTCGAGCGCCAGCGTCGCGCCCTCTGCCACGCCCTTCTCGATCCACCGGATGACCGACTGGCGATGCTCGGCGTTGACCAGCGGCCCCAGTTGACTGCTCCTGTCATAGGCCGGGCCGATCTTCAGCTCGCGCATCAGCCTGACCAGGGCGGCCACCAGCGCGTCGGCGATGGCCTCCTCCGCGACGACCACGGGCAGCGCCATGCACCGCTCGCCCGCGCAGCCGCACGCCGAGTTGATGATGCCGCGCGCCGAGCGCTCCAGCGCGGCGTCCCGCAGCACCAGCGCGTGGTTTTTGGCCTCGGTGAGCGCCTGCACCCGCTTGCCGGCCGCAGCCGCGGTCGCGTAGATGTGCCGGCCGACCGCGGTCGAGCCGACGAACGAAACTCCCCTGACATCGGGATGCCGCAGCAGGATTTCGGCCTCG
>VGOD01000492.1 GCA_016876015.1 Chloroflexota bacterium
GCCGCACCCGTACCCGCATCCGTGTCAGGCTCCCCCGCGACCCGACCATCTCCGCCAGCCGCGAGACCCGCTCATCCCCTCCGTGGCATCCGTACCCGCATCCGTGTCAGGCTCCGGCTCACCCCACCATACTCAGCCCAATCCGTCCCCGCGCCCGGTCAATGCTTACCACCGTCACATCCACCACATCGCCCACGCCCACCACCTCGTGCGGGTTGCGGACATACTTCTTCGCCATTTTGGACACATGCACCAGGCCATCCTGCTTCACACCGATATCCACGAACGCGCCGAAGTCTACGACGTTTCGGACGGTTCCTTTGAGCGTCATGCCTTCCTTCAGATCCTCGATGGTCAGCACGTCACGACGGAGGATCACCGCCGGCAGGTCATCGCGCGGGTCGCGGCCAGGGCGGAGCAATGCGGCCACGATGTCGTGGAGGGTGGGAACGCCGATATTGAGCAGGGCCGCGATGTCGGCCGCGGACCCCACCCCCGGCCTCTCCCCTCGCGGGGGAGAGGAGTGTGCCTCCCCCTTCCCTGACAGGGAAGGGGGCTGGGGGGTTAGGTCATTCTCCTCACACCACCCCCGCAGACGATTCGGCAGATCAGCCATCCGCAAGTTGAGGCCCGCCAGCTCCAACAACTGCTTCATCGCGGCGTAGCTTTCGGGATGAATCGTCGTGTTGTCCAGCGGGTTGCGGCTGCCCGGCACGCGCAGGAAGCCCGCGGCCTGCTCGAACGCCTTCGGCCCCAGCCCCTTGACCTTCTTCAGATCTGCGCGGGAACCGAACGGACCGTTCTCGTCGCGGTGCGCCACGATTGCGGCCGCCACCCGCTTGCTGATCCCCGCCACATAGCCCAACAGCGCAGCCGAGGCCGTGTTCACATCCACGCCGACGTGATTGACCACCGACTCGACCACCGCAGCCAGGGTCGTGGCCAGTTTCTTCTGGTCCACATCGTGCTGATACAACCCGACGCCGATGCTCTGCGGGTCGATCTTGACCAGCTCGGCCAGTGGATCCTGCAACCGCCGGGCAATCGAGACCGCGCCGCGCATCGAGACATCCAGGTCGGGGAACTCGGCGCGCGCCACATCGGACGCTGAATAGACCGACGCGCCCGCCTCGCTGACCATGACGTAGGCGAGGGGAGAAACCTTTAGGTTCTCCGAGACCCTAAAGGTTTGGATCAACTCCGCCGCCAGCGCCTCGGTCTCGCGGCTGGCCGTGCCATTGCCGATGGCGATCACGCTGATTCTGTCCAACTCGACCAATCCGGCGAGGATCTGCAGCGCCTTCGCGCGCTCGTTGCGCGGCTCGTGCGGATAGATCGTGGCGGTGTGCAGCAGCTTGCCCGTAGGATCCACCGTCGCCGCCTTGCAGCCGGTGCGGTAGCCGGGATCAATCCCCATCACACTGCGTTCGTGCAGCGGCGGCTGCAGCAGCAGGTTGCGCAGGTTGGCCGCGAAGACCTCCATGGCATGGTCGCCGGCGTAGTCGCCGAGCTGGCCGCTCACCTCGCGCTCGACCGATGGCCGCAGCAGCCGGTCGTAGCCGTCCTCGATCGCCAGCCGCACCTGGCCGGCCGCAGGGCTGCCTCCGGCCTTGATCCACGCGGCCGCGATGCCGTCTACGATCTGGCTGTCGGGGGTCTCGATGCGCACCTTGAGGCTGCCGTCCTCGCTGCTCCGTTGGAGCGCCAGCCATTGATGCGGCTGGACCACGCGCAACGCCGCGCGAAAGTCATAGTAGACGCGATAGCGGCCCTCTGCGTCGGCCTCGTCGCTGGCGCGCTGGCTGGCGATGAAGCCATCGGCTGCGAAACGCTGCCGCGTCGCCTGCCGCGTCGCCGCGTCGTCGCTCACCTGTTCGGCGATGATGTCGCGCGCGCCCGCCAGCGCGGCCTCGGCATCCGGCACCTGGTCGGTGATGAATCCCGCAGCCAACCGTAGGGGCGATCCCTCCGCGGTCGCCCCCGGCTCCGCGGTCGCCCCGGCGGGGGCAGGCACGGAGGCGCCGCCCCGACAGGCAGCCAGGAGCGCCAGCGCCAGCGGCTCCAGCCCGCGCTCGCGCGCGATCTGCGCGCGCGTCTGGCGCTTGGGTTTGTAAGGCCGGTAGAGATCCTCTACCGCCTGAAGTGTGGTTGCGGCATCGAGCTGGGCGGCCAGCTCTTCGGTCAGTTTGCCCTGCGACGCGATCTCGG
>VGOD01000493.1 GCA_016876015.1 Chloroflexota bacterium
CTCGCGTTCGTCCGCCACCGCGTTCGTGTCCAGGTGCGCGTCGTAGAGGATCACCCGCGGCCCGTGGCCGATCCGGCCCAGCGCGTTGCCGGCCGAATCAGTCCACACCTCGTCGCAGCCGATGGCGCGCAACTCCGCCAGCGTGCGCTCGACCGCCGCGCCTTCCTGGCCCGTGTACGAGCGAATGCGGATCAGATCGGCCAAAAACCGCTCGCGGCGCCCGGTCATCTGATGCGCAAGCTGACTGATATGTTCGACGAGTTCAAGGGTCATGGATTTCTCAAACTGGCTCGGTCGGAGACCGGCCAGAGCGAGGGCCGATTTGCCGACTTGCTGATTTGCTGATTTGCCGATTTGCCCGTCACGCCCGCCCGCCCATCACCAGCGCCATCAGCGCCTTCTGGATGTGCAGCCGGTTCTCGGCCTGCTTGTAGATGACCGATTGCGGGCCGTCAATCACATCGCCGTCCGCCTCGTGACCGCGGTCAATCGGCATGCAGTGCATGTAGACCGCGTGCTTCTTGGCGAGCGCCATCTTCTGCTGGGTCACGCGCCAGCCGGTGTTCCTGGCGGCCATCGCCTCGACCGTCGGCTCGTCCTCCGTCACCATGATCGGCCCCCACGACTTGGGGTAGAGGAAGTCGGCGTCGGTGAACGCCTCTTCCATGTTGTGGGTTTCGGTGATCGTCGTGCCGGCCTCGTCGGCGAACTGGCGCGCCTTCTCCATCACATCGGGCATCATGTGATAGCCTTCGGGGTAGGCCAGCGTCACGTCCATGCCGAAGCGGGGCATCAGCCAGAGCAGCGATTGCGGCACGCTGAGCGGCCGCACGTACTTCGGCGCGTAGGTCCAGGAGAGGACGAACTTGCGCCCGCGCAGATCGCGGCCGAACAACTCCATCAGCGTCATCAGATCGGCCATCGCCTGGCACGGATGATCCACGTCATCCTGCATGTTGATGATCGGCGCGTCGGCGTAGTGCGCCATCTCGTACAGGTACTTGTTGCCGATCCCCGTGCGGCAGTCGCGGATCGCAATCGCGTGGCCGTAGCTGCTCAACACGATGCCGGTGTCCTTGGCGTTCTCGCCGTGGCCGATCTGCGTCGCCTTCGGGGTCAGCCAGATGGCGTGGCCGCCGAGCTGGGTCATGCCGGTCTCGAAGGAGTTGCGGGTGCGGGTGGATTCCTCGAAGAAGAGCATGTAGAGCGTCTTGGCGCGCAGGATGTGGTCATGAATGACGCCGGTCGCGAAGTCGCCCTTCAGCCGGAACGCCAGGTCGAGCATGGTGTTCAGGTCTTCAACGGTCCAATCGGGGGTGGTGATGAAGTCTTTTTGGAAAAGCCGGGTGTTCATGTGCGGATGCACTCCTCAGTATGGTTTATAGTGTCTTACCGGTGAGATTCTTGTACAGCGAGCAAGGATCTCACGCAAAGGCACAAAGACACGAAGAGACCGATTACAGAGCTTGGCGTCTTTGTGTGAGCTACTTGGTTCCGGCTCGTCCGGGTTAGGGGCGAGCTCCGGTCTCCAGCAAGTAACGTTCGATGCGCGCCAGGAAACGCTCAGCGTCCGAAACGATCCGTGCAGCATCTTCGCGGGTCAACGACGTCAATCCACAACAGCGCAGCCGACGCCATATGGAAAACGGCATAATAGGCGCGGTTCGTCGCGCCGCGCCAATGTCCATGTGCGAGATCGTCTTGCGCGGTCAAGAGATCGTCGCGGGCTTTGGCGAGTCGAACCTCGATGTAGGCGCGTTTGACGGCAGTGTCCATAAGTCAACACCATCTCGCTCGATGTTACGCGCCAACAATAGTTGGTGGGCGCGCATCACATCGTAATCGGCAAGATCCTTGATAATCAGAGAGATGACGACTCCAAAGGTCAACTCGACGCACCAGGCCATGTCAACCATCTCGTTCCAAAGCCGGCGGTAGTCGGCCTTCGTCGTTCGGACGACGACCAGGATATCCAGGTCCGGCTCGGCATGAAAGTCGCCGCGCGCTTTGGAGCCGAAGAGCGCCACACGCTGTAGATCGTCTCCATAGCGCGCTCGCAGTTCATGCACGAGAGTGGCCAGGGCCGCTTGCTCATGCGGCTTGAGATGCGTCAGGCGTTGACGCCGCGCACTCGATGGTCTCCGGTTTTTCGCCGTTTGCATGGCGCTTGCTCCTTGCCTGACCCACAGGCACGCGCCGGATCAGGCA
>VGOD01000494.1 GCA_016876015.1 Chloroflexota bacterium
CGCCGGTCACAGACCGGCGGTGAGCTGCCGAAAGGCTTAGCTTGATGCCTATGGGGTCGCAGACCCCCTGAAAGCAGGCTCGTAGGCGGTCTGTGACCGCCGTTTCCCCGGATTATTGAGAGGATACCGGCAGCCTCCTTCAGCACGAGCAGGTGTGAACCAAGGGGCGCGAAGGTCAGCGCCGTGGTCAGTTGGTCGCCCTGGCGGCGCTGCGACTGGACGGCCGTCTGGCCCGTCTCCAGGTCCCACCGCTCCAACTGGCCCTGGCCGCCGATGGCGATGCGGGTGTCCATGGTTTGTTCGGGCGAGGTGTTGATCATGTAGAAGGCGCGCTGGCCCGCGATGCGGCGCTCGTGTACCCACACGCTCGGCGCAGCCCCGCCGCCGGCTGCCGTCACCTGAATGCTGGCCGGGATCAGCCGATCAAGCTCGGCGCCCAACGCCTCGGTGGTGTTCGCCACGATCTTGACCCCGGCCAGCAGGTCGGCCAGGGCCGGGTCGAGCGCGCCGTCCACGAGCGCCGGCAGCTCGCCGGCCGAGAGCACCGCGCCGCCCGCGGCCATGAAGCGCACCAGAAGGCCAAGCGTGCTCCGGCGGATGGTGTACAGCGACGGCAGCACGACCGCCCGGTAGCGCATCTCGCCCACCGCCAACTCGCGGCCCTCGACGCGACCGTGCCGGGCCAGGAGGGTTTCGTCGCCGTAGTCGAAGCCCCGGTGCACCTTCAGCAGGTTGTCGGTCACGGTCGTCAGCGATTCGGTCAGCGCCCGGATCGCTGGCGGCTCGTTGATCCGATCGTGCGGCGCTTTCTTGAAGGTCGGATCGTAGACCGCGAAGCCCGATTCCACGGGATGCAGCACCAGCACATCGGCCTGGTATTGCCCCTGGCGCAGCGTGTAGGAGACGCGTGCCGCGTAGTCGGCCACCAGGCGGTTGTCGGGCCACCACGGCTGTTGGTAGCCGATGTGCGGCACGTAGATGCGCTTGCGCACCCCGCGCATCGAGTAGAAAGAGCCGTGGTAGCAGCGGTAGGTAATGCCGAGCAGCGCCATCCAATCGGCGATGCGCTTGCGCTCGGCGAAGCTGATGCGCGAGGAGCTGACCCCGTACATCTCGGCCAGCACCTCGCTCTGTCCGAGCTGGTGCGCCGCGCTGGAGATCTGCTTGGGGGTGAGATAAAACGACAGGCCAGACGGCCATGTCAGGCTCATGGTCAAATGGTCAATGCCGGGGAGCTGCATGTACTCGTAGCACGGCATACACGCGGCCGTCCAGCCGATCTGGGCGTTGACCGTGTCCTCGCCCATCAAGTGGCCGCCGAACTTCACCCCGTGCGCCGCACACCATTCGCTCACCGGCTTGAAATAGCCATCCAGGAACAGGTCGAGCGCCACGCGCCAATACTGATGGCGCACTTTGCGCCAGTCTCCGACCTCGGCGAAGAGGGACGGCAGATGATCGGTGATGGCGTAGCCCCAACGCGCCCGGAAGATGCCGGGCAACTGCTCGCTCCAGGGCAGGTCGGGCGGCCGCAGGTGCGGCTCGTCCACCCACACCGTCTCGATGGTCTTGCCGAACTCCCCTTGAAAGCGGCTCCACCAGGGGATTTCGTAGGCTTTGACCAGGTAATCGGCGACCGCGACGGGGTTCAGGAGGTCGAGGGTGTAATCCAGCGGCCTGGCGGCGTAAGTCCAGCCGTCTTTCTCAGCCAGGGCGACCCGGCGCGGCCGCGTCCCCGCGTCCCTGGCGGATCAGGACGCGATGCTGCCATTCAGGGGCCAGGTCGGGGATGCCGGAGGGCATGAAGCCGGCCTGCAGCCACACCTTGAGGCCTTCCTTTTTAGCCTCTTCGATGATCAGGCCGATCATCTCCATCCACTCATCGCTGAGGTATTTGGTGCGCAAGCCGACGAAGGTGCGGCCGATCAACGCGCCCCAGCCGGCTGCCTTGAAGCTGCGCAACTGGCGCACGATCTCGTCGGGCTCCAGCTTGTCGTTGAGCATCCACAAGGTGACGCCGCGATAGGTCGCGCCGGGATTCAGGAATTCGGTTTGGTTCACGATGGTCGCTCCTCCGTTTCAGGCGACCGAGGTCGCTGCAACAGCTGCAAGGTCGGCCTGCGCCGACCAATCTCAGCCGACGAAGGTCGGCTTTGCGATGGTTTGCTGCGGTTTCCAACCGCTCCTCCGTTTCAGGCGACC
>VGOD01000495.1 GCA_016876015.1 Chloroflexota bacterium
TCACCCGCCCCGGACGCATCCCGCCGGTCCGCCTCCGACGGTTGGCAGGAAGCAATCCTGGCGCCGGGTAAGATACCAGACGATCGATCACCGCAGAACGCTGGCCGCGAACGCCACCGGGTTGGATTATTAAGGTGCTCACCCGTCACAGGCGGAAGTTATGAAACAAACTGGACAAGCGATGAGCTGGAAGAGATCCTCCAAACCCTCCGCGACATCGGCGGGGATTGGGCGCACATCGAGGCCAAGCGCGCGGAGCACGGCCTGCCCAAGCGGCTGTGGGAGACCCTCTCCGCCTTTGCCAACACGCCGGGCGGCGGCGTCATCGTCCTGGGGTTGGACGAGGAAAGCGGCTTCAGCGCCGTGGGCGTGCGCGATCCGGCCCGGTTGCAAAGTGACCTGGCCTCGCTGTGCGATCTGATGGAGCCGCCGCTCCGGCCGCTGATCCAGGTGCATACGATGGAAGGCCAGCCGGTGCTCGTCGCCGAGGTGCCCGAGATCACGCACACGCAGAAGCCCTGCCACTATCGCGGGGCCGGGCTGATGACCGGCTCCTTTATCCGCGTGGCCGACGGCGACCGGCAACTGACGCAGTACGAGATTCAGCTCTTCCTGGACGGCCGCGGCCAACCCGCCTACGACCTGGAACCGATCCCCGGCAAGTCGTCCGCCGACCTGGACGCCGCGCTGTTGGACGCTTTCGTGGCCCGGCTGCGCAGCCGCCCCGATGCGCCCTATCGTGACTGGGACCGCCAGCGCCTCCTGCAGGTATTTCGCGTGCTGGTGGAGCATGACGGGCAGTGGGTCCCTTCCCTGGCCGGCTATCTCTGCTTCGGCGTCTATCCGCAAGAGGTCTTCCCCAGCCTTCATCTATCGGTGGTGCGCTATCCCACCGCGCGGCCCGGCGAAGTTTCACCACGCGACGAGCGGCTGCTGGACAACGTCAAGGCCGAAGGTCCCCTGGTCGCTCTCCTGCGCCAGGGCATGAACGCGATCATGCGCAACCTGCAACGCCGCGCAGTGGTGCAAGGTTTGTTCCGCCGCGATGTGTGGGAGTACCCGGTCGAGGCGCTGCGCGAGGCGCTGGTCAACGCGCTGGCGCACCGCGACTACTCACCTCTGGCGCGCGGCACCCCGGTGCAAGTGCGCATCTTCCCCGATCGGCTCGAAGTGGAAGATCCGGGTGGCCTGTTCGGGCCGGTGACGGCGGAGCGCCTGGGCGAGCCGGGCCTGTTGGCGACACGCAACGCGCATCTCCTCCGTCTCCTGGAGGACCTCCCCGCCGAAGACGGCCGCACGGTTTGCGAGAATCGAGGCACGGGCATCGCGGCGATGTTGGAAGCGCTGCGGGACGCGGGCATGGAGCCGCCGCGCTTCGACGACCGGCGCACGACCTTCCGCCTGACCTTCAAGAATGCCAGTCTGCTCGATGAGGGCGCGCTGGACTGGCTGAATCGTTTTTCCGGCCACGACCTGGACGACGTGCAGCGGTTGGCGCTGGCGTTTGTCCGCCGCGAGGGACGCCTGACGCGTGCTGACTACCGTCGCTTGAACCCCGGCGTTGACTCGCTGGCGGCGACCCGTGATCTGCTCGACCTGGTCCGCCGCGGCCTGCTGCAGCAGCATGGCACGCGGCGGTGGACGTATTACACCTTAACCAGCATGGCCGAGATGGCGCAGCCCGCGAACGAACCTGAGAAGGCAACACCCGCCATCTCCGAAGACGAGAGACAGTCGCAATCTGTAGAGCACGACATTGAATCTGTAGAGCACGACCTTGAATCTGTAAAGCACGCACGGCTGCCTGTAGAGCTTGTACTGCCTGCAATCCATCTTGCGCAACGAGCTGCGCCCGGTGAGGTGCGGGAAGCAATTCTAGCGCTCTGTCGCGTAGCGCCGCTCACCTCAGAGGAAATAGCGGAACGTCTGCGCCGCAATCGCACCTATCTCTTGAATCGCTATCTGTCGGCGCTTGTCACGGAGGGGCTGCTGGAACGCGTCGGCGCCGCGCCCACCGACCCGAACGTGCGGTATCGGACGTCCATTCGTTGATTCGTTACATATTCACCGATTATGCTTATTTCCGGGCATCACTGGACAAATGACGTTTACTGAGATATCCTGGGGTTGCTACAGGATCACAGTGACTCAAGGAGCCCCTTTCCATGCTACACCCCCGAGTTCTGCAAGAAC
>VGOD01000496.1 GCA_016876015.1 Chloroflexota bacterium
TGCCATGAACACCAGACATCTGCTCTGGCGTTTCTTCTTCAAACGGCAGCCGGCATGGACTTCGAGCAGGCGCCCGATAGCTTCGGGTACATCGTCTTCGACCGCACCGACCGGGAGGCGGACGCGCGGCGCTTCTACATGATCGCCTGGCAATCCACCCTGCTCGACGACGGCGCGGTGGTGCGCGTCTTCGGCCGCAAGGGGCGCTGGAAGCGCATCATCACCACCCCCTACCCCTCGCTCCAGGCCGCCTGGCCTCTCATCCGAGCCACGGTCAAAACCCGCCTCCGTCACCAGTACCGCATCGTCGAATCCGGCTGATGACTCTGGGCAAGAAAAAAGGCCCAGCCGAAGCTGAGCCTCTGGCCTGACACGAAGATCAGGCCGCAGTGCCGGGACGTAAGCCCGGCGTGAGCTAGGCGACGATCGCCCGGGGGATGAGCAGCGCCATCGCCCAGGGCAGGTCGCGCGGGTCCTTGAGCACGATCACCGAGCTGCAGATCTCCGCCATCTTCTCCGGTTTGCCGTCAGGAATGACCACCGCCCCCGTGCGCGCCCGGTCGGGCGTCGCCGCGTAGGGCACGTAGCCATCCCCGTCGGTCACCAGCACCACCCAGTGGTTCGGGTAGCGCCGCCAGAGGTCGGACAGGAAGGCGAAGTAGGTGCCGCCCTCAGTGGTGGAGTGGGCCAGGCCGCCGGCGCAAAGAGGAGCGCATCGCCCCGCCCTGCGCCGGCCAGCCACGTGTCGTCGAATAGCACCCCGACCACGTCCCCGCCGGCGTCGCGCACGGCCAGGGCGATGGCCTGGGCCGCCACCCGCGCCGCCCAGATCTTCCCCTTGGTGTACCACATCGACTCGCTGACGTCCAGGCAGATGACCACCTGGGGCCGGGGAGCCGAGCGGCCGGGCAGGTCCAGCCGGAACGGGATGCCGTCGCCACGGGTCGCCTCCCGGCGGTCCAGCCGGCGGATTGTGGTACAACTGGCCTCGAACGCGCGCCAACTTGACACCCACGCCGTTTCATGCTATTGTATACACGCATACACGCATACAAGTCCACAGGCGGGCGTTCTGGTTCCCTGTGGGCCTGGGCCATCCCCGGAGGCCATCCATGCAACTGTCTGTCAAGCCGACATCTGCCACCCTGCGCACCGGCATCGTTGACATCTTGCGCCAGGCCATCATGACCGGCCAACTTAAGCCTGGCGAACACCTGAAAGAGGTCGAAGTGGCCGAGCAGTTGTCGGTGAGTCGCAGCCCTGTGCGCGAAGCGTTCCGCCAGTTGGAGCAAGAGAACCTGATCGTCAGCATCCCCAACCAGGGCAGCTTCGTGCGCATCTTCGGCGAACAGGATGTCCGAGAGATCTTCGCCTTGCGCGCGGCGCTCGAGGACCTGGCCTGCAAGATCGTGTTGGAGCAAAAGAAGCTGGGGCCAGACGAATTCCGAGAGTTGGAACGCTACATCGAGCGCCAGAGAGAAGCCATCAGGGCCGGAGACGCGCAAGGCCTTTCGGCGCTCGATATGGACTTCCATGAGTACCTGTGCCGGAAGTCAGGCTATGAGCGGCTACTCAGGATGTGGCAAGGTCTGCGCGCGCAGATCCACGTCCTGTTCTATCACCGCTTTCGACGCCTCAACACCGTTTCGCAGACGGTGGACACCGATCATTCAGCGATCTTGAGCGCCCTGCGGCGGGGTTCGCTGCACGAGTTCTCGCAGATCAGCCATGAGATCAACAGCCGCGTCGCGGGCGAATGCATCGAGGTCATGCGCTCGCTGACGCTCTCGTAGCGTCTGTCAGGATGCAGGGAAGTCCGAGACGAAAACGATGCCACCAGAGTCAGAATCGGCGAGAGGGTCGCCGACTGTAGCGACGCCGCCTGTCTCAGTCGAAGAGCTCGAGCTCATCGCACGACGAATTCGTCGCGACATCATCACCATGATCCACACCGCGCAGGCCGGCCATCCGGGCGGCTCCCTCTCGGCCGCCGATATCGTGACTGCGCTCTATTTTCGCGTCATGCGTCTCGATCCGGCCAACCCGCATTGGCCCGACCGCGATCGCTTCATCCTGTCGAAGGGGCACGCGTGCCCGGTCTGGTATGCGGCGCTGGCCGAACGCGGCTTCTTCGACAAGGCGCACCTGGCGACGCTGCGCAAGCTTGA
>VGOD01000497.1 GCA_016876015.1 Chloroflexota bacterium
CCCCAGCAGGAAGAATTTGCTGTCGGGATACCACAGCACATCCACGCCGTTGCGGTTGGTGAAGCTGGAATACATGCTGAGGCTACCGGCCTTCGTGTCACCCAGGCTGCGCGTCACGCTGTCCGGCGCGATCCCCTCGGTCGCCATGAACAGCTTCGGCTGGCTGAACCAGACCGGCTGATCGGCCCCCGGCCGGCACTCGCCCAGGCTGATGTAGACCGGCTCGCGCGGCATCGCGTCCATGGTGCCCCCCGCGGCCGGCCCGCCGATGTTGTTGTGATAGAACAGCACATAGCGGCCCGGCTCGGAGAGCGCGTAGATCGGGTCGGACGCCACCGGGTTGAGCATGGGCAGGCCGAAGTCGCGATGGAGGAGGGGACGGGGGCTGCACCAGGTCTCGCCGTCGTCGGCCGACTGGCTCCACCACATGTAACCCGAACAGGTGCGCATGACGCAGAAGAGCCGGTCGTCGGGCAGGCGCACGAGGCTTGGCTCCTGGGTGATGCTGAGCAGCGGATGCATGCGGTGTGGCACGCGCAGCGCCCGTTCCGGCGGCGAGTAGCGGATGTCGAGGTCGCGCGGCTGGGGGTCGGCGTCCACGTTGACGAAGCGCATGAACTCGACCACCGACTCGATCTCGGTCCAGTCCTTCACCTCTTTGAGGGTCGCCACGGCCCGATTGACCCAATGGCTATAACCCACGAAGTAGCCGCCGGACAGATCGCGCATCGGCTTCTGCCAGACGATCCACTCGGGCGGGATGATGCCGGTCGGGTCGTCGTAGGGGCTACGAGGCATGGCGATTTCCTGCGGCTCAGACCAGGTCGCGCCGCAGTCGTCGCTGTAAATGCCGGCCATCCCGCCCGTGTGGAAGCGGATCCAGCCGACGACGCCGGTGTGCCGGTTGTAAATGACGTAGATACGCCCCGACTTCGAGACCAGCGGGAAGGCCCAACTCGTCATGTGCGCTGGATCGTCCACCGATTTCGGCCCGGCGACCACCTTCGGCGGCGCCCACGTGACGCCTTCATCGTCCGAGCGGGAGAAGATCGTGTGGTTGATGTTGCCTTTGCCCGGCAGGATGAACTCCTGCGTCCAGATCGCCATCAACGAGCCATCAGGGCCGTCGAAGGTCAGAAAGTGCTCGTTCACCCGGTCGTAGGCCGACTCATCCCAGCTGCTGGGGATGTACGCGATGTAGTCCGGCCGCGTGAGTTGGGCGCGGCGGCGGAGAGTTTCCTGCATGTCTGTGGTCATTGGTTCCTTCCGTATTGCGTGGACTGTCATCAGTTATCAGTCGTCAGTTGTCGGTCGTCACTCAGCGATCTACCGTCAGCGGTTGGCGTCTTTCGTCCTTGGTCTTTCGTCCTTCGTCCTTCTCCTCACCAATCCATCGGCACGGCCGCGACATAGACGCTGTACGCGTCCTCCCAGGCGAAGCGCACTTCTCCGCGTTCTTCATCGAGGAAGCCATCCGGGTAGTTGAGGTTGCGTTCGTCGTCGGAGACGAGATCAACTTTCACCCGCCACGTGCGCATATCGTCGTCGCTGATCCAGAGGGAGAGCGGGCTGCGGCGGCCCCATTTGCCGTCGGGCTGGATGCCGGCCGGGTTGTGCAGCAGGAAGATGCGGCCGTCGCTCGCGCGCAGCAGCCGGAACTTGGACGACGGGTTGGGGATGTCGGTGCGTTGAATGGGCGACCAGGTCTCACCGCCGTCGGCCGACTCGCTGCGCCAGATCCAGCCCTGCCACTTCTCGCGGGCGAAGAGCACCAGGCGGCCGTCGGACAGCTCGACCACCTTTGGCTCGATGAAATGCCGGGCGTCCTCCCGGCACAGATAGCCGCGCAGCCGAAAGCTCGCCCCCTGGTCGTCAGACAACATCACGCCCGCGACGTAGCGGTGGTTGCGATCGGCCCAGGCGTTGGCCGTTTGATAGAGCAGCGCCTTGTCGGCGCCCCAGGGCAGCTCAACTGGCTGGCGAGCACCCGGCCCGGCGCTCGCACCGGCGACCACTTCGGCGGGCGGCCGGCCGATGCTCGGCTCGCACCACTCGTCGCCGCAGTGCTCGGCCCAGCTCACGGGGATGATCCAGCGG
>VGOD01000498.1 GCA_016876015.1 Chloroflexota bacterium
AGGCGTCCCCCCGCGGGCACGACGGTCACGGCGACCGTGTCGGTGGCGATGCTCCGGCCGACCGCGGCCGGCGTGGGTTTGGGCGAAAGGGCGCCCGCTGCCAGCGAAAGCGCAAAGACCGCCAGGGCCACGGCGCCGACGCCGGCCGCGACGAGCAGGCCACGCGATGCCGGTCTGGGCGGCCGGATCACCTGCGTGGTCCCGCTGGCCTGTGTGAGGCCAGCCAACGCCCGGCGCATCTCGTCCGCCGACTGGAAACGCTGGTTCGGGGCCGGCGCCAGGGCCCTGAAGATGATCCGCTGCAGACCCAATGTCACGTCAGGGCGCAGTTGTCTGGGTGGAGTCAGCGGCGCACCGGCTGCCAGCCGCGGGGCTTCCGGCGGAGCTTGACCTGTCAACAGGAAGTAGATGACTGCTCCCAGGCTGTACAGATCCGAGCGCGCATCGGTGCCGCCGATATACTGCTCGGCGGGCGCAAAGCCGGGCGAGCCTACACCGCGGGCCCAGGTCTGCGTGCGGCTGCCTGCCACATGCTGCCTGGCGATGCCGAAGTCCACGAGCACCGGTCGTCCCGCCGGTCCCAACTTGATGTTGGCAGGCTTGATGTCGCGGTGGAGAATGCTATTGCCGTGCAGGTAGTCCAGCGTGTCGAGCAACTGCGTGACCAGGGCGATCACCTCTGGTTCGGGCAGCGGCCCGCGGCGCATGACCAGTTCCTCCAGGTTTTCGCCAGCGATGAAATCCATCACCAGGTACTGGCGGCCGGCCGGGCCGACGAACTGATCGCTGATGGTCGGCAGGCCCGGGTGGTTGAGGTGGGTCATCACGCCCACCTCGGCCTGGAACTGGGCCTGCGCCCTGGGATCCAGGTTCTCCTTGACCGCCACCTGGCGTCCAGGGATGCGGGCGTCCTCCGCCAGATAGACCGCGCCCATCCCACCGCAGCCCAACACGCGGGTCACGCGATAGCGGCTCTCCAACAGTGTGTGCGATCCCAACAGCCCGCGCAGCGGCCCGGCGCAATGGACGCATGATGCGGCGCTGTCGAGGTTGTCTCGGCTGCAAACAGGACACATCTGGGACATGGGTTGATCTTGTGGTGTTCAGGGCGACGATCGTGCTTGTCGGCGGTCATGCTTGTCGGCGATCATGCTTGTTGGCGATCATGCTTGTTGGCGGTCTCCTGACCGCCGGACGTCGTGCTTGTCGGCGATCATGCTTGTCGGCGGTCTCCTGACCGCCCGCCATCGTGCTTGTCAGCGGTCTCCCGACCGCCCGCCATCGCCATCACCATTCCAACTGCGTCAATATCACATCTGATTGCTCTTGCTCTTCCGCCCAATAGGCTGCTGACGAGAAGCGCCACTGCTCAGGCCGGCGAACCAGACCCTTCCGGCATGGATTCTCATGCAGATAGCTCACCTTCTCCCTCCAGAACCGTTGACTGTAGATTGCCTCTGGATGACGCGTCGGCTGCCAGAATTGGCGCTCACGATCGCTGTCAGCCGCCGCACGCAGGATATGATCGAATACAGGCAGGTGTGCGGTACAGTATTCACACAGTTGACGCCCCGTGAACTTGCGCAGTGCGGTGATCGTCCTGACCAACCGGTTCGAGTTGAATTCGGCATCGAAGCCAATGACGTGCAGATGCGTGGGCATGATCACATACGCGTTTGTTCGCAGGAACATCTCACGATGGCAGAAGTTAAGACTGTCTACGATGATCTGGCAAGGCTTCTGGTCTACGAATACCGGCAGCCATTCGGTAACGGAGAAGGTCATGAAGTAAGCTGCATGTTCTTCTACGATGCGGTAAGGTTCCATGTCGTTTTCTTTGTCCTCTGTTTGCTTCCTTGCTGGTCGGTGGTCTCCTTCCGCAGACCGCCGGTCAGGAGACCGGCGCAAGCCCAGTAATCCCTTCCATACCCGCTGGTCGGTGGTCTCCTGACCGCCGTCGCGCCCAGCAGGTCGCCGGTCAGGAGACCGGCGCAAGCCCAGTAATCCCTTCCATACCCGCTGGTCGGCGGTCTCCTGACCGCCGTCGCGCCCAGCAGGTCGCCGGTCAGGAGACCGG
>VGOD01000499.1 GCA_016876015.1 Chloroflexota bacterium
TCGCCGCCGCAGTCATTTTGGCGGTTGCCCCTGGCCGTGGTCGCCGTGCTGGCGCTGGCGAACCTGATCTGGTACAGCCTCGAAGTCTTCGAGGCCGCGGGCAAGTTCGTGCCGGAGATCCACGATGTTGCCGCGGCCCTGGACGACACGCTGTTGAGCTGGCCCATCCTCGTGTTGCTGGGGCTGACGCTCATCTGCTGGCTCGCCGGCTACCTCCGCCTCACACGCGGGCTGCTCTACTTCGGGATGGTGACCGCGACCATCACGCTGCTGGTCAGCATGGGCATCCTGATCTACACCCTGGCCTATCGCGAAGGGGATGTGGCCGGGTTGATCTGGGACGCCGCGTTGGTGTGGGGGGCCAACGTCCTCGTCTTTGCCTTCTGGTATTGGGCGATTGACGGGGAACATGCGCGCGCGCGGGCGGCCGGCGCAGGCGTCCACTTCCTCTTCCCGCAGCGCGCCGGCGAAATTGCGGGCTACGCGGGCTGGCAGCCGCGCTTCGCCGACTATCTCTTCCTGGCGTTCACCACCAGCACCGCGTTCAGCCCGACCGACACCGCGCCGCTCTCGCGCCGGGCCAAGCTGCTGATGATGCTCCAGGCCGGCCTCTCGCTGATCATCCTGGCGGTGCTGGCCGCGCGGGCGATCAACATCCTGAAGCCGGCGGCGTGATCGGCTGGGCGAATCTGCCTGAAATGAATCCATGGGAGGTGTCCGATGAGCCGTTCTGATACGGTACGCGCCGGCCGGCGCAGGTTCCTGCTGGCGCTCGGCGCACTCACGGCCGCGGCTTCGGCGTGCAGCCTGGCCGCGCCCGCCGAGGAGGCGCGCGGGCCGGAAGCAACCAGCTCGGCCCCCGCCACCGCCACGGCGACCGCCACCGCCGTCGCCACGCCCACGGCGGCGCCGTCGCCGGCCCCTTCGCTCACCCCGACGCGTGAACCCACACCCGCGCCGACCGCGCTGCCCGCGCCATCAGCCACACCATCGGCCACGCCGCTCCCTGCTGCGGCCCCCCTCGAGATCGTCCAGCCCGCCCGCCCGGACGCCGCGGCCTTCGCAGGATACGCCCTGGAAATGCGGCGGCTGGCCGTCGAAAGCGGCGATCAGGCTTACGGCGCGATCATCATGCGCGAGGCGCGTGTGGTCGGGTTAGGCCCCAGCCGCGTGGTCGTCGGTCGCGATGCCACCGCCCACGCCGAGATGGAAGCCATCCGCGATGCCTCGCGGCGCTTGCGGTCGGCCGATCTGAGCGGCTGCGTCATCTACTCGACCTCGCGACCTTGCCCCATGTGCGAGACGACCGCCTACTATGCCCGTCTGGCGCGGATGGTTGTCGGCGCCAATGCGACCGACGCAGGCGCGCCGAGGTATGGCGCTTGCTGACCGCCGCACGGCGCTATTCTGCCGGCGCGTCTGGCGATGCCGACCAACTCTGGAGCTCGAGGATGTTGCCTTCGGGGTCGGTGACATAGCACCAAGTGACGTGGCCGCCGCCCCGGACTGCCACCGTCACGACCTGGCCCACCGGCTGGCCGCCGGCCGCCAGCACGGCCGCCCGCGCCGCTCCAACCGCTCGCCCATCCAGCGCCAGGCGATGAACGCCACCCACGCCGGCGAGGTGTACATCAGCACCGCGGCCACCGCCACGCCGGTCAGATCAATGGCGGTCACGTAGCAGATGAAAAAGAGCGCCACGCCGAACACGCCGTAGGCCAGGAAGGTCGCCCGATCCTGTCTGGGGATGCGCAGATCGACTCGCAGCGCCAGCAGCACAGCCAGCAGGATCAGCCCGCCGGCGCAGCCGCGCAAGGCTGCTGCGGCCAACGCTTGCAGGCCATAGCCGCTGATGAGAAACTTATAGAAGACGCCGATGGAAGCCCAGAGGGTGGCTGCGATCAGGACGAGCAGATAGCCGCGGACGCTTTTCGTCACCGGTGATGGACGCCTTTCTTGCGCGCTACGTTTGCACCCGATCTCAAGCGCAAGCCCGCGCAACGGGCCTTACATGGTGCCTGGCAGCGGACCTGGCGGGCGTATGGCCCGGATCTGCTGCACTGCTATGACA
>VGOD01000500.1 GCA_016876015.1 Chloroflexota bacterium
ACCGTCGCGGTCATCTCGATGATGAAGAAATGGGTTTGTTGGACCGGCTGGATCGCGCCTGGCCATTCTATCAAGATGAGCTGGCGAACCTGCTGATCCTGGTGAAGGCCGGCAATCAAGCCGAGGCGCTGCGGAGTCTGGCCTCGGGGACGGCGCGTCTGCGGTTTCAGGCGGTCGTGACGGCGGTGGACAATCTCACTGCGCTTGAGGCGCGTCACGCTGCCGCGCGTGAGGCCCAGGCCCACGACGTCTTCCTCACCGCCGTCCGTATCCTGATCGCTATCACCGCAGGCGCCCTGTTGTTGGCTGTTGGGCTTGGCTGGGTGATCGGCCGCATCATCACGCGCAACCTGGCCGTGCTCAGCAAGACCGCCGAACTACTGGCAGCCGGCGATCTGGCGCAGCGCGCGCACGTCAGCACCGGCGACGAGATCGAAGGGCTGGCGCGCGCCTTCAACGCGATGGCCGAACGACTCCAAGCGATGGTCGAGACCGAAAGCCAGAATAGGACTATCTTGCAGGCTGCTCTGCATGAGTTTGCCGTTTTCTCGGTCCGGGTCGCAGGCGGCGATCTGGCTGGCCGCCTGGATGACCGGGGCGAAGATGAATTGGCGCAGTTCGCGCGGAACCTGAATGCGATGGCCGCAGGGCTGGGCGCGATCTCGGTGCAGGTGCGAGAAGGAGCCCAAGGGATCGGCGCGGCGACGGCGGAGATCCTGGCGGCGGTGAGCCAGCACACGGCGAGTGCGAATGAGCAATCGGCCGCGGTGCACCAGGTGACAGCGACGGTAGACGAGGTGCGGGCGGCCTCCGAGCAGACGGCAGAGAAGGCCGGCGAAGTGGCGCAGATGGCGCAGGGGTCGGTGCGGGTGAGCCAGGAGGGGACGCAGAGCGTGGAGGCGATCCTGCGCGGGATGGCGGAGATTCGGGAGCGGGTGGCGGCGATCGCCCAGGACGTGCTGGCGTTGTCGGCGCAGAGCCAGCAGATCGGGGAGATCATCGGGGTGGTGAACGACATCGCGGATCAGTCGAACCTGCTGGCGCTGAATGCGGCGATCGAGGCGGCGAAGGCCGGGGAGCAGGGCAAGGGGTTTGCGGTGGTGGCGGCCGAGGTGCGCAACCTGGCGACGCAGTCGAAGGCGGCGACGGGGAAGGTGCGGGGTTTGCTGGGAGAGATCCAGCGGGCGACGAATGCGGCGGTGTTGGCGACCGAGCAGGGGACGCAGCGGGTAGAGGCAGGGTTGGGGTTGGCAGAGCGGGCTGGTGGTGTGATTGGGGAGTTGGCGCAGGCGATCCGCGGGGCGGCGCAGGCGGCGCAGCAGATTGCGGCGTCAGCGCATCAGCAGAGTGCGGCGATGGACCAGATCGCGCAGGCGATGCGCGAGGTGCAGCAGGCGACGGTGCAGTCGGTGGCCGGCGCGCGGCAGAGTCAGAGTGCGGCCGAGGGCCTCAACGACCTGGCCCGCCAGCTCCAAACCCTCACTGACCGCTACAAGATCTAGTAGACGTCCATCACCGATATGATTCATGAGGCTAACCGATGACCCGATTTAAGCTGGACGTGCGGACGAAACTGGTTCTATCCTTTTTGATAGTGGCGTTGATCATACCGATCATCTCCCTCGGCTCCTTCTTCGCTATGCGGCGACTTGACGTCCAACTGATGGAGATCATCCGCTACGATGTCGAGCCGCTCCAGAGCCTGGGCGAGGTAGACACGCTACTGCACGAGGTCCACGGGGCAGCGGCCGAGTTCATCTTGTTGCCAGAGGAACGCATTCGCATCGAGCAGACCCTGACGGCTGGCGTTGGGGAGATCGGCCGGCGCCTGGATGACCACCGTCGCGGTCATCTCGATGATGAAGAAATGGGTTTGTTGGACCGGCTGGATCGCGCCTGGCCATCCTATCAAGATGAGCTGGCGAACCTGCTGATCCTGGTGAAGGCCGGCAATCAAGCCGAGGCGCTGCGGAGTCTGGCCTCGGGGACGGCGCGTCTGCGGTTTCAGGCGGTCGTGACGGCGGTGGACAA
>VGOD01000501.1 GCA_016876015.1 Chloroflexota bacterium
GCGCGACTTGCTGGAACAGCTCCTGCACGCCGCGCAGCAAGCAGGCGACGCCGCGGCCGCGGAGCGCATCGCAGCCCGGCTGGCGCTGGTGCAGGCGGCGCGGCTGGCCCGCTATCCCACGGCCGCGCAGCCGTCGGGCCAGGCGGTCTCCCTGGGCGGCGAGACCTCCTCGATGCTCCAAACCCTGGGAGGCGTCGAGAGGATCAAATACCTGACGGTCAACGCTCAGAACTGCGCCATCGGCGACAACGCCATCACCATCAACAACTTCGGCGTGGTGCCGTTGCAGTGGAAGAAGCCCCAGGAGTTCCAACGCAACCTGACCGAGCGGGCCGTGGGCCGCCGCGACGAGCTGGCCGACCTGCGCCGCGCGCTGGAGAACGGCAGCGCGGCCGTGGTGGGCAAGGGGATCGAGCGCGGGACCAGCGGCGCGCTGCACGGGCTGCCCGGCGTGGGCAAGAGCACCCTGGCCGCGCTCTATGCCGAGGCCTACGCCGACGACTACCCCGGCGGTGTGCTCTGGCTGCAACTGACCCCTGACATGACCACGCCGGAAAGCGTGGGGCCAGAGCTGAGCCGCGCCGCGGCCTACGCCTACAGCATGGATGTGCAGGCCTGGCGCATGTTCGTTGCCGGCCAGCAGCTCCCCGGCGCCGACCCGCTGGCCGCGCTGCGCCAGGCCCAGTTCGCACCGGAGATCGTGGCCGGCCTGTTGAGCGGCCACGGCCGGCTGCTGGTGGTGGCCGACAACATCTGGGAGCGGGCCGTGGTCGAGCCGATCCGCAAGGCGTTGCCCATTGACGCCCACCTGCTGGTGACCACGCGTGACGAGCGGGTCGCCGTCGAGGTAGGCCGGCGCATGGCGTTGGATGTGCTCAGCAAGAAGGACGCCCTGGCGCTGATCGCCCAGACCCTGCCCGACCTGCCGCAGCCCCTGGCCGGGCGCCTGGCGAAGGCCGTCGGATACCATCCCCTGGCCCTGGAGATGGCCGTGGGCGACCTGGCGAGCCACGGGCCGGGCGAATGGGCCGACCTGGTGGCGCAGATCGAGCGGAGCATCATCGAGGGCTTGAGCCTGGACGGCGCGCCCCTGCCCGACGATGTGGCGCGGCAGCGCCGGCTGGAGGTGGTCCTGCGCTACTCCTACGACGCGCTGGGCCGCGCGGCCGACGGCGCGACCTGGCAGCGGCGCTTCCGGGCGTTGGGCTGCCTGGCCTACGAGGCCGATTTCGGGACCGACGCCGCGGCTGCGCTGTGGGAGGAGGATGCACTCGCAGCCCGGTCGCACCTGAACGCCTTCGTTGCACGGTCGTTGCTGCGACGCGCAGGGGAGGACCGCTGGAACCAGCACGGCATCCTGCGCGGCTTCGCCCTGCATTTGCAAAGCCCCGCCGAGCGCGACCGCTGGCCCGAGCGGCACGCCCGCCACTATCTGGCTGCCATGCAGGCGGCCGACGAGGCACAGCGCTATTACCGCATGACCCCCGACCTGCCCAACCTGCGCCACGCCTTCGCCTGGGCGCTGGGGGAGAGCCTCTCGACCGCGCAGGATCTGGTCAGCGCGTGCGCCGACCTGCTGCGCAGCCGCAACCTGGGCGGCGAGTATCTGGCCTGGGCCGACAAAGTGCTGGCGCTGGCGCAGCGCGGCGGCAGCCCGGCCGACGTGGGTGGGGCCTGGCTCAGTCGCGGGAACGCCCTACAAGCCGCGGCGACCCTGGTCGTCGGCGAAGACCGGGGCGGCCGGCTGCGCCAGGCGTTGGCGGCCTACGACGAAGCGTTGGCGAAGCTGCGGGACGTGCCGCTGGACTACGCTCAGACCCAGAACAACCGGGCGGTGCTGCTGCGTGATTTGGCGAGCTTGCCGGGCGAAGACCGGGGCGGCCGGCTGCGCCAGGCCTTGGCGGCCTACGACGAAGCGTTGGCCTTGCGGCGGGACGTGCCGCTGGACTACGCTCAGACCCAGAACAACCGGGCGGTGCTGCTGCGTGATTTGGCGAGCTTGCCGGGCGAAGACCGGGGCGGC
>VGOD01000502.1 GCA_016876015.1 Chloroflexota bacterium
ATCGTTACCTCCTGGTGAGTGTCAGATTAGCACCCACCAGTTTACCATAAAAAAGCGGAGCCCGCTATTCAATTCTTAAGGTGCGAAATTCAGGCTTAGGCTCAGCACATCGGTGACACTGGCGTATACTGACCTCCCATCTACCACGAGAGGAGGTCAGTATGAAGGATCCAACCAAGCCGCCACCGGTGGACCCGGAACGGGCGGTGCGCGAAGCGGCCATTGACCGCTTCATTCGCGGCGAGAAACCGGCGGCCATTTGTCGAGCCGTGCAGCGTAGTCCGGCCTGGTTCTATCGCGTTCTGGCTCGCTACCGTCAGGGCGGGCGCGCCGCCTTGGCAAGCCGGTCACGAGCTCCGCATCGGGTGCATAACCGGACGGGACCGGCGACCACGGCCGCGATTGTCAGATTGCGCCAAACCATTGCCGGCGGCCAAGAGGCTGAGTTGCGCTATGCCGACCACGGGGCCGATGCCTTGGCCGCCGAACTGAGCCGGGCTGGGGTGGCCCCGCCGAGTCGGGCGACGATCAACCGCATCTTGCACGACCAGCACTTGACCCAGCCCAGACGCCCGCCCCGCAAGCGGGGCAAGTGGCCCGACGACTTTCCGTGGCCCACCCCCACGGCTCCGAACGCCCAGCACCTGTTTGACTTCGTGGTGCGCAGCATTCGCGGCGAAGGGCGCTGCTACGGTTACAACTTGCTCGACGCCGTGCGCCGCTGGCCGTTCCTGCAAGTGGCGCCCGCCAAGACCACGGAACAGGTGAGCCGCTTCTTGGTGCGCGTGTGGCAGGAACTCGGTTTACCGGGCTGTCTGTATTTTGACAACGATCCGGTCTGGAATGGCGGTGGTCGCGGCCAACGCGTACTGAGCACCATCGTCCGCCTCTGTCTGCTGGTCGGCATCGAGGTCGTTTTCACGCCACCCGATACGCCGCAGGCCAATGCGACGATGGAGTCCTTCAACGACCTCTGGCAGAGCAATTTCTGGAGTCGGACAACGTTTCGCGATCTGGCCCACGTGCAGGCGGAACTGCCGCTCTTTGAACGTTACTGCCAGCAGCGTCGCGTGGTGCCGGAGGCTGCTGGCCGCACCGCGGCGCAGATCGCCCCCGATTTCGTGCCGGTACGCTTGGCCCAGGATTTCGACCGCCATCAGCAGAGCGACAAGCTGCCTATCACGGCCGGCTATGGGCATTTCATCCGGTTTGTCTCGAGCAGCGGCACGTTTTCGATCCTCAACGAGAAGTGGCAACTCGATCAGGAGCCGTGGGCTGGCAAGACCATTCGGGCGGTGATCGATACCCAACAGCAGCAGTTGTTCGTGTATCACCAGCCCAAAGGCAGCACCACCTGTCAACTCGTGACCCAATTCGACTACCCGTTGGGGGAAGCCATCCTGCCGCTGGCTGAGGCGTTCCAACGCTCTCGTCCAGCACTCTGGCCGCCAGTGGCAAAGACCGATTGTTAAAGTGTCACCGATGTGTTGAGCCGCGCCGGGGATGTAAGTCCCCGGCAAAAGTGTCTCAGATGTGCTGTGACTCACCAGCTACAGCCTACCATACTTGGCACGGCTTGTCTATGAGCAACGCCCTTGACAAGGTGTGGTATAGTCAATACCTTCGCCACTATGTGGCGTTCACAGCCCCGATTAGGGCGACTTGGGCGGCGATTTGCTGGATTACAATTGGATCCGGTTTTTGCGGGAGCAATTTCAATGTCTCGGCCACATATTTGAGGCCGCGGAAGTGGGCCTTGAGGTCGAGCACACTGAAATCGGGTTGTGTGGGCCGCAGTTGCCGCCGGAGCACCAGGGCCAGGTTGACCATGAAGAACGCCAGGTTGACGGCATTGGTGACCGGTGTTTCTTTGATGTTCATGAAGTCTTCCAGGCCCCAATACTGTTTGGCGTCGCGGAACGTGAACTCAATGGCATAATCACAAATGACAAATTCTGCCTGACCCGTTGGGGCGCGCTGGAGCTGTCATGGTGGCGACGCCCCCTACGGTTGCGGAACGCGG
>VGOD01000503.1 GCA_016876015.1 Chloroflexota bacterium
GCTCGTCGGTCACGCTCTGCAAACGGTTGAGCTCATCCAGGTCATGCACCAGCGCCTCGGCCGCGTCATGGTGCCGGCCGATCAGGATCAGCCGCGCGTCGCGGTATCTGGTCCGGTCGCCTTTGGCCGCGGCGCGCGCGGCGTCAATCAGCAGATCGGTGACCCCGCGCATCGCCGAAGTGACCACCACCAGCCGCGGATCGCTGGTGCGCTGGTCCGCCACGATGGAGACGACCTGGCCGATCGCAGCGGCGTCGTTGACGGATGTGCCGCCGAATTTAAGAACTTGCATACGCTCACCTCGCAGACTCAGAAACAAAACGCCCCTCGTCTTTGGGACGAGGGGCATCGCGGTTCCACCCAATTTGGCCAGCTCGCAAGAGTTGGCCCTCTCTGCGCCTTAACGTGGCTGACCGGAGCGCCATACTATCTCCGCCCAGCCCTCGTCTTGAGCTCTCGGCTGGCGGCCAGATTTGAGGCGCTCGCTCTCCGGGGGGTTTTCGGCGCTCTTCGGCGAAGCAGGCTTGCAGCCAACGGCCTGCTCTCTCTGCCGCTTCTGAAACGCGTACTCGTCCCGGTCAACGGTTTGGATATGAAAGCTTGAGGCTGGATTATAACCAGCCTGGCCGATCTGTCAAATGCGCTGAGACAGGAACATCTGCCGGGCGATTCGCTAATGCTCCCCAACCACTATCCACGGGAAGATCCACCCATGTCCGGGCGTGACGCAGAACCGCACCGCGTCGAGCCAGAAGTCGGTGGGCTGATTGTCGGCGTCATTGCCCGCGGAAACGACGAGATTGATCGCCGGCAACATGCGCAGCGCGGAGAGGTCGGCGAACCGCATCCGATAGATGAAGCGATCCCACGGCAGACCATCGGTAGCCGTATCAGCCGAGTTGCCGGTGCGCAGCAGCGATGAGAGCACGCGGCCTTCCGCGGTGCGCAACTCCACGAAGGCCCAATCGTCGTAGGGCATCTGGGGCGAGCTGCCCCAACCCTGGTCGGCGTTTTCGATGCGGTAGGCGAACCAGAGGGTCGCCTCCTGGGGGAACGGCGGCAGCGTCACGGTGCGGGTCACGATGCCGCGCGAGTTGGGGCCGCCGGGAAAGTGCAGCGCATGCGTGCCGGAATAGGCGCGCGTTTCGTCTACCTGCGCGGCGCCGCTGGCTTGCCACGCGGCCAGGCCCGTCTCGAAGTCGCCATCCCCGATCAGTTCCTGGCAGTTGGCTGGCCAATCGGTGAGCGGCGGCTGCGGATCAGGAGGGGGGGGCGGGGTAGGATTGGGCGGCGGCACGGCCGCCAGTGTCTTGCGTGCGTTGATGCGGCCATGACCGAAGTAGGGATCCCAGCCGGTCGCGCCCAGGTCATCCGCGTTCTGTTGGATCAGGCCGCGCACCTGGTCCGGGCTGAGCTGTGGGTTCAGCGAGAGGATCAGCGCGGCCAACCCGGCTACGTGCGGCGTGGCCATGCTGGTGCCGCTCATCGTGGTGTAGCGATTGCCGCGGAAGGTCGAGTAGATGCCAGAGCCGGGCGCAGCCACGTCCACGAAATCGCCCCAGGTCGAGAAGCCCGCGCGGTTGTCGTAGGCATCGGTCGCGGCTACCGCGATCACATTCGGATGGGCTGCAGGATAGTGGTAGCTGTTGCGGCTGCTGTTGCCCGCGGCCGCCACGACGACCGCGCCGCGCGACCAGGCGTAATCCACCGCGGCTTCCTCGCCGCGGCTGTACGATGACGCGCCCAGGCTCATGTTGATGATCCGCGCGCCATTGTCGGCGGCATAGATCATGGCGCGGATGAGGTCCTCATAGGTGCCATAACCGTTGCTCGGAAAGACATCCACCGGCATGAAGGTGGCGCTGCCGGCCATCCCGGCGATGCCGATGGCGTTGTTGATGCGCGCGGCCGCGATGCCTGCGACGTGTGTGCCATGACCGTGGTCATCATAGATCCGATTGCTGTTGTCGGGGAAGT
>VGOD01000504.1 GCA_016876015.1 Chloroflexota bacterium
AAGTCGCCACATACGCTAGACAAGTTTCGCTTCCGCGTAGTGTACGCCGTCCAGCCCAGCGTGTGAGTGGGCACGAAAAACTTTGTCATGCCGGCCAACTCGAAAACTCAAATCAGTGGTAGTCTGAGTCTGTCTCGAACCAGCGCGTTGACGGCGTGATGCGATTGGCGTGCACATCTACAGGCTGGCCGGCGATCTCGACGCGTTCCAGGCGCAGGCCCGTGCCTTCGAGCAGCAAGATCAGATCGGCCGGGGTGTAGCAGCGCAGGGTCTGCGCCAGGGCGTTTTCGGGATGGGCCGCCGGCTGCCATTCGTCAATCCAGCGTCCCTGCACGGGGTCGTAGTGACAGCGTTCGATCATTTCGACCGAGCCGGGCACGCCCGCCAGCGCCGTGAGCCGCCACGCTCGGCCGGCGTCGCGCGCCGGGCCGGCCGGATGGTAGACATCCAGAATGACCGCGCCGTCGGGGGTCAGCCACTCGCGGGCGATGCGACGGAGCAGGCGGCGCTGATCGGAGTCCGAGCCGATGCCGAAGACCTGCCAGCAGGTCACCGCGTCGAACGGCCCTGCAAGCTCGACCGTGTAGAAATCGGCCTCCAGGTATGTGACCGCGCCCTTGCGCGCAGTTTTCAGGAGCGTTCGGGCGTAGGCGGCGTCGGTCGGGTTCAGCTCCACGGCGACCACTTCGTAGCCGCGCTCGGCGAGCGCAGCGGCGGTGCGGCCTGGCCCGGCGCCCAGGTCGAGGATGCGCCGGACGCGTGGCCCGCACAGCCGCTCGATCGTCTGCACCCGGTCCTCGTGTGTCCCTGCGGCCTGCGGGTCTTCGCCCCACCAGATGCCCGCCTGGGTGTAGAAGTCTTTGACCCACTCCTGCGTGTACGTTTCTTGCCGGAGAAGGGATGTCATGGGTTGCCTCGTCTTGAAAGCCATCAAGTGCCAGGCGCTTGATGGGCGACTTACAGAGCAGCTTCCTGGAAGCGCCTGCTCTCCGCCTGTGAACTGACAGGCCTCGGCAGCAGCTTCATTCCGAACAGGAAGCGCAGCACGTTGAACCGCCGCACGCCGTACTCATACAGCCCCGTGATGACGCCAAAAGAGGCGACCAGGATGACCAGGTACTTCAGCGGGTCGGGGATCGCCCACTGCACCACGAAATAGCCCAGGGCGATGAGCACTGTCTGGTGCAGGATGTAGAAGGGCAGCGCGGCCTCGTTGGCGTACTTCAGGAACGGGTTGGTGAAGCTGAGGCGCGCCTTGCCGAACCCGAAGATCGCCAGCAGCCAGCTCCACACCACGAAGCAATCCAGCGCCTTCACCAGCGCATTCGCCAGCGGAAAAGCCTCGGTGGGATAGACCGTCTGGAATTCACCGAACAGGTAGGCGCTGACGAAAACCAGCCCCATCACCAGATGGATCCAGCGCAGCCGCACGAGCTGCTGTTGCAGGCGCTCGTTGGCGATGATCACGAAGCCGGCCACGTAAAACAACGGGTAGATGACCATGCTCCAGCCGCCGAGCGAGGTGTTGCCCAGGTTCGCCTCATCCAGGTTCAAGATCAGCAGGATGGTCGGCAGGGCCAGAAGCAGCACCGCGGCAGGATTCGCCAGCAGATCGCCCATGCCCTGCAAGACGCGGCGGCCGCTGGCGGTGCACTTGAGCCAGAGAAAGAGCGGCAGGCAGAGGAGCGACGCGATGAACAGCAGCTCCAGATACCACAGGTGCGAACCCATCCAGGCGAAGTTGCCGCCGAAGCCGTACAGTATCCTCTCAATAATCCGGGGAAACGGCGGTCACAGACCGCCTACGAGCCTGCTTTCAGGGGGTCTGCGACCCCCTAGGCATCAAGCTAAGCCTTTCGGCAGCTCACCGCCGGTCTGTGACCGGCGGTCGGGGCGCGGCAACTGCTCGCGGTAGGCAGTGTACTTCCCGGTCGAGCAGCGCCGACGCCC
>VGOD01000505.1 GCA_016876015.1 Chloroflexota bacterium
GCTGCGCCAGCCGCCCCCGCCCCGGCCGTCGCGCCGCAGGTTCCACAGCAAGCCGCGCCTGCCTACCAGCCGCCGGCCCCGGCGTATCAACCACCGCCGCAAGCCCAACCCGGGCCCTGGCTGGCGATGGGTCCCAATCTGGCCCAACGCTGGCCGCTGCGCCCCGATCGCACCCGCCTGGGCAGCGGAGGCGACAACGACATCGTGATGCCGGGAACGGCCCCCAACCACGCGGAAATCCGCTTCGAGAATGGCGTTTATGTGCTGTACGATCTGGCCGCGGGCCAGACCTGGGTGAACAATCGCGCGGTGGCCGGCCGGAATATGCTCAAGGAAGGCTTCGTCATCCGCCTGGGCGGGCAGGAGATGGTCTTCCACGCCAGTTGATGAAGGGCAAGCGGAGGACTGCTATGGCCGATCAAATGCCACAAGTTGAGTGCGCCAGATGCGGCAAGGTCAACCGCGGCCGGGCGAAGTTCTGTGTGTCCTGCGGCCATGCGCTGGAAGCGGCGCCGGCTCTGGGCCAGTCGCCGGACGTCCAGCGACAGGCGCCAGAAGCCCAGGTGGGACAGCAGCCATCTGCGGGAGACGCGGGGCCTGTCAGGTCCGCGCCGGTCGCGCCCCTTTCTTCGTCGCGCCCGCCTGCACCAGCGCCGGCTGCTGCGGCCCCGCAGACGGCGACTACCGCGCCGATGCACCCGAGCGCGACCGCTCAACCTGCGCCGGCCGGTTCGCCTGTGGATGGAGGAGGGCGTCCCACCCTCGCCAGCGCCCTCCGCGCTGTGACCGACTTGGTGCGCGACTTCTGGGCGAGCACCGCGGGAGATACCGGCGTCGAGTCGCAGGCGTCAGTATCTCCCGCGCCAACTGGCGACTATGGCCTGGAGCTGAAGCCGGTCTCGGGCAAGGCCAGCGACGCCGGCCAGGTGCGTGTTGTCAACGAAGACAGCCTGATCGCCTTCGAGTTTACGAAGATTCAGGAATCGCGCGGTGTCCCTGTCGGCTTCTACGTGGTCGCCGATGGCATGGGCGGCCACAAGGCGGGCGAGATTGCCAGCCGCACCGTCAACAAGATCATCACCGAAAAGGTGCTCAACGCCGAGGTGATCCCCGGCCTGGCGTTTGCCACGCGCAAGCTGGATGAGACGCCGGGGAGCGTGTTGACCGCGGCCATCCAGGAGGCCAATCGCACCCTGTACAACCTGGCGCGCACCCAGGGCAACGACATGGGCACAACGCTGACGGCCGCGCTCCTCATCGGCGATACGGCCACTATCGCCAATGTGGGCGACAGTCGGACCTACCTGTGGCGGGGCAGCCTGCGTCAAATCACCCGGGATCACTCGCTGGTGGCCAGCCTGGTGCAGGCCGGCATGTTGAAACCCGCAGATGTGCGCAGTCATCCACAACGCAGTCAGGTCTATCGCACACTCGGCATCAAGCCCGATGTGGAGGTAGATATCTTCACCGAAACCCTCCAGCGCGGCGACCGGCTGATCCTCTGCTCCGACGGCCTGTGGGAGATGGTGACGGATGCGGAGATCGGCCGGACCGTGGCTCAGACGCGCAGCCCGCAAGAGATCTGCCAGGCGCTGGTCCAGCAGGCGAACCGGGCCGGGGGCAAGGATAACATCACCGTAATTGTCGTCAAAGTGGAATAGGGGACGCCACGGCGTTGAGGCCGTGGTCTCTCTTCGTCCATGGGAATCGTTTGGTCCCGCTCGAGCCGGTCTCCTGACCGGCGGGCGGCAGGACGGCGGTCGGGAGACCGCCTGCAAGCAGCATGATCCTCGCTTGTCGCCGGTCTCCTGACCGGCGGGCGGCAGGACGGCGGTCGGGAGACCGCCTGCAAGCAGCATGATCCTCGCTTGTCGCCGGTCTCCTGACCGGCGGGCGGCAGGACGGCGGTCGGGAGACCGCCTGCGAGCA
>VGOD01000506.1 GCA_016876015.1 Chloroflexota bacterium
CAGACGTCAAGCTCGCCATAGGTGGCGAGCTCACGTCCGCGGCGGTGATGACTGGCGTCCCTGCCCGAAGAACGCGTACCTCTTTTTTGTCCTAATGCAACGCCAGCGGCAGGTAGAGACTGTACCCCCCACCGCCGGGCGAGACGCCCACCAGATTGCCCGCCGCGTCGTAGGTGTACGCGAGGGCTGCGCCGCCATAGTTGGCGCTCACCAGGCGACCCGCGGCGTCGTAGGCGTAGGAGATAGAGGTTGAAGATTGGAGATTGGAGATTGGAGATTGTTCCCCTGCTCCCTGACTCCTGACCCCTGCCCCCTGCTCCCTTACCTCTGCCACAATAGGAGCCAGGCCCAGGGCGTAGTTGTGGTAGTAGGTGATGGTCATACCGCCGGTGGTGCGAGTGCGCAGGTCGTCCAGGTCTTGCCGCGGCGGTCGGTGAAGGTGAGCGCGTTGCCCTGGGCGTCGTAAGTAAAATCGTCGTGGGTCGCGTCAGGGTAAGTGATGCGCGTGAGGTTGTAGAAGGTGAAATTCACGGTCTCGCTGTTGATTGGGTTGGTGAAGGTCTGGCTTTGCGCGGCGTAGGTGAAGGTGGTCAGGTTGCCCTCGGCATCCCGGTACGACGCGAGTTTGCCGGTTGGGGGGTGATAGGTCATGTGGGTGCTATCGCCCAGGCGGTCGGTCACCTGCGTGATCTGCTCGTTGGCCGACTGGCTGAACAGAATGGTCTTGCCAGTGGCATCGGTGATGCTCTTGGGCGCGCCGTCGTTGTGGTAGTGCTCGTAGGTGACGACCGTCGCGTCAGGTCGCGTCTCGGTCACGCGATTGGCGGCGCTGTTGTACGCCAGGTTGGTGGTGTTGCCGTAGGCGTCGGTCTGGCTGGTGACACGCGCCCAGGCCGCGCCGTTCAGAGTCACATCGGCGATCGTCTGGGTGTAGGGCGTGTTGCCCAACGGCCGGTCAACGGACACGATGGGAGCCGTCGCCGGTTGGGTGGCGAGATAGGCGTAGTGAAAAGTGGTGATATTCCCCTGGGTGTCGGTCACCGAGCGCAGCACCGTCTGGTTGTTGAAATCGGGCGCGGTGTTTTCGTAAGCGATCTGGACGAAGCGCCCGGTTTGGTCGGTCACGCGGGTCAGGCGCGCGCCCCAGGCGTCGTAGGTGAAATCGAGCCGCCGGCCCAGGCCATCTTGGATCCGGTCGGGGTTGAGACTGTCGCCGGTGTAGCTGTACTCGTGGCGGTTGCCGTTGCGATCCAGCAGGTAGCGCAGCCGCGCCGGGCACCAAAGCGCAGAGCACTCGGCGGTCGCCTTCTCCAAGACGTAGACCCGTTCCCGAATGGGGTCCATCAGGTAGTAGTAGCCGTGGCTATAGTCGGCGCCGGTCTCTTTGAGGACGTAGCGCGTAGACGAAGCCGCGTCCAGAGTCCACTGCCCGCCGCCGGCAGCGTAGGTGAACTGGGGCGTGTCCCCGTTGCGCAGATTCACCACTGCCACCGGTACCCCCGTGGTCTCGTGCGGCATCCGTTCCAGGATGACGTGGAGGTTGTCCCGGAAATTGCTGTCCAGGGACGATGCGCCCACCGTATAATCGTCCGTGCGGTAGGTCAGCTCGTAGCGCAGCGGCAGGGGGCCGCCCAGGTCCAGGAGCGGCAGGGTGAAGTGATACGCGCCGCTGTTGGCCGCGATGGGGTCGCCGGTGTTCACGCCCTTGGTAGTGCTGGTGCTCTTGCCCGTGGCGCTGGGCGGCGGGTCGGCCAGCGCGATGTGACTGGGATGCGCCGGGATGGCGACCGCAACGATCAGGGCGGCGAACAGCAGGTGAAAGATGCGGGTTAGAGCGCGATTCATGGGATGTGCCTCCTTTGAAACGGAACATTCTCAGCCGGATTTTCAGATGCGCCTCACCAGCCAGCCGCCCAGC
>VGOD01000507.1 GCA_016876015.1 Chloroflexota bacterium
AGCCGCGCCGGCCAGCTTCAGGAAGTTGAGCGCGCCGCCGCCGTAAAGCTGCTCGGTCTCCGGGATGTCGGAATAGCCGAGCATGGCGAGCGGATCGGCCAGCATCCCATAGCCCTGGACGCGGCTCTGCACCCCGTTGGCGCGCGCCCACTCGGCCATCGGCCGGATGAATTCCTCGATGAACAGCTCCGAAAGGGTACGCTGGAAATCGTAGCGCATCCGCTGGCCCGCGTCGCCGGGGAAGTCGAAGTTGGGCAGCCCAACCTCGTTCCCGTAGGACCAATAGCCCACATCCTTCAGCGGGACATACATCGCGGGCAGGTAGGGCACGATGTCGTACCCGCGGCGACGCTTGAACTCATCCAGGAACCCGCGCTTCCAGTGCATCGGGCTAATCAACTCGAAGCTATCAGTGAAGAAGGCCCGGAACGTCTTGCCGAACTGATCGCCGAAGTGCGCTCGCGCCTGCCCCAGGAAGGCTTCGAGATGACGCGTCTCCGCGGCCCGGTCGAAGTGATCCACCATGAGCGCGCGCTTGCCCGGCTCATTGCGCGCATCCATCAGCGCCTGGCTGCCGGCCGAGCCTTCGTAGACCGCAAAGATCTGCCACGCGCCAGCGGGCACGTCCCAGCGCAGCACGCCGTCCGCGTCCACCCGGTCGGTCAGATCTACCATGCTGTCTTGGTCGAGGAGCGTGCTGGCCTTCACCTTCCAGGAACCGAATGCGCCCGGCTTCGTCAGACAGCGGCCAGCGATCACCCGTAGCAGCTTCTTGTCTTCGGGGATGAACTCGATCATCTTCAGCCCCTTCATCAGCAGCGGGATGACCCGGTCAAAGAAGGTGTACATGCGGAACGGACGCAGCGCCGGGACCTTGCCCTGCCACGCCCTCGGCCCCTTCACGCTGGTTTGCCCGAAGAAGAGCGACTTGTGCGAATCTTCGACCGAGATATGCGCGCCGCCGGTCGGCCAGGCCGAGTTCTGGGTGATGTCAATGGTGATGCCGCGCCTGGCGGCCTCCTCGACCACGCGCTGCATCATCTGGTAGTGGTACGGCTGCATGAAGCGGTGGGTGCGCGCCGCGCGGCCGGGGTCGCGCCGAGCGAGATCAGGAGGCAGGCCGATGGCGAACGGCTGGATCTCCGCGCCGCCAATGCCGAGCCGATCCATTTCATCCAGTTCGCGGATCAGCTCGTCCTCGCGCACGTCGAGGCCGGGCCACCACCAGCGCACCATCGGGCGCGCGGTTTTGGGGGGATCGAGGAAAAGATGCATGTCCATGAAGACACTCCTTTGTGAAGGACCGAGACGAAGGGGTTTGCCACGATCAGAACAACTCGCGCAGGAGGGTCGCGAGGTCGCCATAGTCATAGGGTGGACGCCTGCGCACAGCCAGGACATCCACCGCATTGTCGGCCTCCGTGATCGCGTACAACACTCGCCAATGGTCGAATCGGCTCACGCCAACACCTTCTCCGCATCTTCCCACTCAAGCCAGCCAGCCCGCCGGCGGTCGCCGCCGGCGGCCGCGAGATCGGCAAATGCCGCGCGCGCGATCTGCCGATCTTCGAGTTGCTCGACCCACTCGACGAGCGACTCCCAGTCGCTTGCGCTCAAGACGGCCAGGCGTTTACCTTTTACGGTCACAAACTGGACAGATTGCAGTGTTTCAACGCCGGTCATACATCCTCCATTCCATGAACACCCTCATCTTATCACGACCGATGAAACCGCGCAATCAAGCGAAACCCAAACCCGTATGTTATCCGGACACTTCATCAATCACCTGCCGCGTGAGCTTCACCCACTCGCGCACGCGCGTCGGATCGCCTTGCACCGTCTCGACATCCTTGAGCGTGATGTCGGTGTGACACGCCTTGCACGCGCCCAGATCGCGGCGCAGGATCGCGAGGAT
>VGOD01000508.1 GCA_016876015.1 Chloroflexota bacterium
GCTCCGCCAGCCAGGATCAAGAGCAACAACAGCGCAAGGCCGCCGGTCAAGGCCGGGCGATAGAACTGCCGCAGATGGCAAGCAGGGGTCATACGGCATAACCTCCGGGAGTGCCGCTGAAAGATGACTCAACGAGCTATAAGTTACACAGCATGACATTATAGCAGTCACGCGCATCACGCTACATGATGTGCGTCATGCACAAGGGGGGCTTTCCATCAGGAAAACATATGTTGAGATCAGGCCTGGGCTGATATGGCGCTGCGCGTTGCCAGAGCGTCGCCGGCTGCGGACGCGCTCCTTCTTGTGACGCGCTAACTGGCTGCCTGATGGTTGCGACGCAGGCGGAAGAAGATACCCAGAACGATGAGAGCTGCAAGCAGCAGCGAGACAGCCACGGCGCGCCTCGTAGAGGAAAGGGCTGCCTCTGCCTCTGGAATCTCAATCCACGAGGTCTTGATGGTGGGCTGTCGGGGAGCGGCCGCCGGAGGCGCGATGGCAGCTCGCGCCTGGTTGGCGACGCTAGACGCAGAGGCCGTTGGCCAAACCACCTGACCGCTGATCGTTACGATCGGTCCCGCATACGTCGTCAGCCTGGTTGTGTCCATGAATGCTATCCTGGCGCCTCAAGGGCAGAATCCCTGGCCCAGCGGCAAACGGAAGCCGGAGCCAGGGATCCTGGAAAAAGCCAGGCGCAGGTGGGCCGGGGCCATGATAAAGGGTCGGTGTGCGATGATGCGACGATGACCGGCGCCTGAGCTTCGAGTGCTAATCTAGCCGCTTTGTGCCTTCTGTTCCATGATCGTCGTCATATTCGGAGCTTTGACAGTCGCAAGAGCCGCCCAGGCCGGCCTTCACGCGAGATCGGTCAGGCGTTGCGCCAGCCGGGCCGCACGCTCGCGCAACTCGGTTTGCTTGTCGCGCTCGCGCTGCACGACGTTCGCCGGCGCGCGCTGGGCGAAGGGGCCCGCCAGCAGGCTCTCGCTGCGGCTGATCTGCGCCTCGGTTTCGGTCAATTCCGCGGCCAGCCGCGCCCGTTCGGCTTCTAAATCCACCAGTCCGGCCAACGGCAAGTAGGTCGTGACCGCGCCGGTCACCAGGGTCAACGACTGCGGCGGCGCGGCCAGTTGCCCCGCGATGGTCAGGCGTTGGGGGTCCACGCGCGCCAGGCTGCAGATCGTCTCCGCCTGGTCGCGCAGCAACGTCTCCCGCGCGCCAGCCGCGATCAGGGCCGCGATCGGCTGGCCGGCCGGCGCATTTTGCTCGGCGCGCGCGTTACGAATGGCGCGCACGATCTCGATGATCAGTCCCATGTCGGCTTCCGCGGCTTCATCGCGCGGGCCGGCCGCGGGCCAGGGCGCCACGATCAGGCCGGCCGGCCATCCTGCGCCGCCGGCCGCCTGTTTCAAGTGGCCCCAGGTCTCCTCGGTCACGTAGGGGATGAACGGGTGCAGCAAACGCAAGGCGTCATCCAGTGCCTTGATCAGCGTCGCGCGGGCACGCGCCCGGTCTGCCTCAGCGCCTCGATACAGCGCGATTTTGCTGATCTCCAGATACCAGTCACAGAATTCGCTCCAGAAGAACTCATAGGCCTGCCGGCCCGCCTCGCTGAACTGGAACCCATCCATCAGCCGGGTGCACTCGGTCACCGTGGCAGACAGGCGGCTGAGGATCCAGCGGTCTGGTAGATTGGTGGGCTGGTAGGTCGGTGGATTGGTAGATTGGTAGGTTGGTTCTTGGTTCCTGTCCCCTGTCCCCTGCCTCCTGTCCCCTGTTCCCTGTCCCCTGCCCCCTGCCTCCTGATCCCTGCCCCCTGCCTCCTGACCCCGGAGTTGCGATAGCACGAAGCGCGTGGCGTTCCAGATTTTGTTCGTAAAGTTGCGG
>VGOD01000509.1 GCA_016876015.1 Chloroflexota bacterium
CCACATTCAGTCTGCGCAATGTGACGCTGGCGCGCAACAGCAGCGGGCCGGCCATCGTGCACCTGGCCGGCAGTGCAAGTCTCAGGAGCGCGCTCATCGCCGATAACGCGGCCGCGGCCTGCATGGACACACCCGAGGGGTGGTGGGACAACGCCTGGAGCATGGCCGACGACGACACCTGCGGTCCCGGCGTCGCGGTCAAGAGCCGCCAGCAGTTGGCGCTGGGCGTGCCCGGCACGCATGGCAGTGCGCTGCAGACGATCCCTTTGCTTCCCGCCAGCGCAGCGATTGACTCTGGCTTCGATACGGTCTGTCCCCACACCGACCAACGCGGCATGACCCGGCCCAGGTTTGGGCATTGCGACATCGGCGCCTACGAATACCAGGGCGCGGCCGACGACGTAGTGTCGCCGGTCCTGGCGCTATCGGCCACGTTGGATACGACGACCCTCTTGCTGACCTCTTCCTTCACCGTGACCAACTATGGTCCGCTCGACGCCACCCACGTGGTCGTTTCCATCGTCCTGCCCGACCAGGCCGGGCTGCTTGACGCCGACGCTGCACAGGCCCTGGCGCAGGCCGATGACGCCATGCTCTGGTTGATTGATGCGCTGCCGGCCGGCCAGCACAGGAGCCTGACGCTTCAGGCACGCATCGCCGAACGATTGCGCGGTCAGATCGTGAGCGTCAGCGCATCGGTCGCCGCGGCCGAACCAGTGCGAGATGCGTCAACCAGCCAGGTCCAGATTGATCTCCGCGCGCCGTGGGCGTTCGAGGCGCACGCTCATCTGCCGCTGATGATGCACTGACAGTCACGCCGTCGAAGATTCTGGAAAAACAACAGGGCCGCCCTGCACGGGGCGGCCCTGTTCTTGCTGCTCTGGATCGTTACGTCGAGCTTACTGCGGCGGAATGCCGTTGTAGGCGGAGCCGGCGACCTTGGCTGCGCCGGCCGTGATGTACTGCGCCACCACCGCGATGTTCTGATCGGAGGTGATTCGCAGCCCGCCCGCGTAGGCAGAACCCAGCGGCTCGAAGTCGGCAGGCGGCCGGCTGCCGCCGGTGCGGGTGTTGAAGCCGAACGCGGTGCCCGCAGCGATTGACTGCGTCAGAACCAGTTTTTCGACGCCGGCTGCATCGTAATAGCGCAGGGTAACGTTGGCTGCGCTGGTGGTGGACAGGTTCTGCACGATGGCGGCTGACCACTCTTGCCAGGAGCCGCCCGGCGCGGTGCGCCGCTGGTGCGGCAAGAAGACGAGCTGTGCGCCATCAGCCGGGCCGATGATCTTGAAGGTGGCCGAGCGCACGCCAGCGGCCGGACCCCAGTTGGTGTTGTTGATGCCCACCAGCGGCTGGTCCGACTCGATCACCACCACGCCGTCCCAGTTGTTGCCCAACACGTTGAAGGTGGCCGGCGCCACACTGCCGCCGTTGAAGGTGTTCAACCCCTTGGCCGATAGGGGCGGGATCGAGACATCCACATTCAGCGACGCGTTGGCCGGGTTGCGCGGGATGTAGCGGAACCTCACGGTCGCCGCGGTCGTGCTCGACAGGTTCATCAAGACGTTGGCCGAATAGAGCGTGTAGTTCGCCAGGATCGTGGGATCGGTCCCGGAGAAGAGGCGAAACTGCGCAGGCACGTACAGAAGGGTGTTGCCCTGCGTGGGGCAGTTGTACGCGCTGCTGCGGCCCAACCAGTGGGTGGTCACCACCACCGCCACCGGCTGGTTCGACGTGATCACAGCCGAGCCGTCGTTCGACGTGAAGACCTGCGACTCAGTGCTCAGATTGACCGTGGTCTGCGCGTTGGCCGGGATCGTCTTGTTTACAGGATTG
>VGOD01000510.1 GCA_016876015.1 Chloroflexota bacterium
CATCGGGGCCGGTTTAGGCTGCATACGCGCTCGGCCCAACAGGCCCAAACCCAACTCGCACAACTCGTCGCGCGGTGGGTGACGCTCCCTGCTGCTGACGGCCCATAGCGAGTTTTGCGGTATTGCGATGATTGGATTGTATCAGTGTTTCCGTCCGTTGTCAAGAGGGGGGCGCGTGGCGAACTCCGGGTTGCCTGCCGGCGAAAGCGCCTCGTAGAGACTTTCACGCCCCAGGCCAGCATCGCGGGCGATCTGTGTCATCCCTTTGGCGCGGGCGATGTCGCCCAGCGCCGCCACCACGACGGCAGCGTCGCCATCCTCCAGCGCAGCGTCAAGATACGCGGCCATTTCCTCTTCGGATTCCAGATGCTCGGCCGCGTCCCAGGGGCGGGTGTTCAGCACTTTCTGTTTCACACTTCTCGCGCACACTGGGCAAACCAGCTTGCATTGATCTCCGTCTGGTGAATCTCGATCACGATCCTATTGTATTCCACAAGATACGTTCTTGCAAATGAGCGGATGATGATCAACCGGAGACAGGCAGAAGTGAGAATTGGCCTGATTGTCGGAACCGTGCCCCTGTTGAAAATGGCTCTTGACAAATCAGGCTTGTTTTTGTAAAATGCAGCCATGAACATCATCCCACGCACGTTATTTCCCGCCCTGCAGCGCGCGCTGACCGACCAGCGCGTGATCGTCATCACCGGCCAGCGCCGCGTCGGCAAGACCACTGCGGCCCGCTGGCTGCTCGATCAGGCGCCCACCGACAACAAGCTCTACCTCGACCTGGAGCGGCTCGACCAGCGCGCGGTGTTCGGCGAGAGCAACTACGACCTGGTGCTGAGCTTCCTCCGCAACCGCGGTCTCGACCTGTCCCGGCCGGCCTATGTGGCCCTGGATGAGATCCAGTACGCGCCGAACGTGCCCAGCATCGTGAAGTATCTCTATGATGCCAGCCGGACCGCCGGGCAGCCGGGCATCAAGTTCATCCTGACCGGGTCCAGCTCCTTCTATCTCAAGCACTTCTTCACCGAGTCGCTGTCCGGCCGCAAGGTCGTCTTCGAGATGTTCCCGCTGTCGTTCGGGGAGTTCCTGGCTTTTCGCGGGGTGCCCTATCGGCCGCGGACCGACTTCCTCGACATGCGGTTCGATCCCTACGAGTACGAGCGCCTGAAAGGCCATTACGAGGAGTATCTCGCGTACGGCGGCCTGCCCGAGGTGGCCCTGGCCTCGACCGCTGAGATCAAGACCGAAATCCTCAACGATGTGTTGTCGTCGTATATCAACATAGATATCCGCGTGCTGGCCGACTTCCAGAAGATCGCCGAGCTGCAGCAGTTGTTGCGCGTGCTGGCCAGTCGTATCGGCAACAAGCTCGATAACACCAAGCTGGCGAGCATCGTGGGCATCTCGCGGCCGACCCTGGCCCAATACCTGGAGTTCCTGGAGATGACCTACGTCATCCGTCGGGTGCCGGCCTACAGCGACAGCGCGGATCGCGTTGTGGCTCTGGGACGCAAGCTCTACTTCTACGATAACGGCATCGCCGGCGTGCTGGCCCGGCTGAGCGAAGGCGCGCTCTTTGAGAACGCGATCTTCAACCAGCTCCGCGCATACGGTGAGCTTTCCTACCTGGCACGAGGCAGCGAGTACGAGATTGACTTCGTTCTCGGCGGCCCGACTGTGCCTGAGGCGGTGGCTCTGGAGGTCAAGACCCACCCCCTGGCGACCGACCTGCAGAAGTTGCGCCGACTGGCGACGAGCCATTCCATGCCGCAAGCGCACCTGGTAGGCCGCTTCCCGACGCCGC
>VGOD01000511.1 GCA_016876015.1 Chloroflexota bacterium
TACGCATGATCTGTTGATCTGGTTGCGCCACCTCGCCACGTCGAGCACCACCCCGGCGGCCCTCAGGCCGGTGGCCGCCTAAACCCAGGCCCGCGGCCCAAGCTCCGCCACGCCCACCGACCAGGAACTGGTCAGCGTGGCGCCGATGATGAGCCGCAACATGATCCCCCCGGTCGCCAGCGACCTGACTCGGGGGCATTGACCGAGGTCGCTCAGCAAGCAAACACCCAGGCCGACCGCTGCCAAGTCCGCAAATTCGGACCCGGGCAGAGATCATGGCGTTGAAACTGATCCCACCCGCCCCCAAAGCAGGGGGCTGGGAGATATTTTCACAGACTCTCAGGTCTTCGCCGCCATGACTTTTGTTGTTCCAGCGACTCGCGCTGTGCACTACCGGTCCCATTATCAAACCCTGTTCGACAAGCTCAAGGTAACGACAGCCGCCGAGGCCGCGGAAGTAGCCCAAGACGAGCCCCGTTTCATCGTCAGCGGTCGCATCCTGGCCGACGGCAGCGTCGCCGACCTGGACACCCAACTGGCGACCGGTCTGGAGGCGACCCCCGCCGACGGCTCCAGCCCGTACAGGCTCGTCTTCGGCAACGGCGCGGCCGTCCTGCTGGAATATCCCTTCGCCGTCGGGATCAACGCCCCGCCCCCTGAGGGATTCGACGACTGGCCCCAGGCTGAGCAGCCCTTCTACGTGGTCGCCCCCTATCCGAACGGCGTCGGTTGGGTGGAACTGAGGCGTGGAGCCGATGTCCTGGCGCGCTTCGAGCCCTCGGCCCACGCGCCCACCGTGCAACTCATCGCGCCGAACGGCGGCGAGCTATTCGCCGGCGACGCCGTCGTGCAGGTGAGCTGGACGGGCTCTGATCAGGACGGAGATGACCTGCGCTACTCGGTGTACTATTCGCCGGATGCGGGCGACACCTGGGCCGTGATCGCCCCCAGCGTCGCAGCCACCAGCCTGGAGTGGCCGCTGGGCAACATGCCGGGCACAACCGTCGGCGGGCTGGTGCGCGTGATCGCTCGCGATGGCTTCCATCAGGCCGAGGACGCCAGCGACGCCACGTTCACCGTCGAGAACAAGCCGCCTCTGGCCGCCATTCTAAGCCCAGCGGCGGGACAGGCGATCTTGCAGTGTGGCCGCGTCCATCTGCAAGGCGCGGCGTTCGATCCGGAGGGTCAGGTCGGGCCGCTCGTATGGCGCGTGGATGGCGAGGCGGTCGGCGATCAAATCGCTTTGGGGCTGGCCGGGCTGCCCGTCGGGCCCCACGTGGTGACGTTCCGCGCCGAAGACCAGCAAGGCGCAGCGGCCGAGGCCGAGGCCCTGCTCACCGTGCTGGCTGACACGGACTGCGACGGGATGAGCGACGATTTCGAGACGCGCTACGGCCTCGACCCGGACGCGAGGGCCGACGCCGCCCTGGATCGCGACGATGACGGCTTGACCAATGGGGATGAGTACTGGCACGGCATTGATCCGACCAACCCCGACAGCGACGGCGACGGCTATCGGGATGGGGAAGAGGTCGCCCTGGGCAGCGATCCGGCCGATCCCCATAGCACGCCGTCCCGCCGCGCATTGTACCTGCCGCTGGTGCTGCGCGCGCAATGACGCCAGGGGGCGAGGGTCTCTTTCATTCGCCAAGATGGGATCAGCCGAGGGAGAAACCCAAAGGGTCTCGCAGACCCTTGGGGTTTCGGACGGAGAATACAGCCTGGCGCTGCTCGACGGCGACGGCGCAGAGTTGTTCGTCCGCCGCTTCTCGCTGGCAGCCGGTCATGTGGACGCCTTCGACCGC
>VGOD01000512.1 GCA_016876015.1 Chloroflexota bacterium
GGTGGTCGTCGTCGTGGTTGTCGCGGTGATCGGCTCGCCCGCATCCCAGGCGGCGTTGCCGTTCAGGTCCCGGATCAGGTTCACGCTGACGCCCGGAATGCCGGGCTCGCCCACGTCAACCACGCCGTTGTTGTTGAGGTCCTCCCACACCAGGTTCCCGATCGTGCCCAAGAGGGTCGCGCCCGACGTGAACCCGAAGTCTGCATCGTCATACTGGTCGCCAGGGGCCACGCTGACGTTCAGCGAGGTTGGCGTGCTCGGCGAGAGGCCGCTGGGCGTAGGGGTCGTGACGGTGTAGGTTCCAGCCGGCACGGTGATGTGATACATGCCGTTCGGATCGGTCGTCGCGCAGATCGCCGCGCCGCCCGCCACAGGGGTCGCGCAGACCTGCGCGCCGCCGATGCCCGGCTCGCCTGGATCTTGCACGCCATCGCCATCGCCGTCGAGCCACACCCGGTCGCCGATCACCGCGCTGTCGGCTGGCGGCAAGCGGTAGTAGCCGAAGTCGGCATCGCGATAGATGTCGGCCGAGACAACGGAGATCGCAGGCGTCGGGTCGGTCTGGCTCTGTGCGCCGACGGTGTGGGTGTAGGGGGTCAGGATGCCGTAGGCGTCGGTCACATCCACGAAGTAGACGCTCGGCGCCAAGTTATCGAACAGATAGCCGCCGTCCACGTCGGTCGTGACGGTCATCAGACGGGTATCGCCAGGATCCAGCACGCCATTGCCGGTGTCCTTGATCAGCATCACCGTGACGTTGCCGATCCCCGGCTCGCCCACGTCTTGCGTCGCGTCCGCGTTGGTGTCATACCAGACGTAGTCGCCGATGGCCGCGGGCTGATAGAGACCGGCGTCCATATCGTTCTTGGTCTGACCTGAGACGACGGCGAACGACGCAGTCTGGCCGGTCGCGGGATTGGGATCGCTGTCCAGGTTGTCGTTGCCGCCCTGGTCCTGCAGCGTAAAGGTATAGCCTGCGGGCTTGACGAATTCGACGGTGTAGGTACCAGGAGGCGCGGTGAAGCTGTACTGGCCAAGGGCATTGGTCGTCGTGGTAGCGACGATGGCGCCCACCACATCGCGCAGGTTGACGGTGACGTTCGGGATGCCCGGCTCGCCGCCATCCTGGATGCCGTTGCCGTTACGATCCTCCCAAACCAGGTCGCCGATGGTCGCCGCGGCAATACCCACCTGGTAATCCTCCACCTCGCCGTCGGGCGCCAGGCCGAAGAATGAAAGGCCAGCCAGGTTGCTGAAGCGGAACCGGGCGAAAGTCATGCCGAGCGCCGCGCCTGCCGGCACCGGGAAGCCCAGCGCATTCGGCCCAGGCACGAGCGGCTGATTCACGAAGATCTGCTCGCCGGGGTCAGCCCAACTGCCATTGGCGTTGAAGTCCACCCACGCGTTGAGCAGGCCCGGCGCCGATGCGATCACCTGCACGCCGGCCGGGCTGCCCGGCACAAGCGGCGTGGTGAATGTCACGCCATCCTCATCGTCGGGCACGCCCGCGATGTCGTCGCCGGTGGCGCTGGCGTTGGGCTGGCCGTTCAGCTCGGCATCCACCGTCGCGCCCAGGAAGAAGCCCGGCACGATGACGTGCCGCGCGGCGTTGCTGGCCAACAGGGTGGGATAGGTGGGGTCGGGCGCATCGCCGAAGTCCAGCGGCTCAGCGATCGTCACCGCGTAGTCCTCCACTTCGCCGTCGGGCGCCAGGCCGATGTATGAAAGGCCAGCCTGTGTGCTGAAGCGGAAGCGTGCAAAGGACGCCCCCGGCGAGGCAGCGACCGGCACGGCAAACGT
>VGOD01000513.1 GCA_016876015.1 Chloroflexota bacterium
GATGAGATCGTCCAGGGGGCGCTTTCGGACGATGCCACCTGCTGTACACCAGGAGATGCACAGATGACTTCTGACACCGTGACGATCGAACTGCCTCGGCCGCTCTACGCGCGACTGGAAACCCTGACGCAAGAGGCACAGACCGACTTGATGGCGCTGCTGAGCCGCCTGGCAGCATCGGCTGTGAAATCGCGCGCCCGCACCAGATCATCTACGCGCGCCTTTCAGCGGATCCTGGATCGAGCGACCGACCTGGGCGTTACAGACCTGGCTAAGCAACACGATCATTCTTCACGCGCATGACCACGGCCTGTTCTGGGACAAGATCCCACTTCTGTACAGCTATTGCGGAACCGAGGCGGTTCGCCACCCCTGGACCGGCCAGGGCGGGCTGTTGACCGTGGCCGCGGGGCTCGACTCGCTGGTGATGGGGGAGAACGAAATCTTGGGGCAGGTGCGGGATGCTTTCCAGACGGTTGTTGCACAGATGCGGCCGCCAGAGGTCGCCCCACGGATAGAGCCGGCCGTCGTTGCCGCGCGCGGCCTTCTCCCACTCGGCTTCGGTTGGCAGCCGCAGGGGCAGGCCAGTGATCTCACGCGCCCACCGACAGAAGGCCAGCGCATCGTGCAGCGAAACCCCCACCACGGGATGGCCGGCCTTGTCGGCCGGGAAGACGCCCTGTCGCCAGAAAAGGGGCGAGCGGTGGCCGGTCGCCTCGACAAAGAGCCGATAGTGGCTGTTGGCGACCGGATGGCGCATGATATGGAAGGGGGCGAGCGCCAGCCGGTGTTGGTCGCGTCCGCCGCCATCGTCAGGTCCGCCGCATCATGATGTGGAAGGGGGCGAGCGCCAGCCGGTGTTGGGGGCAGCTCATCCTCGCCGGCCTGCCGATCGGCCCGCAGATCGCTGCCGATGATGAACTCGCCGGCCGGGACGAAGACGAACTCCAAATCGAGAACCACAGACATCGAGCTTGCTCCTGACTATTCCTCCAGCATATGGCGCTCCAGGGCGCGGCGCACCAGTTCGGCCGAGTTGCGCACGCCGAGCTTGGCCATGATGTTGGTGCGATGAACCGAGGCGGTTTTGGGGCTGATGACCAGCTCCTGGGCGATCTCCTTGTTGCTCTTGCCGGCCACGACCAGCCTGAGCACCTCGCGCTCCCGTTCGGTCAGGCGTAGAGACGCGCCCGGACCGCCGGACACGGTCTGGGTGTAGCCGCTGGCGAGCTGCTGCGCGACCGCGGCGGCCAGGAAGCCGCCCTGCTCGTGGACCTGTCGGATAGCGTTGACGACCTCGCGGCCGCCCGCGCGCTTGAGGACATAGCCGGCCGCGCCAGCCGCCAGCGCCGGTGCGATGTACTCGGGGTTGTCGTGCTGCGTCAAGATCAGCACCCTCGCCGCGGGGTGGCGCTCTCGCAGCCTCCGTGTAGCCTCCAAACCATCCATCACCGGCATCGCCACATCCATCAGAACCACGTCGGGTTTGAGCTTCTCGAACTGCGCCAGCGCCTCGCGGCCGTCGCCCCCTTCGCCCACCACGCAAATCCCATCCTGCCGCTCTAGCAACGAACGGATGCCGTCGCGCAGGATGGCATGATCATCAACGATCAGCACGCGGATGTCAGACATGATCACACTGCGTTCACTTCGTGGGCACGCGGATAGTGATACGCGTGCCGTAGCCGGGCGCGCTATCCAGATCAAGCTCGCCGCCCAGCAGTTCGACGCGTTCACGCATCCCCATCAGCCCCAAGCCCCGGCCGCTGTCGGGCGCGAAAGTCGCCTCA
>VGOD01000514.1 GCA_016876015.1 Chloroflexota bacterium
TGTTGCCGGGCCACAAACGCCGAAATCTGGATCTGCGGCCCAAACCGCGTGAGGGTCATGCGCTCTTCGATCCAGTGCAAGAAATCCGTGGCGACTTCCGACCCCCAGGCCCGCACAATCGTCTCAGGCAACCCCATTGCTTCCATGATGACCTCTTCCCGCATCCATTCGCTTTCTGGCCCCTTACTTTTCATTAGCCCAAGTATAGCACAGCAATTCCCTGGCGTCTAGCGGCCGCCGCGGACCCGCATCGGCCCGAAAAACAACGAAGCCGTCGCCGCTCCGCGGACAACAGCTTCGCCTGTCACCGTATCACCCTACCGCCGTGTCACCCCGGCGTCCCACCACCGCCCCTACCGTCCGCACGATCAGCCCCAGGTCGCGCCACACGTTGCGCCGCGTCAGATAGGCCAGACCGGCGCATAGAAACGGAACGCGGATGACCGCCGCTGACGAGGAGAGTCAATTCTCCCGCCGCTGCTGCGCCGACGCTCACCCAGCTTCCGCCGAGCATCGGGGCAAGGGTCACGCGACGGTCGCTACCGTCGCACGCCCCGCATGACTTACGCCACCCGGTCGAGGTCCGCCTCGGTGAGCGCCGTGCCCGAGGGTGGGCGGTGCCCATCAGAGCTTCAACATCCGGCGCAGCATCACGTCAAGTTGATCTGCATATTCGGGTTCCAGCTTGCCGATTACCCGCACCACGCGGCGCTTGTCAATCACCTGCATCTGAAACAACAGGACGATTGAGGGCATGGTCAGGCCGTTCGCAGTGGTTGGCTCAACCCGGAGTGTGAATGGGAATCTCCGAGCCTCAAGTTGTGACGTCACTGGCAATACCAACCCTGTCAGGAGATGGGTCAACTCATCTTGAACGGCTATGGCGGGGCGACGTCCCGTCTGTTCCCGTCCTGCGCCACCAAGCGGCGGCGGCAATTCCACAAACAGGACGTCATTGCGCTGGATCATGTAGCGTCGCCTCGAAAGACAGCAATGCCTCACTGGCGGCGGCTTGCCAGCTTTCCAACTCCCGCGCCAATTCGAAGCCGAACACCTCCGCAAGGGCCAGCCGTTCACGCACAACCCACTGCGCCGGACGTGGCAATGCCTGAAATGCCAGCCAGAATACCTCTGCTTGTGCGTCGAACACACGGGTATCTTCAACTACCTTAGGCCGAAGTGCTGTGTCCATTTCCTGTATCTCCGCCCGCAACACATGAACGATGTGTAACTCGAGACAACTCCATAGCCCTCATCACCGCCGCCACTTGACCCAATGATACCCCACCAAACCGCAAGGCGCAAACCGCAGCAGCCCAATCCGGCCCAGAAAAACAACGAACCCGTCGCCGCCGCGCGGTCAACTGCCTCACCTGCGCCTCCCTATCTTGTCGCCCTGCCAGATTCCGCAGGGACGCAGACCCACGCAGAAAAACGCAGCTACTCCACTCGTCATCTGCGTACGCAGTCCGCGTCAACGGGAAAGAGCACCGCATGTGTCTGCGTCCCGTAGTCTCCGCACCACCGCCGCCACCCGCGCCAGATCCGCCTCGGTCATGGCCGTGCCCGACGGCAGGCACAGCCCATCCCGGACACAGCGCCTCGGCCACCGCGCCGCCGACGACCTCGCAGCCCGCAAACACCGGCTGCAGATGCATGGACTTCCAGAGGGGGCGCGATTCGATGTTCTCGGCCTCCAATGCCAGCTATAGTGAATCAGATAGGGATTTGGGCTTCCCGATCTGGAGTCGAGGCTTTAGCCGGTCTTTTTCGGTCGCAA
>VGOD01000515.1 GCA_016876015.1 Chloroflexota bacterium
GGTCGTGCTGACGCGGGCGTTCCAGGCGCGGGCGCGCGCGGCCGAGCGCGACAACCGCCGCGCCGTCGGCGTGCTCAATGCTCACCTGCAAGAGGTGTTCGGCGGGGTCGAGGTGGTGCGCGCCTTCAGCCGGGCTCCGGCGTTCGTGGCCCGTTTCCGCCACGCCGCCGCGCGTGCGCTGGCGGCGCACAATCGGTCCACGGCCTACGTCTCGCTCTACCCGCCGTTGACTAACACGATGGCCGCTGTCGCCGTGAGCATCCTGCTGTGGGCTGGGGCCAGCGGGGTCTTCGCCTCATTCCAGATTTCGCTCGGCACACTCACGGCGTTCGTCTTGCTCTTCCAACGCTTCTTCCAGCCCATCGTGGCGCTGGGCGACGAATGGCAGACGGTGCAACGCGCCCTGGCCGGCCTGGAGCGCATCTTCCAGGTGCTGGCGCTGCCGCCTGAGCCGCCGCCCATAGCCCCGGTTGCCGCGTCAGCTTTCCCCCTGTGCTCTCCGGGCACTTCAGAGACGCCCCTCGCCGAGCTGCGTGAGGTCGTCTTCGGCTATCTGGCGGATCGCCCGGTGTTGCATGGCGTATCGTTGCGCGTGGCGCCGGGTGAACATGTCGCCGTCGTCGGCCGCACCGGCGCCGGCAAGAGCAGCGCCATGCACCTCTTAGCGGGGCTGTATGCGCCGTGGCAGGGTGAGGTCACGGTGCTCGGCCGCGATCCCCGCACTCTCACCGATGACGCGCGGCGGCGCGCCATCGGCGCAGTGCCGCAGACCGTGCAACTCTTCCAGGGCAGCGTACGCGACAACCTGACCTGGGGCGATGGCGGTGTGGCGGAGGCTAACCTGCGGCGCGCGGCTGAGATCACCGGCGCGGCCGGGTTCATCGCGGCGCTGTCGCAGGGCTACGACACGGTGATCAGCAGCGGCGGCCGTGGGGCGGGCGCGCAGCTTTCGGGCGGCCAGCGGCAACTGCTCTCGTTGACGCGCGCCCTGGTGTGGGACCCGCGCGTGTTGCTGCTCGACGAGGCCACTGCCGCCATTGACGGCGCCAGCGAGATCGCGTTCCGCGCGGCGCTGCGTTCCTTCATCGCCGAGGGCAATCGCGCCGTGGTGACCGTGGCGCACCGCCTCTCCACTGCGGCCGAGGCCGACCGGGTGGTGGTGTTCCACGCCGGCCGCATCGTCGAAGACGGCCCGCCCGCCGAGCTGGTGCGCCGCGGGGGGCGTTTTGCCGCCTTGCTTGCGTTGGAGGCCGCGGGCTGGGAGTGGCGGTGAGGCGAAGAGCGGCCGTGTGTACCTGCTTGCCGCCCCACTGTGGACGTGCAGTGGATCGGCCTGTTTCTGACCCACAAAGGAATGAAGTGTGAAAACACGCAGTGTGTGGTGGCTGGCTGGCGGCCTGGCGCTGGCCTGGCTCGGCTGGCGCTTGAGCAGCCGGCGTCGCCAGATGCCCTGTCCGGCCTGGCTGGCCTGGATCCTGGAGAACCCTCTGACCGAGGCCGTCGCGGCGGCAGAGGTCACCCTCGATCGCATCGGCCTGCAGCCCGGCGAGCGCGGTTTGGACGTGGGGTGTGGCCCCGGCCGCATAGCCTTGCCGGCGGCGCAGCGCGTTAGCCCCACGGACGAGATCGTCGCCGTTGACGTACAGCCGGCCATGCTGGCGCGGCTGCAGGAGCGGCTAGCCGCGGCGGGCGTCCGCAACGTCATCCCGCGCCAGTCCGACATCGCCGCGCCCGATGCGCTGGCCGGTGAGCAGTTCGACGCTGGG
>VGOD01000516.1 GCA_016876015.1 Chloroflexota bacterium
ACGCCGCTGACCACCCGTCCGGTCATGTTGCCGACGGCGTCATAGCTGTAACTGTTCCCGCGGTAGCCGGTGGCCGCGTGCGGGTGGCTGGCGTCGCCGTAGGTGTACAGACCGTCGTTCGAGTTGTCGGCCGCGCCCTTGCGTTTCAGGCTGCCGCCCTTGTAGTAGTCGTAGCCCTCGCTGTAGTTGGCCGCGCCCGCCGGGGTCGTACACAACTGGGCCGTGTCAGCCGACGTGGTCGCCCGCGTCAGCCGGTCCAGCGGGTCGCCTGCCCTGGCGGGTAGGCCAGGGTACTGGAAGCACTGCCGTTGGTTGCTGTTGACCGCATCCAGGATGGTTCTGACGTTGCCGACGGCGTCGTAAGTGTAGCTCAAGTCCTGCAACTGCCCAGGCTGGGCCGCCGTGCCCGACCGGAGCTGCTGCAAGCGGCCCTGGCCGTTGGGCGTGGTCCACGCATAATACGTGTACTGCGTCTGCCATTGCGCGGCCCCGCTGCCCAGCGTGCGCGAGATCACCCGTCCCGCGGCATCGTAACGCGTATCTTGCACGTAGACATTGGCGCCCACCAGGCTGGCCGCCAGCCCCTGACTGCTGTACGTCGTGGTCACCACCTCGCCGGTCGGATAGGTCAGGGTCCGCAGCCGGTCGGCCGCATCATAGGCGTAGAGGGTGGTGTAGGCCGTGGCGGCGATGGTTTGCGTCTCGCTGATCGGCCGGCCGCGCGCGTCATAGCGCCAGGTCGTGGTGTAACCGCTGCCGTAGGCCATGGCCGTGCACCGGCCCAGGCCCGTGTTGCCGCGGGATGCGCCGTCGCGAGTGCGGTTGGCAGCTTGGGGCCCATCCGAGCGAGCCAGCGCGCCCAGCACACTGTTCAGGCAGAGGACAACGACGAGTAGTACATTGCCCAGCAAAGTCACGTGTCCTCCCCCATCTCCACCTGCACCCACTCGAAGTCCGGGTTATCGCGCCCGGCTAGCTCCACCAACATCTTGTCCAGTTCATCCGGAATCGCGTTGAACTCCAAGCGGATGCGCTTCCGCTTCGGTCGTCGAATCTCGGCGATGGCGGCTTGTAGGATGGCTTGCAGCGCCAGCTGTCGCTGCTGGAGAGTCAAGTCGTCCCAAGGAATGTAGATGGGCTTGACCCGCGTGCCGTCCTCCAGCACCAGAGTAGCGCCCAGTGCTTGCTTGAGATGGGTCTGGGTTCCGGCATCGCTGACCGGCGTGCCAGGCTCCGAGGTGGGTGTGGGACTGACGCCAGGAATGCAGTACGGCGCCCGGCAGGTGACCTTGAGACCGTGCTCGGCGCAGTAGGCGACGACTTGCCGCCTCAGAGCTGTGGCTTCCTTCCCGCTGGAGGCCACGAAGGTGGGGGAGAGCTGGTGGAACACGCCGCCATCAGGCAGGAGTTCAGTCTTGTAGCCAGGCAGGCCCAGAAGGAAGGCCTCCCCATATTTCTTGACGTGGGCCGGACCGAAGAAGTTGATCCAACTGATGGTACGCAGCTTGAGCTTCAGGCTGTCTTTGGTGTCGGTCTCATTGCTGAAGGATTCGTCCACCCACCCCAACATAGGCTGCACCAGGGAGTATAGGGCCAGCCCCAAGTCTTTGAGTTGTTGGGCGAAAGGCTCCACGTAGTGCCGCTGATCTCTGAACTCGAAGTCGGCTAAGCCACCAATTTGCAGGCGCTTTCGCTGAGGGTCGTTGAATTCAAACGAGCAGCTGGCAATCAGGTCTGGCTTGTCAGGAATCACTAGCCAGAAGCGA
>VGOD01000517.1 GCA_016876015.1 Chloroflexota bacterium
CGCGTGGCACGATCGGCTCGTAGAAGGGCACTAGTGGGTCACTTGTCGTGACCATTGCCTTTTTGAACAAGTTGATGTACAATGACGGGCATAGTCCAGAGCATCCTGGTCAGGAGGAGTCCGGCCATGACCCGTCGACAGAAGGATCCATTGCGTCCGCTCAGCGCCGAAGAGCGCGAGCTGCTGGAGCGGATCAGTCGTGCTCAGAGCGACCCTGCCAGCCACGTGGCACGTGCCAAAGCATTGTTGGCTGTGGCGGATGGGGCAAGCTACACTCAGGCGGCTCGAGTGGCGGGCCGTCGTTCGGGAGACGCCGTTGCGCAGTTGGTATCCCGTTTCAACCAAGAAGGGTTGGCTGCCATCGAGCCTCGCCACGGAGGCGGACCTCCGATCGAGTATGGACTGGAAGAACGCAAGCGGATTCTGGCCGCATTCGAGCGCCAGCCTGACCGGGAACAGGATGGAACAGCCACTTGGTCGCTGAACACGCTGCAGCGGGCCTTGCGTACTGCAGCCGATGGCTTGCCAACGGTCAGCACCTATACCATTTGGCTCACCCTGCACGAAGCTGGTTGGGGATGGCAAGCGGATCGCACCTGGTGCAAGACCGGGACTGTGGTCCGCAAACGCAAAGGGGAAGCGGTGGAAGTGACCGACCCGGAAGCCGGGGCGAAAAAAAGTTGATCGAGCAGGCCTATCATTGGGCCGAATCTCTGGGCTTGAGCCTCTGGACACAGGATGAAGCCGGGCCTTTCCAGACCGTTCCATATGCAGGCCGTGCCTGGGGGCCAGAAGGGCAGCCCCGCCGTCAGCCTCACGAATATGTTCGCAATGGCACAGCCAAAGTGCTGACACTGTTTCACCCTAGAACTGGGCAGGTACGGGTCAAAGGCGTCACCAGTTGCACCAACGCCGTCCTGCACCCTTGGCTAAGAGAAGAACTGGGCGCCATCGTGGACGCACTTCCACCAGCCACAGATGACCTGAATCCAGAAACGAACCACGCTCTGTGGGAATGCTGGTGCAGAGGATTAGACAATCCACTGCCATTACCTGCTGATTTACCTCGGCTTCGCATGCTGTTGGTCTGGGACAATCTCAGTGGCCATAAGACGCCAAGTATGATCGAGTGGTTGATCCAACATGGCATCATGCCTTTGTACACGCCCTTGGGCGGTTCTTGGCTAAACATGGCCGAGTCCATCCAACGCGTGCTCAAACGACGTGCCCTGGAGGGGCAGCATCCGACCAAGCCAGAAGAGATCATCGCTTGGTTCGAGGCTGTCGCCAAAGCCTGGAATCGGGCCCCAACCCCTTTCGAGTGGAGCGGGAAGCGCGCCGCACGCCGGGCTCGTAGTCGCCAGCGGCGTCACGCTTTGGGCGGTTCCGGGGCCTACACTCGCAGGCCGGTGCACCGGCCTCGGCAGACCGCCCTTGAGAAATGGCGACATACATGTCAAGTGACCCACTAGCATGCCTCCCAAGTCTGCAGGATCTGTTCCCTCGACGCCGTGCCAGTCGTGCCGATCTGCTGGATAGTAACACCCGCGGCCAGGCAACCGACTTGTGCCGCTTCCGGCACGGTTGCGCCGGCGCACAATGCCGACGCGATCCCTGCCATTGCCGCATCTCCCGCGCCGACGATGTCGATGGGGCCTCTAACACACGCGGCCGGGATGTGCGTCGGGCCATCCTGGTGGAAGGCGAGGATGCCGCCCGCTCCCAGCGTCAGCAGCACTGGCCGGCCGCTCCTGCGGTA
>VGOD01000518.1 GCA_016876015.1 Chloroflexota bacterium
CCAGGATCTTCTTGAACGCCTCGTTCTGCTTCTTGGGATCCGGCTCGACCGCAATTTCTTCGTCCCAGATCTTCCAGATCGTGCGGATCCAGTGACCCTGGGGCGGCTCCTCGGCGTTCGGGTTCTTCGGGTCGCCGTAGTAGATGCCCCAGGCCGGCGCCCACGGCCGGTCGATCATGGTGGCGCGGAAGATCGGCGCTTCGGGCGCCAGCGGCACCACCGTGCGGTCGCCGCCCCACCAGGCCGCCTCGATCTCGTTGGCCTCGAAGTGCTGAGTGTAGAGTGCGCGTTCGGCATATTTGTAGGTGGCCTTGATGCCCACCTTGGCCAGATCCTTGCTCACCAACAGCACGGCGTCCTCAGTGGGCGTGCCGGTCTGATCGGTGCCCTCGACGATGAAGGAGATCGGCGTCGTGCCGTCCTTGTGCAGGCGGATGCCGTCGGCGCCCTTCTTGGCGTAGCCGGCCTCATCCAGCAGTTTGTTCGCCGTGTCCGGGTCGAACTTGATGTACGCATTGGACAACTTTTCATAGTAGTTGGGAGACATGGCGAGCGGGCTGTACTGCCGCGGCTTGAGCAACCCACTGTAGACCAACTGGTTGATCTGGTCGCGGTTGATGGCGTGCGAGATGGCGATGCGCACCTTGCGTTCGTTGAAGAACTCGCGCAACAGCTTGTTCTTCGTGGTCAAGTTGAGCTGCATGGCAACGTGCCCGGCGCTGACTCCCATGAACACCTTGTAGTCGCCCTTCTGCTCCGCCTGCTTGTAGAGCGTGTAGTTGGCGATGGCGATGTGACGGTTCTGGAAGTCAATCTCGCCGTTCGTCACCCACAGGTTCAGCACCTCGTCGTTCTCGAATAAGCGGTGCGTCACCTTATCAATGTACGGCAACTGGTTGCCGTCCTTGTCCACCGCCCAGAAATAGGGGTTGCGCTCCATCACGAACAGCTCTTTGGAGAGCGCGCCCTTGGCCTGCCAGGGCCCCAGGAACGGCCGGGCGGGATTGGCATACCAGAACTGGGCAAAGTCCAGGTAGAAGCGATCCCAGCTATCGAAGCCGCGCTTCTTGACTTCGTCGGCGAGCGCCTGCTTGTTCTCGGCCGTATCTTCATGCACCGTCTTCATGTAATGCGCGGGCGTGTTCGGCCCCGTGACCGAGCGTGCGACGCCGTAGAGGAACAGCGGCTTGGGATCATCGTAGGTGAACTTGACCGTATACTTGTCGGGCGCCTCGGCCTTGACGATGTTCTTGGTCTTGGCGCTGCGCCATTGGCTGGGGATGGAGGGGTTGAGCTTCTTATTCTGCAGCTCGTACTGATACCACCACATCGTATCGTCGCTGGTGTAGTCTTTGCCGTCGGACCACTTCAGACCCTCGCGCAGCTTCAGGGTCCACACCTTGGCGTCTGGGCTGACTTGCCACGATTCCAGGATGCGCGGCTGCAGGTTCAGGCTCTTGTCGTACCACACCCAGAAGCGATCCACGAACTTGGTCGGTCCCCAGCGATCGGAGACGCCCTTGAACGCGCGGCGCAGGGTGCCGCCGTACTTGCCCACGCTTTCTTGCACCGGAAAGACCGCCGGCTTCTTAGGCAAACGGGCATCCACAGCCGGCAGCTTGCCGGCCTTCACCAGCTCGGCCAGCATCGGCGCTTCCTTGTATTGGCTGGCAGGAACGGCCGGCGCCGCGGTCGGCGCCGGGGCCTTGGTCGGCTCGACCTTGGGCGCGGCGGTCGGCTGGGCGGCCGGG
>VGOD01000519.1 GCA_016876015.1 Chloroflexota bacterium
CGCTGCACGCTGATGGAAGCGTGGCAGACGGCCGCGCAGCCCAACGGCAGGTCGCCCACGCGCGGGATGCTGATGCCGTTGCGATCCACATAGCCTGGGACCTCCACGATCGCATCGTCTGGCAGGTTGCCGATCGCGCCGTTGTTGACCACATTGAAGTGCCCCCGGTAGACGCGGCCGGTTTCCAGCGCCTCGATGATCCAGCTTCCGTGCTCGTTCGAGCGAATCTGGTAACGATACACCTCTGGTTCACCCGCCAGCATCTTCGGAGCTTCGGTGACGAACCAGTCGCGGTTCTCGGTGCACACGCGCAGATAGCCGCCCGTCTCACCGTTGATCCACGACGACATGTCAATCCAACGCCCGATCTCCTCGGGCCGCTTGCGATACCACGGCACATACTCGGACAGATGACCGTTCGACTCGGTGGAGTAGTAGCCGAAGCGGCGCAGGATGTCAATGCGCACCTTCTCCGTCTGGCTATAGACGGGGTGTCGCTCGAAACCTTCCAGCAGCCGGCCCAGCCAGCTCTCCCCGCGATAGAGCGCCTGGACATACCAGGTCTGGTGGTTGATGCCCGCGCAGATGATGTCCACGTCCCGGTATGTGACCTTTTGATAGGTCGGATCATCGGCCTGCTTGCCCTTGTTGACCAGCAGCTCGATCACGTTGGCGATCTGCACGTGGCCGCCGTGGACCCCGTGACACAGGCCGACGGTGTTCACGCCGCCGTACTTGTTGGCCGCCCAGGTGTTCATGGCGTTGGGGTTGGCGTAGTTCAGGAAGAGCGCGTCGGGTTGGGCCAGCTCCCGGATGTCCTTGCACATATCCAGGATCACCGGGATGTTGCGCTGGCCGTACATGATGCCGCCCGCGCAGAGGGTATCGCCCACGCACTGATCCACCCCGTACTTCAAGGGGATGTCAATGTCCAGCGCGAACGCCTCCAGCCCGCCGATGCGGGTCAGGTTGATGATGTAGTCGGCGTTTCTGACGGCTGTGCGGCGATTGAGGGTGGCGGAGGCCCTGGCCTTCAGCTTGTTGGCGCGGATGTCGCGCTTCACCAGATCCGTGACCAGGTCGAGATACTGCTGGTTGATGTCCATCAGCGCCAGCTCGGTATCGGAGAGCTCCGACACCGAGAGGATATCCCGGATAAGCCGGCGGGCGAACGTCACGCTCCCCGCGCCGATGATCGCGACTTTGATTGGCATGGTAACTCCTTGTACGGTCTAGATCCTCACCGCCGTCACTCCCCGCAGGGCGAGCGTCTCGGCGAAATGACAGGCGACAACGTGCCCTGGCGCCACCTCGCGCAGGGCCGGCGCCTCGTGCGTGAAGCCGAGCTTGCGGGGCACGGCCGCGCTGCGCACGTTGTCCGCATCACAGTGGATCTCCACCCGGTCGAGCTTGTCTATCTCGAACGCGACCCGCGTCAGCGCGGCCGATGACTCGGCGGCGATCCCCTGGTTGATCCGGTCGGCGCGCACCCAGTAGCCGATCTCGCGGGCATCGGCCCCCAGCCGTGTGTGCAGCCCCGTACCACCGAGCACCTCGGTTTCATCCCGGCTGAAGATGCCATAAACAAAGTCTTCGCCCAGGTCGAACTTTCCCCGGAAGCGCCGGAGCAGCCCGATCTTCGTGTCGAGGTCGGTCGGCTCGTTGGCGGCCCAGGGCATCCAGGGCAGGAGATGTTCGATGCTGCTGTCAATCGCGGCCTTGAGCAGCGGCGCGTCGG
>VGOD01000520.1 GCA_016876015.1 Chloroflexota bacterium
GAGCCACGATGCACCGATCAGGGCCTCTATGACGGGACGACGCACTCCACGCTTTCAGGCGGTCTGCGACCGCCGTCGGGCCGCAGAAAGCAACATGGTCAGGTCAACGACGCCGGTCGCAGACCGGCTGGGAACGTCCACTGCGTAACTCCTGTCTATGAGAACAGCCAACGACGATTGTGTCGCCATCCCCCTCAAGGAATTCCTGCTCACCGAGCAGCGCTGCCCACCGGAATGGCGGCCGTTCAACCTCTACCTGTGCCGCGATGACGCGGTCGTCTTCTACGTGGGCCAGTCCTACGTCGCCTTCGACCGGGTGTGGCAGCACATCCTGGACGGCTTCAAGGGCCGCTCGATGCTGGGGCGCTTCATCCTGTGCAACTGGCCGGCGGCGCTGCGCTTCACGATCGAGCTGCGCGATGCGCGTTCGGCCGAATTTGCCAATGTCGGCCATGACCTGAACGCCGCCGAGCGTGCGCTGATCGAGCAATACGCGCCCTGCTTCAACGACGCGCTCAACCCGCGGCCATCACCCCTGCCGGCGCGCTACGTCGCGCCCGGCCCGACCATCCGCTGCTCGCGCAGCCTGGGCAAGCTGATCAGCGAGGCCCGCCACGCCGTCCAGGCCGACCGCCGCAAGGCGTGGCGGGCCGAACTCTAGCTCGAAAATAGGACGCGGACTATGCAGACGACGCGGAGGACGCGGATAGAACCCGAAACTTGTCTGCGTCGTCCGCGGTATCCGCGTCGTCCGCGTTCCAGTTTTCGTCAGCGCAGTCATTGCGAGGCCCGTCGTGTGGGCCGAAGCAATCTCCTTCACGGGGAGACTGCTTCGCACAGGACGCTCGCAGTGACCCGACACGTCAGGACCACACATGACCGACAAACTCCTCATCACCGTCGCGCCGAGCATCCCGCCCTACATGGCCGCCCAGATCCCCGGCCTCGACCTCTCCCCGGAAGGGATCGCGGCCGAGGTCATCCGGGCGGCCCACGCCGGCGCGAACGTCGTCCACCTGCACGTGTGGGACGAGTGCGGCCAACCGACGATGGAACTCGCCGCGTTCGAGCGCACCCTCCGGCTGATCCGGGCCGGCTGCGACATCGTCATCGAAGGCTCGACCGGCGGGGTGAACACCCTGACAGCCGCCGAACGTTGCGTCTCGCTCCAGGCCGACATCGAGCTGGCGTCGCTCAACCCCGGCTCGGTCAATTACGATAAGGGGGTTTATGTCAACTCGCCAGATGATATCGCCTTCTGGGCGCAGGAGATGCATCGCCGCCGCATCAAGCCCGACATCGCGATCTTCGAGGCCGGTATGATCGCCAACGCCGTCAGCCTGGCCGAGCAGGGCTGGATCGCGCGGCCGATGCTGTTCGGCTTCGTCCTGGGACAACGCGGCGCGCTGCCGGCGACGCCGAAGAATCTGCTCTTCCTCAGTGAGACGATCCCGGCCGGGTCGCTTTGGGGCGTGGTGGGACACGGCGGCAGCGATCTGCGCCTGTCGGCCCTGGCGATGAATATGGGCGGGCACGTGCGCGCCGGCTTCGAGGACAACCCGTTCTATCGCCCCGGCGAGCCGGCGACGAGTAACGCGCAGTTGATCGAGCGGTTGGTGCGCATTGCGCGCGAGGTGGGGCGCGAGCCGGCCACGTCCGCCGAAGCGCGCCGGATGCTTGGGGTGGGGTAGCCACGAATTCACACGGACCCGAAGGAACG
>VGOD01000521.1 GCA_016876015.1 Chloroflexota bacterium
GCACCAGCCCGCCGGTCTCGGTGTACGTGCTCGTCAGACTGAGATAGGCCTGGCCCTTGCGGGGATCCTGGCTCGCGTTCGCGCCGCTCTGACACGGCTGGGGCGGATTGCCGCTGCCGCACTGGTGATACTCATTGCGCGTGACCTGGTGCAGGACACCCAGGCCGTCCTGGAGCTGCCGGCGGACAAAACGGTAGCCGCCAAACGCAAAGTCTTTTGTACAGAGGGGGAAATCGTCGTGCGCGGCCCAGGCAAAGGGCTGGAAGTGCTCGTAGACCGTCTTGTGCGCGGCGGTCCCCACCCCCAGGCCATCTTCCAGCAACATCTCTTGCACCCGGTAACGCGCCGTATTGCCACTACATAGGCCGATATAGATATTGCTGGTATCCGCATAGGTATAGGTGACTTTGCCGCCTTGGCCGTTGGCGGCCGTCTGCAAGACCGTATGGTTGTACCAGGTCGCGCCCTGCAGAGTCGTGTAACTGAATGTCCAGTCCGGCCGCCGGTTGCCGTTCATCCCGCGTTCGCCCACCGCGGTCAGCAACAACCAGCCCTGGCCCAACCCCTGGTCTTTCCATAGATAGCTGTGCGTCAAAGTGTAGGTGCGCGCGGTCGTGAAGGCGTCGGCCGCCGCGCCGCTGCGGACTTTGACTGCGATCTCACTCAACCGGACGTCGCTGTACAGGGCGGCAGTGTAATAGTCCTGTTGGGGGGTCACCCCCGGTACGCCGATATCACTGCGACTGCTGTAGCCAAAGTCCACGCGCGCCGTGGCAGTCATCGTTGCGCCGGCTGCGAAGTACTCGAGGCGTAGCGGCTGGAGCGCCTTGGTGTAAGTCGCGCTGCCGCCGCCGCAATTGACCGACCGACTCTCGGCCTGATAGATCGCCACGCTGCGATTGCCGTGCGGGTCCTGCACCTCGCTCAGGTGGGCTTCGCGCAGAAACGGGCTGCAGTTGTCGGCGCGCCAGAAAGCGATTCCATTGCCATCCCAACCCGCGCTGCCGAAGGTGTAGCGCAGACCATCGGGCAGCCACACGATCCACGGTTCAGCCGCCGCCGCGTCGCTGCTATGCTCGATGCGCATGAAGCTCTGCGGCTCGGTCTGCCAGCCGTTGGCCGCCTCGTATTTCAGCTCATAACTGCCCCCTCCGAAACTCAGATAGATCTTGCCGGTCTGCCGATCGCGTGTCACCTGGCCCAGGCCGTCCAGACTCCAGCCCCAGCCGATGGCGCTCGCTTGCCGGCTGAAGGTCTCGGCGCGCGTCTGATCCCCCTCGCTGCTGCCGGCCCGGATGCTGTTGACCCCCTCGCTGGAGTAGGCCAGGCTCAGATTCAGGTTGAGGCCGCCCGGCCCCGCCGGCAGGGCCAGCGGATAGTGCACGCGGCTGTTGCCGCTCCAGTCGTCGCTCACAAAGCCGCGCACCGTGGGCAGGTGTTGAGCGCCGTAGGTCAACGCGCTGCTGGCGCCGGCCGCATACAGGCTGAAGCGCTCCAGCGTCGCCGTCGCCGCGCCCGCGCCCCAGTCCACCGCGGTCGGCGTCGCCTGCCACGTCGCGGCCGTCGCCTCCCACCGATAGAGGCTCAGCGCGCCGTCCCGCTGACGCACCGCCTCGGCGTAGGGCGCCAGCGCCAGCACGACCTTGACCGGCCGGCCGAACTGCGTCACCGGCCGGCCGGCCTGATCGGTCGCCGTCAA
>VGOD01000522.1 GCA_016876015.1 Chloroflexota bacterium
CTCGCCACCTATGGCGAGCTTGACGTCTGCGCGCCGATTCGCTGCTGCGTCGCTGCGCCCTCACATGAGTACCCCAGTACCGACCTCTCCCCGCCAAACTCGGTACTCTGCCCCGATGACAACCCGCTCGGCCTGTGCTATTCTCCATACGCAATACGCCATACGCCATACGCCATACGCCATACGCACCACATTTCCCATGACCCGCATCCTGATCGTAGACGACCAACCCGCGTTTCGCCGCCAACTGCGCCGGCTGCTGGCGTATGCCGGGCTGACCGTGGTCGGCGAGGCCGGGGACATCGCGGAGGCCGAGGCGCAGGTGCAGGCTCTGCAGCCCGACCTGGCCGTGGTGGACGTCATGCTGCCCGGCGTCAACGGCCTGGCGGGCACACCTCGCCTCAAGGCGCTGGCCCCTGGGCTGCGGGTGATCCTGGTCAGCGCGTATGCCGACCGCGGCGATCTCTTCCGCGCGGCCGCGCAAGCGGCCGGCGCTCAAGCGTTCATTCCCAAAGAGGATCTCGATCTGAGCGTCGTGCAAATGTGGATCAATCCATAGGAGGCCGCCGTGAAACGTCAACTGATTCTCGTGCTCACCATCTGCGCTCACAACGGGTTTGATCGGGCTGCTCGTCCTGCTGGTCGCGGTCGGCGCGGTCAGCGCACAGGGCGGTCCAGCCGTGGACTGGTGGGTCATCTCCGGCGGGGGCGCGCCAGCGAGCGGCGCAGGCGTAACGCTCAACGACACACTGGGCCAGCCGGTGATCGGGCCGTCGGCCGGCGGGAGCGTGGCCCTGCACGCCGGCTACTGGCCGTGCAACCTGCCGGCCGCGGTCAGCGACGTGGTCGCCGCGAAACTCAATAGCAGCGACGTCCGGCTCACCTGGAGCGGAACGGGCATCTTCGACGTGTGGCGAGGCGCATCCCCCTACTTCGCGCCCGGCGACTCCGGCAGCCTGCAGATCGGCGATGATGTGACCAGCCCTTTCACCGCGGCCGGCGTGTTGGGCAATCCGGCGGTCAACTACACCTTCCTGGTGCTGGCTCAGAATGGCTGCGGCGCGTCCGGCCCTTCGAACCGCACTGGGGAGTTCGACTTCGATCTGATACCGGGATCGCCGTGAGGCGGGCCGCACCGTGGCGGCAAAGAAGGTTTTCCTGCCATTGGCGCTGCGCAAACACCGAAAGGCATAAGCAACCTTCTGCCGGCCCTGAGCGCCGTCACGCCCCAGGCCGCGGTGGGCATCCTGTTGCAGCGCAGCGCCGACGGCGGCCCGTGCGAAGACGTGACCGTGCTGCCGACGGGCACGGCCATTTACACGGACACGGACGTGCTGGAGGACGCCAGCTACGCCTACCGCGTCCAGGCGCTGGACTCGGCCGGCAACGATTCGGACTGCACGACGACCGCCGTCAGCGGCCGCAGCCTGCCGGCGCTGCCGCAACCGCCGACGTTGCACAGCGTCACTGCGGTCGCCGCCGACGCGCTGGCCCTGCAATGGAGCTCACCCGCGGGCGACGTGGTGACAAGTTATCGCCTCGAGCGCAGCGGGAGCGCGGGCGGCCGGTTCGATGTCGTGCTGCAAACCGGCGGCGGGATCACCCTGACCCACGACACAGGACTCGCGCCCGGCGCGACGTACTACTACCGCGTGGCGGCGCTCAACGACACGGGCGCGAGCACTCCCTCGGCGGTGC
>VGOD01000523.1 GCA_016876015.1 Chloroflexota bacterium
CTACGACTGGCGAATCCCTGGCACATGGGTGGAGATCTACGATGCCATCTTCATCCCCGCCATGATCGCCGCATGGTCGCCGCGGCTGGCCGAGCTGGTGGACCCGCGCCCGGGCGAACGAGTGCTGGACGTCGCCTGCGGCACGGGCGACTGGACGCGCTGCGTCGCGGCGCGAGTGGGGCCGCAGGGACGGGTGGTCGGGCTGGACATCAGCCCGGAGATGCTGGCCCTGGCGCGACGCAAGGACGGGGCCGGGCCAGGGGACGCGCCGATCGAGTGGCGGGAAGGCTCCGCAGACGCCCTGCCCTTCTCCGACGCCGCGTTCGACAGTGACGTGACCGAGGCACTGGCCGATTACGTTGGGTCCGATGGCCTGGTCTACCCGATCGAAGCGGTGCTGGCGAGGGCGCGCAAATAATGACGCAACTGCTGGGCTACCCCGACGTGCGCGAGTACGACCGGTCGTGGGTCGAATGGGGGAATGTGGCGGAACTGCTGTTCGTGGATTCCTTCTTCAAGGTGGGCGAGCTGCGGCGCTTTGTCGGACTGTATTGGCGCATTCTGCGCGGCGGCGGGGTTGCTATTCATCGGGCTGGGCGGGTATCTTCTCAATTCGTAGGGGCGATCCCTGGCGGTCGCCTCCTGGGGCAAGCGGTCTTGAAAGAGGAGGTGTTCCATGCGATGGCGATTGTTGATCGGATTACTCGTGCTAATCGGCCTGTTCATTACGTCTCAGTCGGCGGGCAACCTGTCCGCAGGCAGGGAGGGCCTGCCTCTCGCCGCATCGCGATTTCAGTCTGCCGCGGCCGACCGCCCAGGCGGCGCCTGGACGGTGGAAAACCGCTGCCGAACGCTTTACCTGCCGGCGCTCCTGGCTGGCGGCGGCAGCGGCGCTTCCTTCGGCGCTTTTGCGCTGGCGCAGCCCGGCCAACGGGCCAGCCTCAATTGCCTCTGGCTCTCAGACGCCGATCTGGCCCGGATCGAATGGGACGCGGCGGTTGCGACCTACGCCCGCCAGGCCAACCGCAACCGCCAGGGCTTTGACATGGCGCCCCTCAGCTCGTGGGGGCACTGAGGAGGGCGAAGATGAAAGCGCAATCCAAAAGTTTGCTGGTAGGCCTCGCCGCTGGCGCGCTGGCCCTCCTTGTGCTCGCCGTGTTCATCGGCGCGCCGCCGGCGCCGCCGGCGCGGGCCTACAACGCGGATACCCACCAGGAGCTGGTCGAGGAGGCCTTCCGCATCCTGAATCTGCCGGCCATGCGGAGCAGCTATCCAGGCGTCTACGACTATTACGCCGGCCTGCCCACGCTGTGCGGCGCGGCCGGCGACCCGTTGGTCTGCGATGTCCCGCGCGAGGGCGAGGGGGCGATCGTCCTGGAGCACGATGCCATCGAAGCCATCGCCCGCGAGGCCAAAAACACCGACTACTACCTCGACCTGGCGCAGATGAACGTGGCGACCGCGGGCGATTGGCCCTTCCAGATCGAAGACGAGGAGCACTACACCGAGGATCTTTTCCCCGCCAACCTCACCCGCAACAGCCACTACATGGATCTCAGCGGCCGGCGCGACCCCCTCTTCGATGACCACGACGGCTACAGCAGCGACTCGGCCGTGCAGGAGGAGGATTGGGAGGACATTGAGGATGTGATCGGGCTTGACA
>VGOD01000524.1 GCA_016876015.1 Chloroflexota bacterium
TAACTGCGCCGCGTGACGATCTCGGCGTCGGGGCGGAAGGAGGCGGCCAGCAGACCCAGGCTGTGCAGTTGGCGCAGCCACTCGCAGTCCTGGTAGTCGCTCTTGCGGCCTGGCACGCGCTGGATGTGGCTGGCATTGACCAGGCAGACCTGCAGGCCACGGGCCGCCAGCAACTCGAAGACCGGAATCCAGTAGACGCCGGTGGATTCGAGGGCTACGCTGGTGACGCCACAGGCGACCAGCCAGTCGGCCAGGGCGTGCAGGTCGGGCGTGAACGTGCCGAAGACGCGGATGGGCTGCGGGTCGGCGGTCGGCGCGACCGCAGCGTAGATCTCGATCTTGCCGATGGCCAGGCCTGCAGCGTGCGGGGGGACGGTGGGGAGGATGGTTGGGCTGGACATATGAAGCTCCTAGATGTAAGATGGTTGCCGCCGAGCCTGGTCACCTGCTTGGGAGTAGCTTCCTCATCGGGGTCAGAACCGCCAGTGGTGACTTCACTGGTGACCAGGAACCAGATTGCACCGCGAGTCCGCTGACATCAGTGCAATGGCCGGTCTTAGCTGCTCGGCGGCGGGCGGTAGTATAGCATACGCCCCGGCGTTTCTCTAACTGGGGGCTGCGCCCCGCGCTGGGCCATTGCACCTGACGCCGCAGCGGCGGCGGTTGTCTCGTCGGGCGAGTCACGGACGCTGCGGCGCAGGTGAAGCGGGTCGTTAGGCCGTTCCATCCAACGACGCGAGTTAACCAGCGAGATAAAACACGACATAGCGGCGATTGCAGGATACCTGCCATGAAGAAAATCGTCTATCTGGATGCAACCGTTCCCAGTTACCTGTACGATGAACGGGAAAGCATCCAGACATACATCGAGGTGACCAAGAAGTGGTGGGACGAGGAAAGCCAGCACTTCGACGTCTACGTCTCCGAAGAAACGATCGCCGAATTGAGCCAAGGCGATTATCCGCGCAAGGCCGAGATACTGACGTTTGTGGCCCAACTCCAGGTCTGGCCGCCTGACGAACAGATCTTGGAGATTGCGCGTGTCTACCTGGACAACTACCTCATGCCACGCGTGTTCAAGGGTGACGCGCTGCATCTCGCCTATGCGAGTTTCTACAAGTGTGACTTTCTGTTGACCTGGAACTGCAATCACTTGGCGAACGCCAACAAGCGGCAACATATTCGCATCATCAATGCCCGACTCAACTTGCCGACACCTGAGATCATCACGCCGTTAGAACTGTTTACGGAGGCGAACTATGCTGACGAATGAACTACTGGAGGCGAAGTATCGCGCCCAACGGGCCTTGGCAGCGCAAAGCGGCGATGATCTACAGGCGTATGCACGCAATGTTCATCAGATCGTGCGGGAGGTCGAGCAACAGCTTGGCCTCAAGTTCCGCTATCGTCGCGCCGCCAAGAAGACGGCATCTTCACCTACATTGCAAGCCCGATCAAGTGGTCACAAAGCTGCGACCTGATGCCGTAGAGCGAATGGTAGCCACGGTTCGCCGTGGTGGGTGGGTCTCGCGTGGGGCGGGGGGTGTCCTGGGCCATTGCCTGCCAAGAAACACCTTGACGGGGAGCGGTGGGGAGGAGGCTCAATTCGGCTTGCTGTGAGGTCATTTGACGGCGTGAGGGCCGCGAAAAGGGGTCGGCAGG
>VGOD01000525.1 GCA_016876015.1 Chloroflexota bacterium
TGATCGCCCACGGCGACCGCGGGCCGCAGTCCGGATGCCGTATGACACAGAGCCGCTGACTGCGCTTTGCAACCAGCGGCTCTGTGTTAGAGGTCAAGAACACGTATCGGGCACCCAGGCTCAGCAAAGCGCCGCGCCGAGTCTGTTGGGCCTATGCGTGCGCGACTCAGCGTGGGATGCCGATCACCGGAAAGATGAATCGGTGTGCGAATGCGCTGCGTTGAAGCTGGCCAAACATGTACTCCAGCAAGGCGCCCTGTCCGTCCCCTTTGTATGTGACCCACTGTTCGAGCGGCGTAGTGGGCAAGAAGCCTTTGGCCTGCGATGCTGCGAGCAGGTAGTTTCCTGAAGGCAGCGTGCGAAACACGACATAACCATCCTCGTTGGTGCGCGCATCAGCGATCAAGCGATCCTCGGCGCCCCGTGAACGCAGCGGCGGCTGATCTTCGTACAGCCGGATTTCAATGCCCGCCAGCGGCGGTTCCAGGCCGGTTGGACTCAGCCCATAGATGCCATCTCCGTTCAGATCCTCGAAGGCCAGTATGATCAGGTCAAAAGAGCCGCCTGCCCGCGTCATGGCTGCTGTGCTTACTGTCGCCAAAGACAGCAAGACCAGCGCCAGGAGCAAACCAGCAGATCCGACTCGAAGTATGCGCGTTACACCCGTCCAGCACATCAGACACCTCAGCAGGCGACAGGGGGTGGGCGTTGACAGAAGGCTGTCGCTCGGTCGTGGCATTTCACAACACCAATCTAACACAGTTTCGCGATTCTGTAAATTGGCCAGTGGGGGAAATGAGATGAAGAAAAGCCGGGGAGTCTACTGCTTCCCGGCTCTGTGCAGTTCAGAGAAACGAAGACGAGCGATCGCAGGATCAGCGCGTGAGGACGGGGAGGAAATTGCGAGCCGGGAATTGGCTGCGCGGGGTCAGGCCAAAGGTCCACTCCAGGATCGCGCCTGTGGCTTCGTTGCCCACTGAGACGCTTTGCGTGGCAGGGCTGATGGCGATGTAACGCGCCGGAGTCTTGATGTTCAGCAGGTACGCGCCGGGCAACAGGTTACGAAACAGCGCGTAGCCCTCTTTGTTGGTGGTCAGCGATTCCAGCAACTGGTCTTCTGGGCCGAGGATGCCCAGAGGCGCCTTGTCCAGGTATAAGCCAATGACCACATTGCCGATGCTGCTTTCGACCCCCGCCGCGCTGAGACCATAGGCGCCGTCCAGATTCTGGTCGTCGAAGACCAGGGCAGCCACCGTGAAGGTCGCGGTCGGCTCGGCGGCCGCACTGACGGGCGCCAGCATCGCTGTGGCCAAAACGGCCATCATCACCACCAAGATTCCTCGATTGCGCATTAGCTTGCACTCCTGGGCAGTTTATACCTGGCAGCCATCTCATCGAACGACTGCATTGTACCACGGAATCTGGGGGATTTAGCTTACAACAAGCTTGCAGAACGCGGGTCCGACACGATTCTGGCTTGGCCGCGCGCCAGATTTGTGCTATACTTGCAGTCGGCTGCCTTTCAGCCCTTGATCCATGCTGATCTGACAGGAGGTGATATGTTAAAGGTTATCAACTTTATCGGCGGTCTGATTTTGGGCGCGTTGGTCGGCGCGGTTGTCGTTCTGATGCTCACGCCGCAATCGGGCCAGGATGTG
>VGOD01000526.1 GCA_016876015.1 Chloroflexota bacterium
CGTACTGCCGCACGCCGACCATGGAGCTCTCGATGTGCACGTGAGCGTCGATCAAGCCGGGGGCCAGATAGCTGCCATCCAGGTCGATCTCCCGCTGCGCCTCGTAGTCGGGGCCAATGCCGGCGACGCGCGAGCCGCAGGTCGCCACGTCAGTCTTGTAGACTTCGCCGGAGTATACGTTGACCAATCGAGCGTTGCGCAAGACCAGATCCGCTGGCGCATCGCCGCGCGCAACGCGGATGATCCCATTGAGTTCCATCTTGCCTCCTGTCGTCCGATTATACCACAAACCTCCCACCTTGGCGCCGACATGACGGGGACCGTCACACGTTGGGGACAACCTCCTGGAAGGCCGCAGCGGGCCACTGGAGGGCCAGGCCCCGCCAGAGCTGGGTCATGGGTAACTTGGCCACGTCGTAACCGGCCAGTTCCAGGGGGCACTTGCCCCGGATGTGGGCCTGAGCGTCCGCCGAGAAGGGGGTGAAGCGATAGACCTTCTCAAAGACTGCCAGGTAGAGCTGGGCGGACTCGATACTTTCGAAGCCGCAGAAGGTCTTGTAGTGCTGGGTGAAGATGCGGATGACTTCCTCGGTGGCGTTGTTGGTGGTGGGGATGTGCTGGCTCTCGATGGCATTGACCAGGCGCGGCCAATGGCGTTCCAGGAAGGCGAAGGCGGCATCGGCCTGGGGGTTGTGGGCCACGAACTGGCTACGCTGGGCCAGCACCTGGTCGTAACGCCGCTGGGCGGTGCGCTTGGTGCGGGCCTCGAAGATCTGCTGGATCGCCTCGCGCAGGGCGACGACCTCGGGGTGCGTCTCGGCGTAGTCGCGGCCGTAGGCTTCCTGGAGGTGGTCCTGGATCTGCTGCTGGGCGTGGAAGATGCACTCATGGTGCACGGCTTTCGGGAAGACCGCGGCCACGACGTCGTGGTAGTCGAGCCGCAGATCGGTGACGATCACGCTGGGCTGGTAGCCTTTGCTGCGCAAGGCCAGCAGGAACGCGGTCGCACTCTGCTGGGTGTTGTAGGGATAGATGGCGATGTGCAGCAGGTCATAGGTGTAGCAGTCAACGGCGAAGTACACATACATCCAGCGTTTCATATCGGCCTCGGGCTTGTCGTTCTTGGGCACCAGGACGTACTTCTCGTCCACGCCGACCACGCCGCTGGAGCGGACCACACCGAAGAGGGCTGCCACGGGCAGCAACTGGTAGCCAAAAGCGCTGACCCAGCGATAGGCCGTCATCTTGCTGACGCCCAGCATCTGACTGGTGCAGCGGTAGACACTGCGGGACCACTCATAGTGCTGCAAGGCTGCCAGGTGGTGCTGCAACGTCCACTGGCTGTGGGGCAGCAGATCGGGCGGCAAGTCGGTGAAGGTCCGGTGCTGGCACGCGGGGTTGTGGCAGTAGTAACGGTACACGGCGACGGTTTGCGCCTGGCCCTGGGCGTCCACATAGCGCTTGGGGCGTGCCTGGCGGCTCTTGCGGGACACATCGGTCGTGCCACAGTAGAGACAGTGCACGGTCCCGTCCGTCACCGGTTCCCAGTGACCGAACAACCGCTGTTCTAACTGCAGCAGCCACGGCAGGGGCCGCGGCGCGGCCGCCGGCTGGA
>VGOD01000527.1 GCA_016876015.1 Chloroflexota bacterium
GGATCACCTGCTGCATATGCTCGACGTAGACGGCGGCCTCGGCGCGGTCGGGCGTCAACGGGTTGGGGTAATAGCCCAGGCCGCTGATGCTCACGCCGGCCTGCGCCATCAGTTCGTTGATGCGCTGCGCGTCCGCCTGCGTGAACCCGGCCACGTCAATGTGCGTGACCCCGGCATAGCGCCGCTCGGCCTTCCCGCGCGGCCAGCACATCAACTCGACGCACGCAAACCCCTCGGCCGCGGCGAACCCCACGACATCTTCCAGCGAGAGATCGGGCAAAATGGCACTGACAAAACCGAGTTGCATGGGAAACCTCCGTTATCCAACATCCACCCACCGTCCCTCCCGATGGCTCTTCAAGATCGCCTCGCACAGCACGATCTCCCGATGGCCGTCGGCAAAGGTGGGGTAGGTGGGCGCGGCGGCGTCACCGCCGTTGGCGAAGTCGCCGGCCGCGATGGTGTCGTAGAACGCGCGGTAGATCTGCTTGAAGGTGTCGGGGAAGCCCTCGTTGTGGCCGCCCGGGTAGTTGATGAAGCCGCGCGCGTAAGCCGAGAGCAGCCCCGGATCGCGGATCAGGCTCTCGTTGGCGCGCTCGCGGTGGCCGATCCACAGCTCGTTGGGCGACTCGGAGCACCAGGAGAGCGCCTGCTTGGACCCGGCGATCTCGAAGCGCAGACAGTTCTTGCGGCCGGCTGTCACCTGCGAGGTCCAGAGCATCCCCCGGCCGCCGCCACGAAAGCGCAGCATCACCCCGCCGTAGTCCTCGGTGCTGATCGCCACCGATTCCGTGGCGACGATCTGTTCCTCTTTGCCCTTGAACGTCTGCACCTCGCCCTTCGGCCGCTGCCGGATCGGATGCACGGTCTTGAGGTCGGCGCAAACCGCCTCGACCTCCAGCCCGGTGATGAACTGCACCAGGTCGAGCCAGTGCGTGCCGATGTCGGCGACCGCGCGCAGCGCGCCGCCTTCTTCCGCCAGGACGCGCCAGTTGTAGTCGGTGGGGTAGAAGAGCCAATCCTGGACGTAGCTGCCGCAGATCGAGTAGACGTCGCCCAGGTCGCCGCGGCGGACCATGTCGCGCGCCTCCAGGCAGAGCGGGTAGAAGCGGACGTTGTAATTGACCCCGGCCGCAAGGCTGGTTTCCCGCGCCAGTTCGACGAGCGCGGCCGACTCGGTCGAGTTCATCGCCAGCGGCTTCTCGCACAGCACGTGCTTGCCCGCCCGCAGCGCTGCGCTCGCCATCTCGAAATGAAAGCGGTTGGGCGTCGTGATGTGTACGACCTGTACGGCTGGATCGGCCAGCAACTCGTCGAGCGACGCATACGCCTTCGCCAGCCCCAGCCTGACCGCCGCGCCGCGCGTTTCCTCCGGCGTCGCGGCCAGGATGCCGACCACCGGCACGCCCAGCCGTTGCAGCGCCTCCACATGCACCGGCCCGATGAACCCCGCGCCGATGACCGCAGCAGTGATGTTGTACATGATATGCCCCTTCCTGTCGGGATGAGAGAAGACGAAGGACGAACGACGAATGACCATGGGCACGGGAGATGAAGCGGTCCTCTCCGCGTCGTCTGCGTTGTCCGCGTAGTCTGCGTCCCGTTCTATG
>VGOD01000528.1 GCA_016876015.1 Chloroflexota bacterium
GAAACTGACCTACGAGATTCGCGGAATGATCTTTGAGGCCCGACGGCGCTTGAGGACCGGCTGGCCTGAGGATGTCTACCACCAGGGTTTGGTTCGGATCATGGAGGAAAAGGGCGCGCCTGTGGTGTCGAAGCCTCGCAAGATGCTGGTACATCGCGGCATTGAAGTTCACCTTTTCGAGTGTGACCTGATCGCCCGGGATCTTGTCATATTGGAGCTGAAGGCGCTTCCATTTAGCTCCTTCGCTCCAAAGCACTACGCCCAGCTTATCAACTACTTGAAGTTTTGGGGCAAAGATCTGGGCCTGCTGGTCAACTTCGGACCTATGCGCGCCGAGATTGAAAGAGTTGTCTGGGATGAGCCTGAGCTCGTAGTCCACGAGGACTACAGCGCTATCGAAGCTGAGATGACCGGGAAGGATCGAGAGTGTTTGTTCCAACTCCGAGAAGATATCCTGGTCGTCGGCCAGCAGTATGGCCTCGGATACCCTGAAGTTGTGTATCGCAAGATCGCAGCGATTGAATTCCAGCACGATGGCCTTTGTTGTCAGACTGATGTCGAGGTGCCGGCCAGACTTGATGGCCGAATACTGACTCAGACTGCCAGTGATCACCTGCTGGTCAACGGCGCATATCTGCTCAACATCCGATCACTTCTGGATCAACCACCCGTCTACGAATTTGCTCGAACCAAGACCTACCTCAATAATCTTGGTCTGAAGCTGGGTTTCGTCGTGAATTTCGGTAAGAAGTGCCTGCAGATCTATGGGGTCAGCTCGGATTAGCCCACGGACAGAAAAGAACACGGACTATTCTGCGATTCTATCCCTGTCCGTGTGTCCTTTTAGATTAGCCCACGGATAGAATAAAACACGGACTATTTTGTGAATCTACCCCTGTTCGTGTTTCCTTCTGTCCGTGGGGCAAGGTTATTTGTAGGATCATTACCATAGCCATGAACCGCCAAGCCAAATCCGCCATCAAGTCCCTCGTCCTGACCCTCCGCCACCGGCTGGAGGAGGAGATCGCCATCGGCCTGAAGCGCTACGGGTTCGCCGGGGAGCGGTGGCTGCCCATCGAGCGCCTACCACACATCGAGCGGGATGACGCGGCCGCGGCCGATCACTTCCGCCTAGCTGCTTCGTTGGAGCAGCACCTGCGCCGCATCGGCGCGGAGCCGGCAAGCGCGACGGCCGCCCAACGCGGGGAGGCGGTGGCGTGGTTCGTGCGCGAGGTGGCGTTCACCCACCTGAACCGCCTGGTCGCGCTCAAGTGCCTGGAGGCCCGCGGCCTGATCCCCGAGATCATCACCGTGCGCGACGCGTACGGCAGCCGCGCCCGTGCGCACTATGAATACCGCTTCGACCACCCCGCCGAGGCCGCGGCCCCGGACGACGCGCTGCCCGCCGCGATCCGCCACGTCTGCCGCATGGTCTACCCCGAGTTCCGCCTGCTCTTCGACGTGGGCGACGCGACGACCGGCCGCAAGCCCCCTGCCGACGACATCGTCTGGCCCGCCACCCCCGTCCTGCGCGACTGCATCGCCCTGATCAACGGCCTGGACGCCGCAGCAGATAGCAGATGGCTGATAGCTGATAGCAAATCGCC
>VGOD01000529.1 GCA_016876015.1 Chloroflexota bacterium
GGCGACTCGAAAAAGGCCACCAGGCCCGGGTCGGCCGCGATGGCGTCTTGGCGCGCAAGCCAATGCTGCAGGGTGGAGCGGGGAACCGCCAACGCGGTGGCTAACTGTCGTTGACTGGGAGTCTGCGGATAGGCCGCGGCAAAGGCCGCCATTTTCTCGGCCGTGGCGGCGCGGCTCCAGCGTCGGGGACTTGCTTCTGGACACTCTGGCATGATGCCACCCTCCCTGAAAAGATCGGGAGGATTGTACCTGATGGCGTGCTATTTGTCCCAATCGCCAACCAGGCTCAGTGCTCCGTCAAGCCACGGATGGAGCTCGGGTGGCCGAAACGAAGATCAAGGCCCCCGCCACCGCATCATACGCCTCGAAGTCCACCCCCAAGATACACGGATCGTAGCCGCTCTGCTCGGCGAACCAGCACAGCAACGCCATCTGCCCAGCCAGCCGCACGCCCACCTGCGCCGCCGTGTAGCCGCGGGCCGGATCGTAGGCGATCGGCAAGACGTACTCTGGCATCGTCACGTTACCCCTGGCGCCAGCTTTCCTCGAACGGTCAGGTTCAGCGGCGGGCCGGTTACCCCTGACTTCCATAACGGGCAGTGCGGCCCGTCCGCACGAACCAGTGGTTGGGCCCCGCCCAAGCACCAGACCGGCAAAACGCGACCTGCCGCCCATGAAGGCGAACCGTGCTGACCACCCGCTGCGTGAAACTGGTTGTGGCTACGCGGCCGCGTGCGCCGCTAAACGAACCGGTTGGATGCCCAGCAGGTCATTACGCTCGGTTTCCTGGGCGTGATACAAATCCCAGCGCAGTTGGAGATTCATCCAGAAATCCGGCGATACCTCAAAGAACTTCGCCAGCCGTAGGGCGGTCGCGGGTGTGATGCCCCGCCGTCCATTGACGATCTCATTGATGCGTTGGTAGGGCACATGGATAGCGTCGGCGAGTTGGCGCTGCGTGATGCCCATCGGCAGCAAGAATTCCGCCAGGAGCATCTCGCCGGGCGATGTGGGTTGACGGTGGGTGGGAATGCGAACCATGTGATTGCCTCAGCTTGCCGTTTCAGTGATAGTCCACGATCTCGACGCGGTCTGGCCCTGCTTCCGTCCAGTCAAAACAGATGCGGTATTGGCGATTGATGCGGATACTGAACTGCCCTTTGCGGTCGCCGGTCAAGATTTCGAGTTGATTGCCGGGAGGGACACGCAGATCCGCCAATGCCGCAACCGAATCGAGTTGGTCGAGCTTGTGAAAAGCGACCTTCCAAAGCGACTCCGGACAGGCTTGACGCGCCGCACGCGTGTTCGCGCCGTTGAAAATATCCTCGGTGCCAGCGTCGCGGAAAGATCGAATCATAGCGATATCATAGCATGGAAGTCATGCTATTGCAAGAGGAAGTTTGAAGCGTTCTCGTCTATCCGTTCACCTGCGCCGCAGCGTCCGTGACTCACCCTGCGAAACAACCGCCGCCGCTGCGGCGTCAGATACTATGGGGGCTTGGCCGGACGGCGCACTTATGGTAAGCTGCTCAACCAAAAGGAGTGTACCATGAAACAGGCAATCCACCCCAACAACGAAGACACCCAACCGACCCTGTACCTG
>VGOD01000530.1 GCA_016876015.1 Chloroflexota bacterium
GGCGTGGCGCGAGATAGGGCGTCCGCGGCCATTGTTCGTCGCGGGGTTGTGCGGCGGGCTGGGGTTAGGAGTGCACGCCAGCCTGGGCTTCGCCGGCCCGGCGGCCGGGCTTTTCCTGCTGCTGCATCATCGGTACTGGCGCACGCTCTGGAAGCCGGCGCTCGGTGGACTGCTGGCGGGGCTGATCCTCTATCTGGCGATCTTCGCGGCTGTGGAGCTGAACGCGCCGGCCGCCAACATCTTCAACGCTGCATATGGCCCGTCGCGCTCCGCGTGGAGCCTGACCGAAGCCGACATGGCCAACCCGGTGACGCGCATGATCTTCATCGGGACCGGCCGCCAGTGGCGCACCGCGCTATTTCCTGATCCAACCACGATGAGCAAGCGGTTTGCCGAATACGCGGGCAAACTGCCGCGCGAATTCACGCTGCTGGGCCTGGGGCTGGCGGGCCTGGGGCTGCTGACGCTGTTCTGGCGCCAGCGACGGACGGCCCTGCTCTTCACCGCAGCCCTGGTCATCAACTGGCTCTTCTGCTTCAACTACCACACGGGCGACATCTACGTCTTTTACATCCCTGGCTACGTGCTGATCGCCATGCTGATCGCGGCCGGCCTGGCCGTGGTCGAGCGGACGATCGGCTTGTTGCGATGGCGGGGAGTGCGAGCGGCGCAGGTCGTGGTCGTCGTGGGTTTGGCCGGCAGCGCGATCTGGCCGGTGGTCGCCCCGCGGCTGCCGGCCGTGCAGGCGGGCCAGCCGCCGTTCATTGGCGCGCGGGAATATCTTGTAAACGCCCAAACCGCCGGTGTGCACAAGATCGCAGCCGACACGGTGAAGGGGCTGCCACCGAATGCCATCGTTTTCACCGATTGGCACTGGCTTTACCCGTACTACTACGTCGCGCACATCGAGATGGACCGCGGCGACTTGCGCTTCATCGAGACCTTCTCGCGCAGCGATCGCGGCGGTCTGCCTGGCTCGGTAGTGGAATTCGTCCAGGCGGAGTTCGGCGGCCGGCCGATCTACTTCTCCCGGCAAGTCGGCGAGATCGAGCGGGCAGGGTTCGCGTTGCGGCCGGTGATGGCAGGGCCGACGCGACTCTTTCAGGTGCAGTATCGGTAGCGCCAAAGGACAGGGGGCGGGGGGTCTTTCAGGGGTAGGTTTTTAACCGGAGCTCCCCGTGGGAGTCGTAGTCGGCCAAGGTTCGGGGTAGAAACGGCCGAAGGGCAGGGCGGCGCCGGTAAGCGCTGCGGCCAGAATCACGAGCAGGCCGCGGCGGAAGCAACTGAGCAAGCGGGGTTGGGCCCGTTTCGTCGTGCGCCGGCGGGCGATGTGCAGCAGTGCCGGCGGATAGGCCAACTCCTGTTCGCCGCTCGGGTGGGCGGCTTGCTGCTGTTGAGCGGCGCTGACCTGGGCGACCGCCGCGGCGACGGCTTGCACGGCCCGGCGTTCTTGGCTGGCCAAGGCGGCGCTACTGCCCTGCACCAATTCGTATTGGACGTGGAACACATCCGGCGAATGCTGGACGCCCAGGTCTTCTTTGACATGATGGAGCAGGCCCCGCCCTTCATCGCTGGTGGATTGGACAATCGCCACGGCCAA
>VGOD01000531.1 GCA_016876015.1 Chloroflexota bacterium
ACCTGGACCCCGCGCACCCGAATCGGCGCGGCCGGATGGCCGGTGTGCGCGACCTGCGACGGTTCGCCCTTGCCGCAGTTGGGCGTGCCCCACACGGCCCATTCGTCGCGGTTGCCGATGGCGTCCACCGAGCGCCAGAAGTGCGGCGTGACCCCGGTGTAGGTGGCGTTCTTCAACATCCGCCCGCGCTTGCCTTTCATGATCTCCCAGGCGATCTCGGCGCCGAACTGGAAGTTCAGCCGCAAGTTGTCAATTGACCACGAACGGTTGGTCTGCATGTAGATGCCCGCATCGGTATCCGCGATCATCTCGGCCAACGACCACGCGCCCGGCTCCAGGCCGACGTTGGTCATGCGGATGAGGGGGATGCGGTTCCAGCCCGAGGCGCGCATCGCGCCATTCGATCGTTCCTGGTCCAGCCACTGCGCGGTCTCGCGGCTGGTCAGATAGCCGACGAACAGACCGTCCGTCACGATGGGCGTGCGCTGCGCGGGCACGCCTTCATCGTCCCAGCCGAAGGTTCCCAGCCCGCCCAGGATGGTGGCGTCGGCCACCAGATTCACGATGTCGGAGCCGTAGCGGAAGACACCCAGCTTGTCGGTGGTCAGGAAGCTGGTACCCGCATAGCTGGCCTCGGAGCCGAAGACGCGATCCAGCTCGATGGGATGGCCGCACGATTCGTGGATTTGCAGCGCGGTCTGCGTGGCATCGAGGATGATCGTGGTGACGCCGGCCGGGCATTGGTCTGCGCTGAGCAACGCCACTGCTTCATCGGCGATGCGCGGCGCGGCGCCGGCGAAATCCTGCGCCAGGATGAACTCCCACCCGCGACATGCCTGGTCGCGGCCAAAGGAATTCGGATAGCTGCGCGTCTGCACTTCGCGCTCGGCGACTGCGGTGGCTTTGATCCCGCCGCCGGTCTCGATGATCTCCTGCTCGATGAAGCTGCCCTCGGTGCTGCCGAACGTCTTGCGCTCGCACAGGCAGACCAGGTTGCCCTCAGACACCTTGATGCCCTGCACCGACCGCATGGCCGCGTCCGCCGCCAGGAGCAAGGCGATCTTCTCTTGGGGGCTGACGCTGAACGGGTCAATCTCGACCGGGGTGCGGTAGACGCCGGTGTGCGTTTCCGGCGGCCCAAGTTGCGCTGCTTTGCGCTTCACCAACGCGCTGGCGCGTGCGATGGCAACCGCCTCAGCCGTCACCCGGTCCACTTCCTCGGCCGTCAGCCGGTTGCTGCTGGAGAAACCCCAGGCGTCGTTCACGATCACGCGCACGCCAAAGCCGAGGGTTCCATCATCGGCCAATGACTCCACGATGCCGTTCTTGACGCCGATGCTCTGCGTCTGGCGCTCGACGACGCGGACGTCGGCATACGACGCGCCGCGCACCTGGGCCAGATTCAGGCTGCGGTGGATCAAATCACGCATGATGACCTCCGAAAGGGAATGCAGGTACGATACCACGGCTGACAACCGTTGTCAAAGTCCTCACCACGCGCCATTTTCAGGACAGAACTTACATCCCCCGCGATTGTGTGGTAGAATCGGCCAAGAAGATGCCACCTATCAGGAGAGAC
>VGOD01000532.1 GCA_016876015.1 Chloroflexota bacterium
TGGCGGGTGGCTTGTTCATCGGCTGATCGAGGCCGAAGCCGACGTGGCCTGCCTGGTGCGCGATTGGGCGCCGCACAGCGAGCTCGCCCGTTCCGGGTTGATCGAACGCGTCAAGGTGGTGCGCGGGGACATTTGCGACCAGGCGCTCATCGAACGCGTCCTCGGTGAGTACGAGATCGAAACGGTCTTCCACCTGGCCGCGCAGACCATCGTCGGCATCGCCAACCGCAACCCCATCTCCACCTTTCAGAGCAACATCGCCGGAACGTGGTCGCTGCTCGAGGCGTGCCGGCGCAGCCCCAAGGTGCAGCAGGTCGTCCTTGCATCGTCCGACAAAGCCTATGGCGATCAGACCAACCTGCCCTACGATGAATCCACCCCGCTGCAAGGGCGGCATCCGTATGATGTCAGCAAGTCGTGCGCCGACCTGATCGCCCAGACTTACGCCGCGACCTATGGCACGCCGGTGGTGATCACCCGTTGCGGCAATTTCTACGGCGGCGGCGACCTGAACTGGAACCGCATCGTGCCCGGCACGATCCGTTCGATCCTGCGCGGGCAGCGGCCGGTCATCCGCTCCGACGGCCAGTACGTGCGGGACTATTTCTATGTCGAGGATGGCGCCGCGGCGTATATGATGCTGGCCGAGGCGTTGGCGGCCCGGCCCGAACTGCGCGGCGAGGCGTTCAACTTCTCGAACGAGATCCAGGTCACGGTGCTCGACCTGGTGCAGCGCATCCTGCGGCTGATGGGGTCGGATTTGACGCCGGAGGTGCGCAACGAGGCATCCAACGAAATCCGCCGCCAATATCTCAGCGCGGAGAAGGCGCGGCGGGTGCTGGGCTGGGCGCCGCTCTTTACGCTGGCAGAGGGGCTAGAGCGGACGATCAAGTGGTACCGCGCATTTCTTCGCCAAGATTCGTGAAGGAAACGTCCGATGGAACAGGTGCAGTGAGTGCTACTGCGACGCTGCCGGTCACAGACCGGCTGGGAGCCTTTTTACACAGAGGCGCGTTGGAATGACGTGTTTCGGGTGAATACAGGTTCATGGCAAACGCAAATGATCTTCGAGACCAAATCCTGAGTCTGGTGCGCGATTACCATCAGGCAAAATTCGCGGGCCAGCAGTTCGATCCCGGCCGTGACCTGGTGCATTACGCGGGTCGCGTCTTCGACGCGTCCGAGCTGGTCAACCTGGTGGACGCCAGCCTGGACTTCTACCTGACCGCCAACCGCTACGCCGAGCAGTTCGAGGCCGAGTTCGCCGATTACTTCGGTCTGGCGAACGCACTGCTGGTCAACTCCGGCTCGTCGGCGAACCTGGTGGCGGCCACTGCGCTCACCTCGCCCAAGTTGGGCGACCGGCGGCTGATGCCCGGCGACGAGGTGATCACTGTGGCGGCCGGCTTCCCCACCACCGTCGCTCCATTGCTGCAGAACCAACTCGTGCCGGTCTTCGTGGATGTCAACCTGGGCGATTACACCGCCATCCCCGAACGTCTGGCCGAAGCGGTCGGCCCCAAGACGCGGGCGATCATGATGGCGCACACGATGGGTGTCCCGTTCGATCTGGATGTG
>VGOD01000533.1 GCA_016876015.1 Chloroflexota bacterium
TGAGTTGGGGGGGATTGGCGCGCCAATTGCGCGGCAAGACACTCTCGTTGCGAGAAGAAGGCTACACGTTGGCGGCGAAGGCCGCTGGTGGGGGCGATTGGTGGGTGATTAGCCGCCACCTGATACCCAACAACGCCAGCCACATCATCGTGGTCGCCACGTTGGCGATCCCCGGCATGATCCTCGCCGAGACCGCGCTCAGTTTCTTGGGCCTGGGCATCCGCCAGCCGATGACGAGCTGGGGCGTGCTGCTGGAAGAGGCGCAGAATATCAAGATCATCATCCTCAACCCCTGGCTGCTCATCCCGGCGTTCCTGGTGATCCTGACCGTCCTCGGCTACAACTTCCTCGGCGACGGGCTGCGCGACGCGGTAGACCCCTATTCGCGATGAGATGGAGCTATTATGACAGCGATTCAGCCGACAGCGCTGGATGACCAGACGGTTGTTGAGGTGAAAGACCTGGTCGTTCATTTCCAGGTTTTGCAGGGTCGCGTCCCGGCCGTGAACGGTGTATCCATCAAGATCAAACGCGGGAAAACGCTTGGTGTCGTCGGCGAGAGCGGCTGCGGTAAGAGCGTGACCGGCCTGGCGATCATGCGCTTGCTGCCGACCCCACCGGCCGAGATGGTGCGCGGCGAGATCAATTTCCACCGCCAGTCAACCGGCCAGGTCATTGACATCATGCAATTGCATCCGCAAAGCGCCGAGATGCGCAGCATCCGCGGCAACGACATTGCCATGATTTTTCAGGAACCGATGACCTCGCTGACGCCGGCTTACACGATCGGCGAGCAGATCATGGAAGCGATCGTGCTGCATCAGAAGGTGGGTAAGCGCGAGGCGCGCCAGCGGGCCATTCAGATGCTAGATCGTGTCGGGATGCCCCAACCGAGCCGCAATGTTGACGCCTATCCCCACCAACTGAGCGGCGGGATGCTGCAACGGGCGATGATTGCGGCGGCGTTATCTTGCCAACCCAGCCTGTTGATCGCCGATGAGCCGACCACAGCTCTCGACGTGACGACGGCCGCGCAAATTCTCGATTTGATGGGGCATCTGCAAGAAGAGATGGGCATGGCAACCATGCACGTCTCCCACAATCTGGGCGTCATTGCCGAAGTCGCCGATGATGTGGCCGTCATGTACCTGGGACGGATTGTCGAGCAGGCCTCTGTAGACGACCTGTTCTACAATCCCAAACATCCTTACACCCAGGGCCTGATGCACTCGATCCCAAATATCGGCCAGCGGCAGCGGCTCGAACCGATCCGTGGCGTCGTGCCGGAGCCGGATGCCATCCCCAAGGGCTGCGCCTTTGCGCCGCGCTGCCCGCACTATTCGCCGGACACCTGCCCGCCCATCCCGCCGCCATCTGTTACCGTCGGGCCAGGGCATGAAGTATGCTGCTATCTTCTAGTTCTAACGGATTCTGTGGTTAAGCCACCTGACAATCGTGCGCATCGGTGGTAATACTGGGGCAAGTTCGCCCAGGAGGTCCAAATGTCGGAGTCAACCGCAAAACGCCA